>JADFNR010000013.1:9938-39999 GCA_022563275.1 Chloroflexota bacterium | reverse complement strand
ATCTTGAGGAAGAGGTTGACCGGGAGCGCTTGCGGGAGACGGTCCGCATCTGCGTGGCCCTGGGCGAGGACCCCGCCTTCAAAGACATCATTCAAGAGCGCATCGAGCCCACCGACGCCGAACTGGCATCAGACGAGGCGCTGGACGAATACCTGTACCGGGAAGTGACCACCTCTCAGCACATATCCTGCACCTGCAAGATGGGCCCGGAATCAGACCCCATGGCCGTGGTCGATCAGTACGGCAAGGTCCACGGGATGGAGGGCCTCCGAGTGGTTGACGCCTCCATCATGCCCGACTGCATCCGCGCCAACACCAACGTAACAACCATGATGATCGGCGAACGGATAGCCGACTGGATCAAGCAGGGGAAGTAGGGGGTTTCCTGCTCCCTCATGAAGCCCAAAAAAGGGGCTGCGGGTAGAACCCGCAGCCCCTTTTTTATCCGGCGAGCCGGTGGCCTCATTCGTAGAAGTAGAACCTTACTCCGGGACAGGGGATCCGGTAACTCCAGCGATTCGGTTCCGGAGGACGCGGTTCGGTCTCGTCGAGATCGAAAAGTCCCAGATAATCGGGCTCGAACAAGGGCTCAAATTGATCTAATTCGCCCTCGATCTCCAGGAAGAGAAATTCATCCGCTAAAAAGATAGTTGCCATCACACACCTTCGCTACAACAGAGTTGTGCCGCCTGAAATTGGACCCACCCAAGTGAATCAGTATCAGTGAGGTCTAATGACAATGAGCCGGACCACGGCTAGTTGGATTCCCCGCGTGGCGGGCCTCCTTTCTTCCCGCTCAAACGCTGCGTCGAAATAGTCCCTGGCTACCGAAATTCCTGGTTGGACGGCCGGGTCCGAGTCAAACGGTGTGCGCAAGTGATTTAGCGGAATGGCCGTAGCCCAAGATGCGTCCGGTGCGGGACCCCGCCTTCCCCAAGACGGCGACGGCTATTTCGGCGTCGTTATCTTGGGAAACATTGGCGAGCAAGATATGCCGGCCGGCATTCCAATATCCTTCGTACTCCATCGAAGTTGAAGCGTCCAACCCCAGGAGGTCTTCCAGATATTGGAGGGTCACTTTCAATCGGCCCGATGGGAGCCCGATCGAATCGGCATGGACCGGCATTTGATGGTCGTAGAATATCTCGATATTCTGTTGCCGCAGTCCGCTTCCCAACAGTTCGCGAACCGACCGCTCAGTTTCGATACAACCATCGACGACCGTTAATATGAAGCGTAGCTGAGACTGACCTTCCGAGTTTCCCAGTTCTCGAACCGCCATATCGGCCTTCCTTGGCCCCCGGTGCGGGCCGGTCCGGAAGTGATCGGGCCGTCATCGTCCCGATCTGAGGGAAATCTCGATGACGAGTGAAGGTCTTCGCATCCATCATGGCCGGAAATTCCTGCGCCAGATGGTGGAAATTAGCGTTATATCTGGAGGATACAATGATGTCACATAGTTGTCAAAAATGTGCAAAAAATCACAATTATTCGTTATTTAATTCACAATATATAAACAGATTAAGCTATAACTACTTGAATCAAGACAACTAATCGATTAAATTTGATGCCTTGGTGAATTATCCGATCCAGAAATTACGATAAGTTGATAGATAATAAGTTATATTACCTTTAACTCGTCGTAATATGTAGAGTTTATACACGTTGACAGAGAAAAATATATCTGATAGCTTAAGAATCTAGCGTTGACCAACAAAAGGCGTCAGCGCAGGCTGAGGCGAGGCGATGATCGATGCCTCAGGGAACAACGGATTCTCGGGAGGAGGTAGCCTGCATGAGGCGATTCGAGTTGAACCATTCATGGCACTTCCCTTGTAGGGCCATCGCCGGCTTTGGGACGTAAGCAACGGCGGTCCCATGGGGAGCCGGCGATGGCTCCGGGAAGCCTGAGGCTCCGCGATCGTTGAAGAAAAATAGCCGGTATCCCCCACTGTAAGAGGTAGGGGCGGCTGCTCCCGCCGTGAAGGCAGGGTCAGCGGAGTCCATGGTGAGGCACCTCAACCAGGTTCGGTCTTAGACCGCACCTGGTTTTTGTTTGCCGCGGCAGAGAATCTTGCCCAGGATTTACCCAGGCGGTGAAGAACGCGGAAAAGTCCTGGCCAAAACCCCTTTTTGCGCCGCTAGGGCGCCTAAAAGAGGGCCAGGGGGTTGGTGGGGGAGCCGGTGGCGTTCTTGAACCTTAGCGGGGCCACTATGAACATGAACTCGTAGCGGTTCAGGCGTTGGCAGACCGCCGCCAGTTCCTCGCAGTTGGCGGCGTCGATGAGCCAGAGTCCCATGCCCACGATGCCCACCCGGTGTATGGGCAGTCCCAGGGCCGGGTAGCCGCTGGGGTCAGCGTCCTGGGAGGCGTCGCCGGCGACGATGGAGATGCCGCGTTCTTTCAGCCAGGGCAGGGTCTCGGCGTGAAGTCCGGGCCGGCCCGATGCGGGGGCGCCCTTCTCCAGACGCCGCTTGTACCAGCCCAGCCGCAGCATCAGGGCGTCGCCCTCTTCCAACCGGACGCCCTGGGCCTTCTCGGCGGCTTCCAGGTCCTCGGTGAACACACCCTCGCCGGCCTCCAGCCAGTCCACGCCGCGCACCTTGGCGATGTCCAGCATGACGCCCCGGGTGATGATGCCGTTCTGGGCTTTGTCGATGTCCAGCACCGTGGCCTTGGACTCGCTGCCGACCAGCGACGGGTCAAAGCCGTTATAGAGCTTGCCGTTCCAGGCCTGGTGGCACAGGGCGTCCAGGTGGGTGATGGTCAGGCCGTGGTAGGAGAACCCCAGAAAATCGGAGGTGCCGCCGCCTCCCTGGGCGGGAATCGTGTCGCCGGCCCGGATCATGTAGTGCAGCGGCGGGATGGTGGTGACATCGGCGGCGAGTTCCGGGACGATCAACCGGGAGCAAGAGACGCTGATGCCCTCTTTAACCAGGCCGGCCGCCTGGGCCCGCTTGGCGTCGGTGATCAGGTTCAGGGTGCCCATCTGGTCGTCGTCGCCCCAGCGTCCCCAGTTGCTGAGCGAGTCCATCCAACCGATCACTTCATCTTCCGTGGGTATCTGTCTGGTGGCCATGTTTTCTCCTGGTTTTTTTGAAAGCGATTATCTCAGACTTATGCGCCGGTCTAACGACAGTCTCGTAATCGGGAGGCTGTGAAGCCGTGCCCCCATCCTAACCTTCCCCCTTGCGAGGAGGAAGGGACTGAGTGTTTTTGGCACAGGATTGTAGGAGCGGGTTTTAAACCCGCCAGGCCGGTGGACTAGGATTCAGCACCAAAGAAGAATGGCCAGCGCCCAGGCTCACTCCGTGACCAGCCCGGCCACCGTGCCATCGACGTAGAGTATCTCGATGGTGCGCGAAACGGCCTCTTCCAGTTGGGCGTGACCGGCTTGGTCCAGGTGCTGTCCCAGACCGTCCACGATGTCGGAGACCGATTTTTGGCCGTCGATCTCCGCGATCACGGTGGCGACAAGGGGGCTGCAGGGCGTGCCCTCCGGTTGGGAGACGGTATTCAAAACGTGCCCCTGCACGAACTCCCCTTCGGCCAGCACCGGCTTTAACTGGACCTGCACGCCCTCGGCCAGCCGGGGGACCGCGTTCAATATCTGGTTGCGCTGGGGGTCCGCGGCCAGGGCGGCCAACCACCGAGTCCGGGACAAACGTTCCGATTCCACGGCGCGGACGCTCTCGATGAATTCCTCGGGCGCCTGGCCCCGGTCCAACACCACCCGCTCATAGCCTCGGGGCGGTTGTCCGGCCACCGCCTGGATGAAGCTGTGACGCGGCGAATACTGGCCGCTTTTGGTGATGCGGCGGGCCTCCCAGAAATAGGACTCGGCGCTGAGATTGCTGGAGTAGAACAGCCGGGACATCTCCCGGAACTGGTTGTACTCCTTGAGGTAGAGCTCTTGGTAAACCTGGCCCGCCGCATCGGCCATCGACGGGTCATTGAGAGCCGTGGTCACGTAGGCAGCGGCCAGCACCCCGGACATCAGGGCCAGATGGACCCCGGATGAGAATAGGGGATCAACGAAACAGGCGGCGTCTCCGGCCAGGATGTAGCCCGGCCCGAATAGCTTCTCGGCGGTGTATGACCAGTCGCGCACCACGGTGGGCTCAGAGTCCATCTTGGCGTTCTCCAGCATGGCGCGGGTGTGGCCGCTCTGGGCCAACTGGGCTTCCAAGAACGCCTTGGCGCCGTTCTGCTGGATGCCCTCCTGCCCGGTCTTGGAGTCGACCACCGCGCCGACGCTGGTGCGGCCGGTGTGCAGCGGTATGCTCCAGAGCCAGCCGTGCCGGTAGGACTCGATGAAGATGTTGTTCTGGTCGGGTTCAGGCAGCGGTTGGACCCCGGTGAAGTAGGCGTAGACCGCCAGGTTCTGGAAGAACGGGTCCCACTGCTTCGATTCCAGATGGCGCGCCAGCAACGTCGACTGTCCGCTGGCGTCGACCACGAAACGGCATTGCGCCTCTCCGGAGACTCTGTCTCGGTTGGTGAACTCCACCCCAACGGCCTCGCCGCCGTCGAAGATGACGCCGGTGACTTGGTGGCCCTCCAACACGGTGACCCCCTGGGCCTTGGCGTTCTCCAGCAGGATCTGGTCGAACTGGGGACGCCACACCTGATAGGAGTGAGGGTACCGCTGGCTGGTCTCTTTGAAGTACCAACTCCAGGGTGCGTCGCCGGTGCCCCAGACCATGGTGGCGCCGTACTTGGTCAGGAAACCCGCGCTCTCCACGGCGGGCAGCGCGCCCAACTCTTCCAGTATGGGGATGGAGGCCGGCAGTAACGATTCCCCAACGTGGTCCCTGGGGAACTGCTCCCGCTCTAAGACGGTCACCTCCCAACCCTTGCGGGCCAGCATGGTGGCCGCGGCGCTGCCGGCGGGGCCGCCTCCGATCACGATAACGTCGGCGCTCAGGTCTAAGCTTTGGTCCGGATTTGAATCGGTGCTCATCGGGACATATTATGGCCGGTGTGCAGGCCCGCGGATAGTCCAATTATCTGTAGGTAGTCCACGGTTGGATTTAAAATCCCCCCGGCCGGTTAGCATCAGGCCTGGGGGGATCGGGTTGCTAGGGCGCCAACGCCGGAACGGGACTAGTCCTCCCCGTGGCCGCCTTCGGCGCCGGCGGTGGCCGCTGTCATTGCCACGTATGGTTTGCCGGTTGCCGTGTCCACCTCGAAGGAACCGGGCAGTTCCAGGTCGGCGGCGATCTCACGGACGGCTGGCAAGACCTCTTCGCCCATGAGCCTCAGGCTGCGCATCGCGTCGTCGTGGGTCATGGCGCCATCGCCGTCCCAGAAGAACACGCTGCCGGGCCGGAGGTATTCCAGGACGTGACGTATCTTGGGGATCACGGTCTTGGGGGTGCCGGCAATGATCGTGTAGTCCTTGATCTGCCGCTCGTAGGGCCGGCCCAGAACTTCTCCCGCTCCCCCGCCCCGGTTGGCGGTGGCCGACGCCTGTGTGGGCAGCACCCGGCGGCGGGAGGAAAGCCCCGGCAGGCTGACCAGGGCCGGGTTATTGGTGCCTTCGTTGCCGGCCAAGAAGGGGTTGCTGGGGCCCTGGATGTACTTCCGGGCGGTCTTCTCGGCCAATTCCTCGGTCTCGTCCACGTGGACCTTCCACAGATAGCCAAGGTTCTGGGGGCCGGACTGATAACCCTGTTCGGCGGCGGCGTCGTGATATAGCTGGAACGCCTGCTTGGTTGGTTCCAGTTCGGTTGATAGCATGACGTAGGGGATACGCTGCTCTGCGGCCCACATCAGAGAGTCGCGGCTGACCACCCCGGGCAGCCAGATCTGGGGGTGGGGCTTCTGGTAGGGCATGACCCAAGGGTTAACGTGGCGGTACTGGTAGTGTTTGCCCTCCCAGCGGAAGGGGCCGGGCGTGGTCCAGGCTTTGATGATGAATTCGTGGGCCTCTTTGAACCGCTCCCAATTGTAGGGGGGCGACGCGTTGTGGGCCACGCTTTCACGCCCGGTGCCCCGGACCCATCCCGAGACCAGGCGGCCGTGGGAGATGAGGTCGATCATGGCGAGCTGCTCGACCAGCCAGAGAGGATCATCCCAGATGGGCAAGATATTGCCCAGGAGGACGATCTTCGCCTTCTTGGTGATGCGGGCCAGAATGGAGGCTTCGACGTTCATCGCGCCGCCCATGCAGAACGGAGTGCTGTGGTGCTCGTTCAGCACCAGGCCGTCAAAGCCCATCTCCTCGGCGTAGACCTTTTCGTCCAGATAACGGTTGTAGAGGGCGGCGCCCAGTTCGGGATTATATTCGCCGTTGCTGAGGGTGAGGTCCTTGATGGGCTTGCCTGTTGCGCCGAAGAATCCCGAGTCGGGGTCCTGGTAGGGCCGTTCAGTGAAGTAGCCGATAAACATTTAGCTTTTCCTTCTCCGTTGGATGCTAAGCTGGGCTGGGCCCGCTGGCAGGGGCACGCCTGCGCCGGTTAGTGCCGCATTATAGCATCGGCTTCCCATTATTGGGCGGCGATGCGGTTACTTTTATCCGGCGGTAACGTCGGGATGTACCGGAATGGCGGTTGGCGGCATCAAATCATTGGCCGCCACTTTATCTTATAGCGGGGATCATCGTTGAAGCCGTCAATCATGAACCGTTGGACCGCACTCGCCGCCGGCCTATTGACGTTGGCCGCCGCCTGCGGCGGGTCGGGTCCAACGGGGGCGCCGGCGCAACCTGAGGACGCCGCCCCAGCAACCGCGTCGATTCAGTCCACCGCTGAAAACCCCAAGCCGGCCGCGATAGTCCCGGAAGGCTCTTCAGCGGTTCCCCGGACCATTCCGGACCTGGACCGGAGCATCCATAGCGTGCCCCTGGAGGACATACTTTTCGATACCTTCGGCCGAACCAGAGCCCAGTTCGTGCCCCTGAGCGAGATCTCGGACGAACTCCAAACCGACCTTCGGGACGCCATCATTCCGGTGGACCTCCCGGCATACGGAGGCGTGGACGCACTGCCATGGTTGGCCGACGACGACCTGGTCCTCGGTTACGAGTCGGACGGCGAGGCCTTTGCCTATCCCATAAACATCCTGAACTTCCACGAGATTGTCAACGACACCATCGGCGGCGTTCCCCTGTTGATCACCTACTGCCCGCTGTGCTTCAGCGGCGTGGTTTTCAGCCGGGAGGTAGACGGCCAGACCCTCACCTTCGGCAACACCAGCGCCCTATATCAGTCGGACCTGGTGATGTACGACCATCAGACCGGGTCTTACTGGTTCCAGGTGGCCGGCGAGGCCGTTGTTGGAACCCTGACCGGGTCGCGGCTCAAGCCGTTGCCATCGGCGACCATGCCCTGGGGAGCGTGGAAAGCCCTCCATCCTGACACCCTGCTGATCACCGGCGCCCAGGGGGGCCTGGAGACCCTCTTCGCGGGGTCTCGTTACGGCAGCGGATTCGGCAGTGGGTACCAAGACCGCATCAACAAGGGGCAGTTCATCTTCCCGGTGGATGAAGACAAACTGGACGGACGGCTCGCCGCCGGTGAGATCGTGCTGACGGTGGAGACCGGCGGCGGCATCACGGCGTTCCCCCTGGGAGTCATCGGCGACGGCGCGGTCAATGCCGAGGTCGGCGGTGAGGCCATCGTGGTCTTTACCACCTCTGGCGGCCGGTCGGTGGGAGCGTTCTCCCGGACCATAGAAGGGCCAACCGGAGGACGAACGCTTACTTTTGACTACCAGGAAGATGAAAGATTCACCGACCGGGAGACGGGAAGCACCTGGGACTTTGCCGGCCGGGCCGGAGACGGGCCTCTGGCGGGCAGCCGATTAGAACGGGTGAGCACCCGGCGGTCACTCTGGTTCGCGGTGGCCATCGCCTTCCCGGACATAGACATACACAGTCCTTAACCCCCCCCCGGAGTCCCGGTTTTAAAGCCCGGTTTTGAGGCCCATTTCCGCGCCGCCAACTGGCTGTTGCACCGCGGCGAGACACGTGCGAAACAGGCGTATGCGGCGTCGAAATCCGCTTGACACCCTCAAGCCTATATGATAAGTTGCGCACGCCTAAAAACAGGCCGGTTTAGACCGGACTAACTGGTAGACAAACCGCCCACACCTGTCCCTTTAAGAGAGTCTCTTCATGGAATCCGTGATTGTTGCCCTCGCCGCAGGGTGCGTTGCCCTTTTATTCGCTGCTTTTACCGCCATCCGCGTACTGCGCGCCGACCCTGGAAACCAGCGGATGCGGGCCATTGGCGACGCGATACGCGAAGGCGCGGGAACATTCTTGCGCCGGGAATACATGGTCTTGGCTCCGTTTGTCATCGTGGTGGCCGCCGGACTCTGGGCGCTGATCGACTGGTGGACCCTGGATAACACTATCCCCGAGACGGCCATCGCCTATCTGGCGGGCACGATCTGCTCGGTCACCGCCGGATTCATCGGTATGAGCGTAGCGGTCAGAGCCAACGTGCGCACCGCCGCCGCCGCCATGCACGGCCTCAACCCGGCCCTGCGTATCGCCTTCTCCAGCGGAACGGTCATGGGTATCACCGTAGTGGGCATCGGCCTGCTGGGCGTGACGATCCTCTACGTCATATTCCAGGACATCACAGTGGTCGCCGGGTTCGGCTTCGGCGCCAGTTCGATAGCGCTCTTCGCCAGGGTCGGCGGGGGTATCTTCACCAAGGCCGCCGACGTGGGCAGCGATCTGGTCGGAAAGATCGAAGCGGGCATCCCCGAAGACGACCCCAGGAACCCCGGGGTCATCGCGGACAACGTGGGTGACAACGTGGGTGACGTGGCCGGGATGGGCGCCGACCTCTTCGAGTCATACGTAAGTTCGATCATCGCCGCCATCGCCCTGGCCACCGCCGGGACCGCCGGCGCCGTCGTGGCTTGGGACGACGATAAAGCGGTTCTGCCGCTGATGCTGGCCGGCGCCGGAATCGTGGCTGCGATCCTGGGCACCTTCGTGGTCCGCAGCAGCGAGCAGGCCAGTTTCGGTCAACTCTTATGGGCGCTGCGGCGGGGAATATTCGCATCGGCGATCCTGCTGGTGATTTTCGCCCTGGTTGTCATCCTCTCCTTGGACATGGATATATTATGGTTCTGGGCGATAGTTACTGGACTGTCCGCGGGCATAATTATTGGCCTGTCCACTGAGTACTACACCTCCTACGACTACAAACCCACCCAACAGATCGCGGAAGCTTCGCAGACCGGCGCCGCCACGGTCATAATCAGCGGTATCGCAACCGGCATGATCAGCACGGTTGTTCCTCTGGTCGCGGTGGGATTTACCATAATCATCGCCTTCGAATTGGCTGGCTTCTACGGGGTCGCTCTGGCCGGCGTGGGCCTGTTGTCCACATTGGGAATCACACTGGCCACCGACGCCTACGGTCCCGTTGCCGACAACGCCGGAGGCATCGCCCAGCAAGCCCAACTTGATCCTGAAGTGAGGGAGCGCACCGACGCCCTGGACGCCCTCGGCAACACCACGGCGGCCACCGGCAAGGGATTCGCCATCGGCTCCGCCGCATTGACCTCGCTGGCGCTGCTGGCGGCCTTCGCCATCGCGGCCGACATTAAAACGATCAACCTGTTGCAACACACGACAATCGTCGGGATCCTCTTCGGCGCCATGCTGCCCTTCCTCTTCTCTGCCTTCACCATGAAGGCCGTGGGGCGGGCGGCGATGGAAATCGTGGAAGAGGTGCGCCGCCAGTTCCGGGAGATACCAGGACTGATGGAGGGGACCGCCGAGCCCGATTACAATGAGTGTGTGGACATTGCCACCAAAAGCGCGCTTAAAGAGATGATCGTTCCCGGCCTGATGGCCGTGGCGGCCCCTCTGGCCACCGGCTTTATCCTGGGAGTGGAGTCTCTGGGGGGCATGCTCATCGGAGCGGTGGGGTCCGGCTTCATGCTGGCCATCATGATGGCCACGGCCGGCGGCGCCTGGGACAACGCCAAGAAGTACGTGGAGCTGGGCCACTATGGTGGCAAGGGTTCGGATGCCCACAAGGCCGCGGTGGAGGGCGATGTTGTTGGCGACCCCTTCAAAGACACCTCGGGTCCGTCCCTGAACATCCTCTTGAAGTTGATGGCCATCGTGTCCCTGGTGTTCGCTCCGGTATTCCTGGAGGTCACTCCGCTGATCGACAGGATCACGTAGGCACAACCAAGATCAAGAAAAGGGCTGGTCGATCGACCGGCCCTTTTCTTATTTCTATGCCATTCGTCATTCCGGCGAAAGCCGGAATCCACGTAATTCGATTGTGATTGAGACCGCGCAGGACCGCGTAGGGGCGGGTTTCCAACCCGCACTTTCAGGCCCGCAACCGTGTCGAAGAGGATAGGTCTGGCTTGTCCTCATCGCGCCGACCTGATTCGCTGAGAATGGTAGTTGCGAAGCAGGGCAGGTTGGAAACCCGCGCCTACGGTTCCGGCCTTTGCCGGAATGACGGAGGCGCTACGGCGAGTCTTCCAGGTTGATGATCCGGCCGGTGGCGTCTTTCCCATTTACTTCCAGCATGCCAATGGTGCCCAGCACGCCCCGTTTGTGGCGTTTTCCTGGGTAAGTTGGGCTGCCGGGGTTCATGATTAAGACCCCGTCCCAGTGCATGACCAACTCCTCGTGGGTGTCGCCGAATAGGACCACGTCCACCGGCTCTTTAAACTTGCGGGCCAAGATCTCCCGCCCATCGCCGTCTGGGAGCACCAACCCCGTGCCGTCTGGGGTGGTGGGTATCTTAGGGCCAGGCCACTGGATGTCGTGGACCATGCCGATGGACACGCCTTCGATCTTCACCACTCTGGTCGTCATGGAAAGACGGCCGCCATCTTCCAAGGGGTCCTCGTAGCCCCGCACCGCCAGCACCGGGGCCACCTCTTCCAGGTAATCCAGGACTCCCAGGCATTCAAGATCGCCGCAGTGGAGGATCATATCCACTCCGCGCAGGGCGTCCAGGATCTTCACCGGCAGGTCTCTTCCGCTGCCCGCCGAGTGGGTGTCCGATATCACGCCGATGTTGACCGTCACTAAGCGCCCGCCCGCGGGGCAAGGGCCGAGATGGTGCGGCGGATGGCGTCCAGGCCCATCCCGTGGGGAAAGGTGACTATCGGTATGTCGAACCCTGCCCGCCGGAACTTGGCCAACTGGTCTTGGCATTGCTTGACGTCTCCCAACACCGCCACGCTCTCCAGCATCTGGTCCGTCACCGCGGCGGCGGCCTGATCCCGGTTTTTGGAACTCCAGGCGTCCCGAATCGCCTGGGCTTCGGTGGTGAATCCGGCGCGGCTGAAACTCTCGAAATAAAACGTTCCCATACCTCCGATGTAATAGGCCATGTGGGCCCGCAGCAGTTGCTCGCCGTGGGCCAGGTCTTCGGGACCGTCGGCGGTGTAGCACATGAGATAAGGGGCGATGGTCACATCGGAGATGTTCCGTCCGGATTTGGCCGCGCCGAGGCTGATCTGTTCCATCAGGTCGGGCAGCCGCTCCCGGTTCACCCAGGTGGGCAGCCATCCGTCGGCGACCTCGCCGGTCAGGGACAGGTTCTTGGGTCCCAAACTGGCTATGTAGATGGGCAGGCGCTCCTGCGCCGGCGGAGAGATCATGCGGAACCGGTCCATCTGGTAGAACTTGCCTTGGTGGTTCACGGGGGCGCCGCTCAGGGCTTTGCGGATGATCTCGATATACTCCCGGGTCCGTGCCAAGGGAGAATCGAAGGGCACGCCGTGCCAGCCCTCCACCACGACTTTTCCGCTGCTGCCCAACCCCAAGATGGCGCGGCCGTTGGACAAGATGTCCAAGGAGGCGATGGTCTGGGCGATGAGCGCGGGGGTCCTGCTGAACACGTTGACGATGCCGGTGGCCAGGCGCAGGTTCTGGGTGTGGCAGGCGATCATGGTCAGTACCGTGAAAGCGTCCCGGCCCCATGACTCCGCAGCCCAGAACGAGTGATACCCTTGTTCGTCAGCGTGTTGGGCAATGGAGATCAATTCTTCGTCGGAGGTTTCCCCCCTGGTGTTGATAGATAATCCTATTTGGTCCATCGATGGCTCCCGCGGCGAAACTTCCATCCGGAAATGAAGGCAAATTCCGTCGCCGTAAGGGCATTGCCGCGCCCCTATGGCGACTGGAACTATAGGTGGGATTATAGGGGAGAGGGGGAGGGGCGCGCCAGGAAATGAGGGGTCAACTGGGGAGCGCCGGTCCACAAAACAATACGAGGGGTCAGTTGCGGCTTTCCCAGAGGGTGAAATAGTCGGGGGAATCGCTGGTGAGCGCCTCCGCCATCTGCTGCTCATTCAACTTCTGCATGATGATGGTTTCTCGTTCCAGCAGGTCGGCGATGGTTTCTCCCCACCGGTCTGATTCGGAGCCTTTGGAATTGCTGTGTATCAGGTCCTTCAGGCCCTCGAGTATCTTTCCAGCATGGGTGGTCAGGGCGCCGCCGCTGACCACGTAGACAACCACAGACGGAATCTCATCTTCGTCATCCACCTGCACCCCAAGCCGGTCAAGGATGAAGGTCATGGCGATGTCCCGTACCGTTTCCTCGACGATGATGGGCAGGTTCATGAAATGGGAAAAGAGGAATTCGCTGGATGACCGCAGGGATTCGGAGAACTCGGATTCCACCGTCCGGTAGAATTCCTCGCCAAAAACATCGTCGGTATTGAGCAGCAACACCTGGGGATTTTCTTCCCGGTTGTCGATGACCAGGAATTCAGGCAGGTGCGGGAAGATGCAGAGCTGGATCTCTGGGCGCCCGCCGTCAGGCAAGGTTGGATTGAACAATTGTTCCATGTGGTCCGTTTTCTCCACGGCCAGATTGCCCTTGACCAAAACGTGCTGGAGAGTGAAGAGTTTCTAAGTGGGGCGGATTGCCGCCTCCTTGTTACTTTAAACCCAGCTACGGCAATTATCCATCCTCGTTTTCCGGCGGGTGGCCGTGTCGAAGTCGGTTCCCCCAAGCCTTATGCCAACGAGGCGCCCTTTGTGAGGACTAGCTACAACAGGGCCGAGATGTCGTGCATCTGCTGGTAGAGCCAGTGGTTGATATCCTCGCGGCAGACTGACTCGACCAACCGGGCCGCCCTGTCCTTGCGGTCTTCGGCGGACATGGTGATCGCCTGGTGCAGCGCCTCCATGGTGCCCTCGATGTCGGTGGGCGACACGCTGATGGCCCCATCGGCAAGCTGGTGGTGTACGCCGCTGCTCTGGGACAAGACCAACACACCGTCGCGGTTGTTGACCACCGGGCCTTCTTTGGCCACCAGGTTCATGCCCTCGATGATCGTGTTCACGAGAAGCACGTCATATAGCTTCATGCCTGCGATGGCCTGAGTGTAGTTGTTCTCTATGAAGGGCACGATGGGCTGCCAGTCCTCGGTGCCGTGGTTGTTGTTGATCTGTTGGATCACCTGCTGTATCTCGTCCATGTACCTTTGATACTGCCGTATGTGAGTGCGGGAAGGCACCAAGAAGGCGAGGAACTTGACCTTGCCTTTCAGTTCGGGGTAGCGGGTCAGCATCAGTTCGTAGGCCCGGAAGCCGCGAACGATGTTCTTGTTGGGCTCGGCGCGGTCGATGCGGACGATGGTGAATTCTCCGGCGTCAGCGGACAGCCTGGTCTCATAATCCAGGGCCCGGGGGGAGTTGGCGATGCGCTGCACTTCCTCCACGTTGATGGAGATGGGGTAGACCTTCACCGAAGTGGTGCGGCCATCCCGGGCAACGGTATGGTTGATCCGGTCAACGGTTACCTCCGGAACGAACTCTTCGACCGTGTCCAGGAAGCAGCGGACATCCCCGATGGTCTGGAAACCCAGCAGGTCGGTGGCGCACAGAGACTCGCAGATGCGCCGAATGATGTAGTCGGGAATCATGTGCCAGTATTGGGGCGTGGGCCAGGGTATGTGGATGAAGTGCTGGATCACGGCCTCCGGCACGCCCTGACGCACGAACTCCGGCATCAGGTACAGGTGGTAGTCGTGGCCGATGACTAAAGGCGCCTGTTCCAGGGCACGGGACTCTTCGATCACGGCGTTGGCGAAGGCCTGGTTCACCGGTATGTAGCCGGTTTCCCAAGCGTCATGCACGGCGGCATCGACATTGGGATTGTAAGGCGGGTTCCACATGTAGTGCTGCAGGAACCAGAGGAGCGGGTTGCACAGGATGTTGTAGTACTTGTGGTAAACGCGCCGCGGGGTCACCACGTAGCGCAGGTTGATCTTGTGCCCGGGGAGGGGAGATTTTAGGTGGGGGCCCTGGCCGTTGTTGGAAACGACACGGTCGCCTTCCCCCATGGCGCTGGCCACCCAGGTGAACTCGAATTTCTGTGCCAGCGAGCTGAAGGCTGTGACCACGCTGCCGCTGCCGCGGCGGGCTTCGGGGCGGCCGTCGCCGGTCATCTGATGCTCGACCGGGCCCCGGTTGCTCACCAGGATAAGTGGCCGCTGTGCGAAAACGGCTTGGCACAGTTCGTTGAGTTCGGCTGAGTCAGCCATGCTGCGTTCCTGTCAGGATCCTTTTTAGCATCCCGCCACCTATGTCAGAGACAAATCCGGCCGTGGCTGTTTTGCCCTGAATAATCTTTTCCGGTAAACAAATCCACCGGATAACGGTTGAATGTAATCAGATAGGTATTATATTTTACCAGGAAATACAAGCGAGTCGACACTATCACCGGCGTATTTCCATTGTCAAGATATAAGCCTTTATCCGGCTTTCAACCCTTCACCGCCCGTCCGGCCAGCTTGGCCACGGCCGGGACCACTTCAGCCAGTCCAGACACGGTGATGTCCGGTTCGGTTTCGGGGTCGTCGGGGTCCTCGCGTTCGTAGAACCCGGATATCCAGACCGTCTTCAGTCCGCACCGCTTGGCGCCCACCACATCGTTCATCACGTGGTCGCCCACATGGATGGTCTGCTCCGGGGTCGCGCCCAAAGCCCGTAGGGTCGTCATGAATATCTCGCTCCCAGGCTTGGCCAGCTTGACCTCATCGGAGAATGTCAGAGTGTGGAAATAGCTCAGCATCCCCTGCTCTTCCATGTAGCTGCGAAAGGTGAACCCCGGCGTCATCCCAGTATTGGAGATCAGTCCCATCTTCAGGCCCATGTCCTTGACCCCCTGAAGGACCTGGACCGCGTCGGCATGTGCCGGCGGTGGGTGGACCAGGAAGGAGTCCGAATAGGACCGGGATATCTCATCCATCACGTCAGGATCCAGGCGGCTGGCCAGGCTGGGTTCGATGTGGTTGACGAAGATCGAGACCTGCTCCCTGAAGGTCACATCCAGGCCGCGGCGCCGAAGCTCCGTGCATTGCTGGAAGCAGGACTGATAGGCATGTCGGATGTGGTCAAGGTCAAATTGCTTGCCGGTCTTGGCCAGGGCTGAGCGGGCGCCCTCAAGCCGGACCAGGGCGCGTGCTTGCCCCAGGTCCTGTTCATCCAGCAACAGGGTCTGCCAAAGGTCAAAGGTAACGGTGGTGATATCCGCCACTGCTGCCGACTCTCCACATTTCCAGCCCCGTGAGATCGGTATGGGTATGGATGCCGTTTCAGGGCCGTAAAAGGATTCTACACGAAATACGACGCCAGCTAGCCGTGTGGTTCTGCCAGTATGGTTCCTCGCTTGAGCGAGGCCATCCTCGGTGCCTAAGTGGGGGTGAGGGCTGGCTAGAGAGGCGGGCGGCGGGTATGCCAATCCGTGGCCTGTTCGTAGGCGTGGGCGGCACGCAGAACCGTTAGCTCGTCGAAGGGCTTTCCCGCCAGTTGCAACCCGATGGGCATTCCCGTATCTGAGAACCCGCAGGGCACCGATATGGCGGGGAAGCCGTTGATGTTGTAAGGCCGGGTGTACTGGGTCAGAGCGCCAACCACTCCGATCTCCTGTTCTCCGGCCATCACCCTGGAGGCCATGATCTCCGGTGCGGTTACGGGTTCGGTCGGGCCGGCCAGCAGGTCAACGTCGTCAAGAAGCCGCCGTCCCTCTTGGTCCAGAAGGGCTCGGGCCTGCTGTGCCCGGAGGTAGTCGGCGGCGCTGATGAATAACCCAGCCTCCAGCCGCTGGCGCACCGGCTCATAAAGCTGGTGGCCGTCTTTTTCTAAAAGGTCCCGGTGATAGGCGCTGGCTTCGGCCATGAGTATGGTGCTGGATATGGCCTGAGACTGATTGAACATGGGGAATGAGACTTCGCTCACCACCGCTCCCATGCTCTCCAATAAGCTGACTGCGTCCAGCACGGCCTTCCTCACTTGAGGATCCAGCGGCGCTTCAAAGTATTCCTTGGGCATGCCGATGCGCAGGCCCCGGACATCGCCGGTCAGCGCGGTTGTGTAATCGGGAATATCGACCTTGGCCGAGGCCACATCCTTGGGGTCGTAGCCGGCGATTACGTTCATGGTGATGGCTGCGTCTTCCACGGTGCGCACCATGGGGCCGGGGTGGTCCAGGGACCAGGACAGCGCGGTCAGGCCCCAGCGGCTGACCAGCCCGTAGGTGGGTTTGAGGCCGACTATGCCGCAGAGGGCGGCCGGGATCCGGATCGAACCGCCGGTGTCGCTGCCGGTGGTGATGGTGCACTGGCCTGCCGCGGCGGCGGACCCGGAGCCCCCGCTGGAGCCGCCGGTGACCCGGTCCGGGTCCCAGGGGTTGTGCATATGCCCGTAGTCGGGGTTTTCCCCCGTGGGACCGTAGGCGAACTGGTGCATGTTCAGCTTGCCCAGGAGTATAGCTCCGGCCTCTTGGAACTTGGCGGCGACGGTGCAGTCTTCGGCGGGAATGAACGTGTCGAATATCTTGGAGCCCGAGGTGGTGCGCACCCCGCCGGTGTTGTACAGGTCTTTCAGTCCCACCGGTATGCCGTGGAGGGGGCCCCGGTACCTTCCGGCTTGGATGTCCTTCTCGGCCTGGCGGGCGGCGGCACGGGACTCATCCGCCAACAGGGTGATGAACGAGTTCAGCACCGGCTCGGTGGCTTCGATCCTGGCGAGGTGGGCGTCGATTATCTCAACCGGGGAAACCTCTTTGTTCTGGACCAATTTTGAGAGCTCCCCGGCGCTCATGTAGCAGATTTCCAGCGTGTCCATCAGGGCGTTTCCTCCCAGTACTGTGTGACCGTCCAAGTATTGATCACGGGTTCAGTTCGCCGGCGGCATGAAAACCATGTCTGGCTCGGCGCCGGAGACATCGATCTCCTTTAGGATTTCGCCGGCGATGAAGACCCCACGCGTCTGGGAGTAGAGTTCGTCGAGATAGGCCGGTTCGCCGTCAACGCCAAGCAGTTTCGCCAGGTGGTCGAACTCTTCCCGGGATAGTTGTTTTTCTGAAGCCATGTCGTCATCTCCAGTGGGCCGGACAGGCCGGGCCGCAGCCATTATGGCCGACCTGACATTTTCTGGCAATCGGATGCGGATGCTTGGCAGTCACGCCCCGGCGAAATGGGGATACGGCGCGGGTTCCCGGCCTATACCGCACGCTTGGAAATAAGGGGCATGTTGCTATACTTTAAAGCAGTGATTATCGAGGCGCGCATGCAGACCCAGATTCAGACCCAGACCGCCGGCCGGCCATAGTATGCCGCGGCGATTGAGTGAGCCTGGCGAGCCCGGCGAAAGACCACCGGAGCAGACTGTGATTGGATCATCCGATGGGAGCGAGGACCGGTCCTACTGTTCCCGCTGTGGCCGCCGCTGGGAAACGGGACAGAACAGATGCGCCGGCTGCGGATATGTTTCCGCCGGCCCGTCGGCAGCCCCCGAGATTTGGGCGATTGACGTTGAAGTCACCGCCGAAGACCTTTCCGGCGAGAGTCCTTCCGCGGGCCGGGTGGTCCGCAGGAAGGGTGGTGTGACTTGGGGCGTGTGGCAGATAATCGCCGGGATAATTCTCGTCATGCTCTCGCTATTCACGGCGGCGGCGGCGGCCTTGGCCATTGCGTCCCTATATCCCGAGCAGGAAGACGCCGTAGCCACCTGGATCAGCGTTCATCTGATGGCCCTGTCCATCGTCGCCACGGTCTGGTTCCTCGGTCTGCGGCATACCAGATACCCATTGGCCGTGCTCTGGCTCAGCAGAGTCCGGTGGCCGCGTAGACGGACCGTCCTGCTGATGATGGGGGTGTTGGCCACCAGTTTGATCGCCACATCCCTCTACGCCGGCATCGTGGAGTGGTTGGGATTGGACCGGCTCTCCACCCCGGTGGTTGAATCGGATATCTTCTTCGACGGCCCGGCGGTGGTGCTGACTTTCCAAGCGCTGGCGTTCATCACGCCCATGAGCGAAGAGATATTCTTTCGGGGGTTCGTCTTCCGCGGCCTGCTCCCCCGCCTCGGGCCGTGGGGGGCCATCGTGGCCAGTGCGCTGATTTTCAGCGGCTTCCACCTTTCTGTCGGGGTGCTGATCCCCATCTTCATCACCGGGTTCCTGTTTGCGTGGCTTTATTGGCGGACCGGTTCGCTGTGGGCGGCCATCGGGGCCCATGCCGGCCAGAACGCCCTGGCGTTGGGCGTGCAGGCCCTCAGCGGGTGAATCATCACTTTAAAATGAACTTCCTCAGAGCGTAATTATCCCAGGATCAAGCCTGTGGGTAGAGCCCAAGGGGTAGACACCGGTGGGGTTGTACGTTAGATTTGCCTAAACCGCAGGCCCTGTTTTTCTTGGTCCGGGCCGGGAGGACTCCAGGTCCCAGGTATGGGCGAACCTCGAATCAGGCGTATGTTCGATGCAGTCCGGGAGCAGAAACGTCCCGGACTGATTGTGTTTTTGACCGCCGGTTTCCCCGACATGGAAGCCACGCTGGAACTGGTCCCAGCCCTGGTTGCGGCCGGCGCTGACGCCGTGGAGTTGGGGGTGCCCTTCAGCGACCCCTTGGCCGAGGGTCCGGTGATTCAAGAATCCAGCTTCCGGGCCTTGCAGAACGGCACCAGCTTGGAGGACTGCCTGAACGCTGCCGAGACCCTGCGGGAGCAGATCCCAGACACGCCGTTGATCCTGATGGGTTATTACAATCCCATCCACACTTATGGACTGGTCAAGTTCACCCAGCGATGCCACCAGGCGGGCGTCGACGGGCTGATCGCCGTGGACCTCCCCGGATTCGAGGCCGCGCCCCTGATGGCGGAGTGCCGAACGCGCGATATCTCGATGATTCCGTTGTTGGCGCCCACCAGCACCGACAGGAGCATACAAGACGCCTGCGCCGGGGCCAGTGGGTTCATCTACTGCATCAGTGTCACCGGAGTTACCGGCGTGCGAGACCAGGTCTCCGGGCGCAGCTTTGAGCTCTTGGACCGGGTGAAGGCCCACACAAGTCTTCCCCTGGCGGTGGGATTCGGGATATCCAGCAGGGCCCACGTGGAAGCAGTGGGCAAAACGGCGGAGGCCGCCGTGGTGGGCAGCGCCCTGATCAAGGTGATGTTGGAGTCGCCAAGGGAAGAACTGGTCGAGCGGACCAGCCGGTTCGTTGCCGAGCTGGCGGGCGTCTCGCTCCCAGGCTAAGGAGCCATTTACCCGATGACAGATTGCCGGAAATTAATGAGGTCGACATTGCGCTTATGACAGCATGCCGGGGAATCAGGGGAGCGACGACGGCCGACGCCAACACCGAGGAGGCCATCCACGCGGCCGCCGCAGAGTTGGTCGAGGCTTTGATCGACGCAAACGGCTTGGAAGAGGACTCTCTGGCCGCGGTCTTTTTCACCATGACCCCGGACCTGGACGCCGCATTTCCGGCAACCGCCGCCCGCAGACTGGCGTGGGCCAACGCCCCTCTGGTAGACATAACCCAGGTGGCGGTGAAGGGTAGCTTGCCCCGTTGTATCAGGATACTTATACTGATTAATACTGATAAGGACCAAAAGGACCTGGTATTCAAGTATCTAAAAGGGGCCAAAGACCTGCGTACCTAGAGCAGGGTAATATTCCGGGTAACGCCCCTGGGTTATGACAGTGAGGGAGCCTTGCGGCGATTTCAGCCGCCGGCTCCAGTTATGGCGGGGTATTTCGTTTACGGTCCGTCCCAGTTCCTCCTCAATGACCGAACGAAATACGAATAATTCCATGGACCCAAAGGTGAGTTCTGAAATGATCATTGTAATGGCACGAGACACCTCCCAAGAAGACCTGGAAAACATACGGGAGCGGATCGAAGCCCGGGGCTTGAAGGCCCAGATCAACCTGGGGATCGAGAGGACTGTTGTAGGCGTCATGGGGTCAGTGCCACCGGACTTTAAAGACGAGATGGAGTTGATGGCCGGGGTTTCCGAAGTCGTGATAATCACGAAGCCCTATAAGCTGGTCAGCAAAGAATTTCATCCCAATGACACGATCATCACGGTTGGCGACGCAGTGATCGGCGGGCCCAAGCCCGTGATCATGGCCGGACCCTGCTCGGTTGAAGACGAGGAACAGATGGTCTCCACGGCTATCGCGGTGAAGGCCGCCGGCGCCACGGTGTTGCGGGGCGGCGCCTTCAAGCCGAGGACCTCTCCCTACAGCTTCCGCGGTATGGGCGAAGACGGTCTCAAGCTCCTTCAGTTGGCCAAGCAGGAAACCGGCCTGCCCATCATCACCGAGGTCATGGCCACGGCCGACGTGGAGACCGTGGCCAAATACGCCGATATCCTGCAGATCGGCGCAAGGAACATGCAGAACTACAATCTTCTGGACGAGGTCGGCTTGATCGGGAAACCGGTCATGGTCAAGCGCGGACTGTCCGCTTCATATGAAGAGTGGCTACTGGCCGCCGAGTACGTGATGGCTGGAGGCAACGAGCAGGTGATCCTCTGTGAAAGAGGCATCCGCGGGTTCGAGACCTTCACCAGGTTCACCCTGGACGTGGCCGCCATACCTGTGATCAAACGGCTCAGCCACCTCCCGATCGTCGCCGACCCCAGCCACAGCACCGGAAAGTGGTACCTGGTCACCCCGGTCGCTTTGGCGTCGGTGGCCGCCGGGGCCCACGGACTGCTGATCGAGGTCCACCCCAATCCGGACAAGGCCAAGTGTGACGGACCCCAGTCACTCACCTTTGAGAACTTCGACATGCTGATGGACCAGGTCAATGCGATCGCGTCGGTACGGAAACAGCCGGTGACCACCGGCTAACCCAGATTCCGCGCACCGCACCAACAATAGAACCGTAAGGGAGGGCTCACGCCCTCCCTTTTTTATCATGAGTCATCCCGGAGTTTGGTGGGTGAAGGCCAAGCGTAGGGGCACGGCATTGCCGTGCCCCTATGCCACGTCATTCCTCCTAATTGTCATTCCGATCCTTCCGCGGAAGGAGAGGAATCTCTTTGCTTATGGGAGACCAACTACCGGTTCTGCGAGACAGTAAAGGCCTTGAAGTTAAACAACGAGATTCTTTCCCGACGCGTCGGGACGGCTGGCTCAGAATGACAGGCAGCGAGTGTAGTTGCTTGGTCAGTACCATCAGGAAACTCCGGGATGACTCATGTTTTTCATTGTCAGGTGGCTAAAAGTGACCATTGGCACTGTAGACCAGGGCCGAATTACACTTGGTCAAGTTGGGTTCCCATTAGTATCATTGGTAAACGAAATAATAATAATAGCAATAGATGAGTATTGACAAACGCGATATACTTATGGAGTGTCAGCAACTGACGAGGCGTGTCGACCAATAGCCCTGGCCTATCAGTACGAGAGGAAATTGCCGACTTGTTCTAGGGCTGAACCCCCGTATTCTTCGAATAAGACCCGCCAGGCAATATTTCATATCTAGATCCGGCGAAGCGAATACATAAGCGAAAATCTTGGGAGGATTTGCATGACCGTGGAGATCACCACCCTCGAGCAGCCCATCGATGCGATGTATCTGATTCACAAGGCGCTGAGAGGCGAGGCCGACCGGACCGTTGAGCTTGCCCGTCGCCTCGAAAACGGTTGTAGCTTGCAGGCATTCAAGTTGGCATTCACCGCTTGGGCCACCGCCATCATGTACCACGCCGAGAAAGAGGTGGGCACGGCGATGTCTAATTCGGTTGACGAGTCCCGCCGGGCGGCGGCTCACGACCCGGTCGAACGAGCCAAATGGTCCCTTTTGGAGCAAGAGGACAGCGAATACGCGAGGCTTCTTGAAGGCGTTCAAAACGTCATGACTGTGCTGGAGGAAGACATCGGGTCTACCAGCGTCATATCCCGCACCAAGCAGCACCTATATGGCCAGGTTATCGCCCTCCGCGTGGCCCAGGAAGACCACCTGGAAACCGAGGAAGCAATGGTGATTCCCCTGCTCAGGGAAAACCTATCCCCGGATTCTCAGTTAACGGTCGTAGGCGGACTGCTGATCGACCGGGACGCTGATGACCAACGCTGGGTGATCGACTGGATCTCCCAAGACCTTACCCCCAAAGAGAACGAGTTACTGCTTGGGTTGGAGTCTCGAATCAACCAGGCCCAACCGGTGGCTTTATAAGTCCAAAGTCCAAAACGTCCAAAGGGTGAAGAGATGACTGCAGAAAATATCCATAAACTGGAAGACCCCATCGATGTGATGCCGCTGATGCACAAGGCTTTCCGGGCGGTGTCCGACCGGACCGAGGCGCTGGCCGCCAAGGCGTCGACCTTTGAAGACATAGCCGAGTTGAAGGAAGCGTTCGGTTATTGGGTCAAGCAGATTCTGTATCATGCCACCGTCGAAGATGAAGTCATGACTGGTCCTTTAAAGAACAGCCAGCCCGCCCGGGACAATGAGGCCGAGCATGCAGAATTGGCGGGCAAGGCCGGTGAGTTAGCCGCGTTCATTGCCAAAGGTAAAGCGGCGGGGCTGGAAGAGAGCGTCCGGGATGCGGCCTTCACCCTGGAGGAGGCCCAACATAAGGAGCTTGAAGAGCGCTTTCATGAAGTGGAATCAGCCCTTCAGGAAGTCCTGGGCGAGAAGAAAGTAACCGCCCGCACTATCCGCCACATCCACAGCCGGTTGATCGGCGTCCGCATCCTGGAGTTGGACCACTTCGAGAACGAAGAGGCCTTTGTCGTCTCCCTGGTGCGCGATGAGGTAGACGAAGCCGGGCAGCTATATATCATCCGCCGGCTGCTGATCGACGAGTCCGCCGAAGACCCCCGTTGGATAATCGACTGGGTGTACTCCGAACTGGACTCGGCGGACCAGGCCCTGTTGAAAGACCTGGAGACCCGGTTCCAAGCGGCGGTGGCCCAGCCCGCATAACACACTGAGACCAACAAACCATGGATGAGAAAAGGCCGCGAGTTAGACGCGGCCTTTTTCTTTGCGGCCAGTTTGCGGTCGAAATGTCTTTGGCGCTAGACCAATACGGGTTCCGTGTTCTTCCGGTAGATCTGGAAGCGGTGGCGGGTGGTGTCGGCGATAATCACCCGGTTGTTCTGTCCGATCTTCACGGCGCAGGGCGCCCAGAGCACCCGCTCAGGAGTGAAATTTCTGATGCCGTTGCGCTGCCGGATCATCTCGGGATTGGACCTGAGCTTGGCGATGCCCATCTTGGAAAGGCCGCCGTCCCCGGTGAATTCGGTGATGAACCGGCCATCCGGTGTCAGCACCTGCACCCGGTTGTTCAGCCAGTCGGCGATGTAGATGTCGCCGTCCTGATCTACGCAGACGCCCGTGGGACGGTTGAACTGGCCAACCGGCGCGTTAGTTAAGGTGATGCCACCTTTCACCCTGGCGTTGGAGCAGTCGCCACCGGTGCCCGGCGTTCCAAACGTAGCCAGCCATTCGCCATCGGAAGTGAAGGATTGGACCCGGTCGTTGCGCCAATCGGCGACGAAGACGTTGTCCTCGCGGTCCAAGCAGATCCCCCAAGGAAGGTTGAACTGTCCGTCGGCCGATCCGGCGGAGCCGAATTTGCCAAGGTACTCGCCTTCAGGACTGAATCTCTGCACCCGGTTGTTGCGGCTGTCCACGATGTATAAGGTATCGTCCTGGCCGATGGCGATGCCGGCGGGCCGGTCGATCTCCCCATCCCCGGAGCCGTGGGTCCCCCAGTGGGAGATGTACTCCCCGTCCTTGCTGTACTTGGTGATCCGGTTCAGCCATTCGTCGGTGACGTAGACGTTGGTGTCTTTATCCAGGGCGATACCGACCGGCCAGATGAATTGGCCCGCGCCTTCGCCGTGAGACCCGAAGGTGGAGATATATTCCTCGCCTGCTTCGCCCAGTCTGATCACGGTTAGACGGGTACCGTCCGGCCGGTCCTCGCGGCCCCGGTTCAAGATGTAGGCGACATCTTCCTGCGTCAGCGCGAAGTCGATGGGATAGCGCACACCGGCCCCCATATGCTCGGCGCGGGCTGCCGTGGACTCGTAGGTGAAGGTCCGGTCGTTGATCCCAAGAAACACGCTGGCCATCGGAGGACTCCTTTCTCCCTTGGATCCAGGGCATGGAACGGTCTGATGGAAAGTTCTAAATCGTGCGAGAGGGCACCGTGTAATCCTTCAGCTTGTTGTAGATCTGTAACCGCATGCGTTGAGTGTCTACGACGACCAGGCGTTGATGGGCCGTATCGAAGACCAAGTCGGATGGTAGAGAGAACCGCCATTCGACTTGGGGGTTTTTGACCTCCCGGCGGCGTCTTACTGCGTCGGGATTGGCCGCGACCGTCATCTTGGCCCAGTGGGAAAGTTCGTAGGCGTCTCCCTGCAGGGTGGCGACGAACCGCCCGTCTGACCCGAACACCTGGACGCGGTCGTTGGACCAATCGCACACATAAACATCGCCGTCGGAGTCCACAGCCACACCGGACGGGCGGCCCAACTCGCCTCGGCCCGTGCCAGGGCTGCCGAAGGAAGCTGTGAATTCGCCTGCCGGAGTGAATTTCTGCACCCTGTGATTCATGTGGTCGGCCACGTAGAGGTACCCATCGGAATCCAGAGCGATGCCCCATGGGGAATCGAGTTGGCCTTCGCCACTGCCGTACCCGCCCCATGCGGCCAAGGAAGTCCCGTCCTTGGTGAATTTCTGGACTCGGTGGTTGCGGGTGTCCGAGATGTACAGGTCGTCTTGGGAGTCGATAACGATGCCAGAAGGGCCGTCTAACTCACCATCACCATTACCGGAATCTCCCCAGCACTTCAAGAAATTTCCGTCGCCATCGAAGACGGAGATCCTGTTCAGCCATTCGTCGGTAACGTAGACCCTTCCCTGGCTGTCCACGGCCACTCCGGCCGGCCATATCACCTGGCCAGGCGCGTCTCCATACTTGCTGAATTCGGTTACGATCTCCTCTTCTCCCGACACCCCGCCCAAGACAAGCTTGGTGATGCGGACGCCCAACGCTGTCCGGTTCCAGCCCACGTTGGGGACCATCTCGTAGCCACGGTTCACCACATAAGCGACGCCGGCCCCGTCCCCGGTTCCCGTAGCCACGGCCACTGGAACCCTGAATCCCGTTCCCGAGGCTGCGGACCGGCCAACGGCGTGGCTGAAATCGAACACCCGGCCTGCTGCTATCTGTGTTTGCATCTTTTATCCTTGTCTGTTGTGCAAGACTGGCGAATGGAATTTCACCCCCACTCTAGCTCTCCCCCTCGAAGGGGAGAGAACTGTCCCTTCCCCCGCGCCGGGGGAAGTTTAGGTCCCCCGATATATCGGGGAGCTTCCCCCCGATGCATCGGGGAGGACGCTCGATCGAATCGGCGCTCGACGTAGTCGGAGATGGGGGCGGGATCCGATGTAGAGTCCGGGTTAAAGAAACCGGGGGGCCTCGAAGTTGCCTTTGACGATGGGCTTGGCGTCCAGGCCGAGCCAGTCTTCCAAAACGGTGGTGTACAGACCCCGGAAGTCCAGATTGGGCACCAGGTCACCCTGTTGGAGGTCTTCGGCTTTCCTGGAGGGGTATTCGCCGAACTGCCCGCCCTTGATGGCGTCGCCAATCACGAAGGCGGCTCCGGCAGCCCCGTGGTCAGTGCCTGAGCCGTTGTCACGGACCCGCCGGCCGAATTCGGAGAACAGCAGCATGATCACATTGTCCGCGGCGTCATGGTCCCGGAGATCGGCGAAGAAATCGTCTATCGCCTGGGAGACGTCACTCCACAGCGTGGCGTGCATGCCCGTCTGGTTGGCGTGGCTGTCGAAGCTGCCGTGGTCGCAGTAGAAGATCCGGGTGCCCAGCCCAGCCAGGTGCACCTGAGCGATTCCCCTCAGCTTCTGGGAGATGGTCGTTTCGGCATATTCGATGTTGGAGGAGTAGAGCTCAGGGGCGGCCTTTAGGATGTCGGCCCCCTTCATGGCCTCAAGCCCAGTCTGACCAAGGTATTCGGTCACTACATCGGCGCCCAGTTCGGGGGCGTACATGCGGGAGAAGCGGTCCAGTATCTTTTCCCTCTGCTTCTCTCCGGAGATACCGGTCAGCAGGCCGTAGGTTTCCAGGTTGTCCACGCAGGCCACCGGGACTCCGGGTAAAACCAAGGCCCGGAATAGGCTTGGGCCGAAACTGACGGTGGTGACGATGTTTTCTTTTCCCGGGTCCAGGTCTCTGGTGGCCAGTCCCAGCCAGCCCTCGGTGCCCAGGGTCTCGGGCTCGCAGGTGTGCCAGATGTCCATGGAGCGGAAGTGGGAGCGGGGCGAGTTTGGGTAGCCAATGCCGTGTATGATGGCCACCTTCCCCTGGTCGTAAAGGTCCTTGATCGGCCCCATGGCTGGATTGAAACCGACGTTCCCGTCAATGTCCAAAACCCGGTCCTCCGGAATGGCCACGGCCGGCCGGCTATCCCGGTATATAGGATCGGTGTAGGGGATGACCGTGTTCAGGTAGTCGTTGCCGCCGGAGAGCTGAAGAACCACCAGCACCGGGTCTTTCTTGATGGTAGCCATTGCTTGCTCCTTGAGGCCAAATTAAGCAGTACTGATTATCTTTTGATGGACGAATATAGTCGTACCGGTGTTGTTTTTACGGCCAAACTCAGCCGTATTGATATTCCTTGGTCGACGCGATCAGTTGGAGCAATTCGCCCACCCTTTCCGTCGAGGCCGCGGCGTCTTCCTCGGTGTCCCAATTCAGATTGCCCAGTTGGGCGGCGTGTTCCACCAATTGTTGGTGGGTCGCCGCGCCCGCTTTCACCGGCCCGACCAGATCCAGGCAACGGTCCACCAGTTCCTCGGGCCCCAGGTTGCCCTGGGCTTGCAGCCGGTCCACTATGCGCCGGACTCCGGGCCTGCTGGTATCGCCCAACATGCCGGCCACAAAGTTGATGCGCTTCATGAGGGAGCCGCTATTTATCCACTCTACCCCGGTATGCCAACCCTCAACGCTGGGCGGATTGAGCAATTCTTGGCCCATGTAGCCGGCCTGTTTGGAAAGGTCTCCGATACCAGGCCCGGGCAGCTTGTCCTGACCAACCAGGCGCAGGGTGCCCACCACCACCTCGGCGGGACTCTTTATCTTGGTGTAGCGGGCGTTCTTGAAGAAGTCGGAAAGGAACAGCACCCGCAGTACCGACCGGATGTCGTAGTTGGACTCGGTGAACGCCTTAGCCAAGGCATCAATGGCCTGGGGGTCCTTGGGAGGGGTCACGGACCAGGCGGGGACCTGAGGCTCATCGGCCACGAAGAAATTATAGAGGTGCCGGGCGATGAACTCGGCCGTGGCCGGCTGCCGGCAGATAATGTCGATGATGTCCTCGCCATTGAACCTTCCGGTCTCGCCTAAAAAGGTCTTTTCACCGTCGTCGTGGTCTTCTTCCTGGTATTCGAACTCCCAGTCGAACCGGCTGTAGTAATTCCGGGGAGGCACGGTGGCGATGGTCCAGCCCGTGAAGGCCCTGGAACACTCAAAAACGTCTTCTTCGCTGTAGTTGCCCACGCCCATGCTGAATAGTTCCAGTAGTTCGCGGCCCCAGTTCTCGTTTACGCCGGACCCGTGGTTGTCGCAGTTATCCAGCCAGTAGATCATGGCCGGATTCTGGGCCAGCGCCACCAGCATGTCGCGGTAGCTGCCCATGCCCATCTCGCGGAACATATCGACTTGGGCGATCAATTCGTGCCAATGGTCCACCTTGGACTGGCCGGTGGCGAATATCTGATGCCAGAAGAGGACCATCTTTTCTTCCAGGGGGAGCCCGGTGTGCATCATGTCGTAGAGCCAGGCCGAGCCCCCCATGCCCGGAGAGGTGATAGGGCGCCGGAAGCCCGGATGATACCGGAGAAAATATTCCCGGTCCGCCCGTTCTCCCTGCTCTCCATCGGTATTGAGCAGTTCTTCAACCGTGGCTTCATACCCCTTGGCGGCCCGCCGTTCCAACTCGTCCCGGTCGGCGCCGAACCCGGCGCGCCGCATGAGATGGGCCATCAGATCGATGCTTTCTTGGTTCACGGTGGCCATGGCATAAACTCCAGAACTATATACGTCCAGAAAAACGGCCGGCTGCAGCCGGTTGCGCAACGGGTTTCCGTTCTTCCGGCGGTCCGAAATGATACTTACTATTGCGGCCCATTTTGCTGTGTACGGGACCTTGTGTCAACTTGGATTCGCCAGAATTTTTCCGCCTGTACTCCCCCTTGGTAGCGAGGGCCTTACAGACCGGCCTTTCCGGCCGCTTTGCGCATGGTGTCCAGATAGGCGTTGCTGGAGGTCTGGATCAAAGTCTGGACCGTGCCGTGGAAGTATTGGACACCCAGGTCCAGGAATTTTGGGACCAGGTTTTCGGGGCAGCTCACCCCGGCGACGCGGCCGGCCTTGCGGATGATCTCCACTCCCCGCTCCATGACCTCTTGGACCTCAGGGTGGGTCTGCTGGCCCACGTAGCCCATGGACTGGGACAGGTCGCCGGAACCGATGAAGAACACGTCCACCCCCTCCACTTGGACCATGGATTCCAGATTTTCGATGGCTTCAACTTCCTCCAACATCAGGCAGACCAGGGTGTTCCGGTTGGCCTCTTCCGCGTAATCCGCAGTGGAGCCGGAGAAGCCGAACCCGGCGGGGCGGCCGCGGCTGAATATGCCCCGGGTGCCCAGCGGATAATACTTGACGGCCTCGACGGCGTTCTGGGCCTCTTCGGCTGTGTTGACGTGGGGCACCTGGACTCCCCAGGCGCCGCGGTCAAGGAAGGGGCAGATGAACTCCAACTCGTTGCCGATGGGGCGCACGATGGGCGCCATGCCCGTTAGTTCAGCCGCCCGAATCATATCTTCCGAATTGTCCACCGTTATGGAACCGTGCTCGTTATCGATCAATATCCAGTCGTAGCCCAGGCACCCCAGCATCTCAACCAGCGTGGCTGAGGGAAAGGTGATCATGGTGCCGAAAACCGCCTTCCCGTCGTTCAATTTCTGTTTTAGGGTATTTTCCCGCATCGGACCTCTCCAAATCAGACCGCGCCTGACCGCGCCTAAATCAGACTGGAGTATACTACGCGCGGCTTGGCGGGGCGCCGGAATTTTTCTGAGGCTGTGGAGAGGGACTCTCGCATTTTTCATCATCATGAGTTATCCTAGTGGACTTGTGCCCACGGGGATCAGGTTGATCTTCGGAATTGCAGTTCAGCCGGTCTAGGAGATTCATGCCAAAGCCCATTAACAATTTTATGCCTGAAGACTTGGAGTTCCAGATGTTCGTTCTAGACGAGCATGCCGACAAACTCTTGGACGAAGGGAAAGACGTATTAAAACTCACCATCGGTGTTCCTGAGCTTCCAACCCCCAAAGCGGTATTAGACCGCATCTTCAAAGTATTAAGCGACCCCGATTTTGTCCGTCGAGTTTATCCCGAGGGATTACCGGAACTCCGCGAGGCGATCGCAACCCACTACAACACCAAGTACCGGGCGGATGTCTCCAAAGACAACATCATTGTCAGCACCGGGACTTCACCCATATTTCGTAACATCTTTCAGTTGGTATCCGGCCAGGGACGAGAGATACTCTTACCCCGCCCCTACTACGCGCTGTACGTGTACTGCGCCACCTTGGCCAATGCCACTATCAAGTTCTACGACATCGACCCGGTGTCCATGCGGGTAGACATGGATTCTTTCCGGGAAAACTTCTCGCCGGAGCGGACATCGCTGGTTGTGGTAAATTCGCCGGGCAATCCCCTTGGCAACATCGTGAACCCAGATGAACTGC
>JADFNR010000013.1:0-9838 GCA_022563275.1 Chloroflexota bacterium | reverse complement strand
GACCCGGTGTCCATGCGGGTAGACATGGATTCTTTCCGGGAAAACTTCTCGCCGGAGCGGACATCGCTGGTTGTGGTAAATTCGCCGGGCAATCCCCTTGGCAACATCGTGAACCCAGATGAACTGCGCGAGATCTATAACATCGTCGACCGCCAAGCCTATGTTCTCAACGACGAAATTTACAATAATTGCCTTTTCTACGAAGATTTCCGGTCCCCGTTGGACCTGCTCCCCGAATACAACGATGTCACCATCGTGACCAACAGTTTTTCCAAGGGCTTCCGCATGTACACCAAGAGGGTTGGCTTTGCGATCCTGCCACTGGAACTCCAGGCCAACTTGAGAGTCATGCAGCAACACACGCTATTGTGCACCGACCCGTGCTATCAGTACGGCATGATAGCCGCCCTTGATGATGATGAGAGTCCGGCGGAGTTGGCGGAGACTTACAAGGGCCGGGCGGAGTACACGACCCAACAATTACTGAATACGGGGTGCGAGCCCATCGCGGCCGAAGGTGGATTTTATGCCGTGCTGCGTTGTGCCGACTGGAACCAAGCCCGCGAGTTCGCCTCGTCCAAAGAGCTAGCTCACGACATCCTGAAAAAAGCGCATGTGGCAGTGGTGCCGGGGACCGATTTTGGCATACCCCAGGACCTCCGGCTGGCTTTCTGCAATGAACGGTACGATGAAGGAATCGATCGGTTGAGGGGGTATTTCTCCTCTGAGTTATAGGGGGAATACCCCAGCCAAAGGCAGTATGGCCACTGCGGGGAAACTGGCGCGATTAGGGGCCGTGAATCTCCTGAACATCGCGGCGCTTCAGCCAGATGATTCCGTTGCCCCCGGTGTTTCAGTAGCATCGCAAAGTTATTCAAGCTGCCGCGCGCTAACGGAATAGAAATCCGCCGGTGAATACCATTGGTTGAGCGCGCCTGTAGAGGATAGATAAACGGTACAAAACGATGTTCGATTCGGTTCTTCCCTGTAACGAGGCCGGCTGGCCCACGAAATCGAATCATCCACACTGCGTATGAAATGGCGGACACTTCTAAAGTAGAGTAAAAGATATGACGAGCTATGACGCGATCGGTGATGCCTATGATCTTGTATACCCTGACACGAAAGAGAGAGTGCCTTTTGTCAAAGATCTCCTGAAAAAACATGCCAAAGATTCGATTCTGGAATTAGGGATCGGAACAGGTCTCTTCGCCATACCATTGCATGAGGCTGGCTTCAATATTGAGGGACTGGAGATCAGCCAGGTGATGATCGACGTCGTTGCCCAGAAAGCTCCTGGACTCAAGGTCCATAAAGGTGACATGCGAGACTACACCATCAACGGGCGATATGACGCCATTCTCGCCCTGAGTTCGGTTCTCGTTTTTGTTGCCAACGAACAAGAGATTAAACGATGCCTGCAACGGTGTTACGACCATTTGGAGTCGAAGGGGATTCTGTTGCTGGAGTTACCCAATCACCCGGTTGAGATTGGCCAGAGCAACAATAGCCAGGAGATACATCAAAGCGCGGACCAAAGCACCATCGTTGTGATCCAAAGTGCGGTCGATGGTCAAGATTGGAACGAGACTTGGCATCTTTTCAGGCACAATGGTGCAGGATTAAGCTATAAGGAAGTTGTTTGCCAGGAATTCCTCTATTCGCCGGCGACGTTGGCCGCTCAACTCCAAGAGGTCGGCTTTGATGTTATCGAGACGCATGGAGACCTTTTGGGCAACCCTTTTGATGAATCGAGCTCTTGGAGACGAGTTCTGATCTGCCAAAAAAGAGATTGACGCCTCTAGCCCAACTTTGGGTCATGAGCAGGCAAGTTGCCAATCGAATACCCGATCAAGTTGTGTCATGCCCTTGGCGCCACAGTAAGTTCGTTTCAAAGAAGATTGTTGAACCGGTTGATCTTGGATACAGGAGAGGAAATGGTTTCTGAGAGTGGAGCAGACGAGGCTGCGCTGTTCAAGTCGTACGGAGATCTAAAGCCCTTAAACCCGGAACTGGCGAAACAGATGCTGAAGGAAGCCAAGGAGATCATGGATTCTTCCGGTATTCGATTTTTCCTTCGGCAGGGTACGTGCCTTGGGGCGGTGAGAGACCAGGCCTTCATCCCCTGGGACGACGACTTAGATCTGGGCTGCGTTATCGGACTGAACGGTCTCACCGAAGAAATGATAGCCCCCGTCTTGGATGTCTTCAGAGACCGGGGTTATTTTGTGAGCGTAGAAAGCAACGACCGCTGGATCGCCGCGGGGATGATGAAGTCGTCGTTACGTATAGACCTGACCTTCTTCCGAATCATCAACGACAGCATATTCCATTTCCCATTGATCTGGGTGCCTGCCCGATTGTTTTCCAACCTTAAAGAGATCGAGTTCATGGGCGGCAAATATCTCGTGCCTAACCCGCCTGAGGAATACCTGGAAGCGAAGTATGGCCCGAACTGGATAACACCGAAAGAAGACTACGAGAGGGACGTTCTGGACCAGGTCGCAAAATCCACGGATACCAAAGTCGAACCCAGCCTGGGACAGCCCCCGACGAAGTTTCGGGTCCTGAACCAACGGCATGAGTTGGTCCGAGGCGCGGAGGTTTCAGTTGTCGGATTGGGTGAGGCCCTCACCAACGATGATGGCTACGTTGAGTTCGGTTTACCCATCAAAGACTTTTATGCCCTTGTCATCAAGTTCGATGACCATGAGGAAATCCTTTACCAGGAGTTGCTCACCCCTGGCGCATCGTATGTTTATACGCCGGACCCCTCGACGAAAAACGGACGGTGTATGGTGCTGTCCGAAGAGTAAGAGTTTGCCCGCTAAGGTGGACCGGAAACGGTTGGCGCAGATTCCCATCCAGGCCGCGACGCTACGGCCGGCGTCAAGCATATGACTGGATTCACCCACCGCATCGACCCAGGATGCGATCGTCCCATGCTACTGCGTGGTCGACACCGGGCCCCTTTCGATGGCGAATCATTCTGGTGGGCCACCATGGTCATCGCGGCGGGCTCTACCGTACCGCCGGCGCCCCCGGAGTACCGTTTGGTGGAGAAAACGCCCATCCGTATCTCTGACGACTGGGACGAAGATGAGGCTTGTATCCGGAGCGATCTGCAGGTGGAGCTCGAGTATCTTGGCGACGCGGCCACCCGATCGGATTCCAGTTAAATTTCACCCGGGGTTAATCAGGTCCCTGACCAATCCTGATTCCAGCGGATCGTAAACCGGTCCAAAAACGACCGGTACATCCATTCCCTGAATCGCATTCTTCGCTGCAATGGCTGCTGGGGTTCCCAATGCAAAGACCAGGTTAACGTTTTGGTCTAGTAACCTTTTACTTTCAATGGCGAGAGCATCGAAGGCGGTGGGACCGTTGTAGATGTACACTATTCCGTCTTCTTTGGCATATCCCAGGTCTGACATGCCAGACTTGAACCCATCTAACGAAACGGCCAATGCAGGCGTTTGGCTCAAAACGCCGATTACTGCGGTTGATCGTCCTGGCTGGCACGCCATGATTGTCAGCAGCAACGCCAACGAAATAATCAACCTGCTTGGAAATATTTTCTACATACCCTCATGATTGAATCAATCCTTTACAGCATGCTCAGAGTCAGGCGCGGCTAGCGCAGGCTGAGCGATGTCCCAGTATTGATATAAGGACGGCAGCATCGACCCAAACGCCGCCGTCCCACACAGAAGGGTGTCCTTTGTTCCGCAAGGCGAAACCGGACTCAAGGAGAGCCGAATGGTTTTATAACAAGGTCTCCGGCTTGGCGCTGTAGATTAAACGCGGTTTCCGCTAAGCATTGGTACGAAACGGCTATCCCCGTTCCGGGAAGTCCGAGAACTTTTATAGTGCAGGTCTCCAGCCGTTTCATGATCTGAATCAGGGTCTCGGTGGCGGTAACGGCAGGTGACGTACTTCCGTCGATGATTCCAGCGAGATTAACTCCGGCCTCTTTAAAGATCACCAATGCCGCCCAGCAATCCTCAAGAAATGCATCGAGTATCTCTGGCTGGGTCCCGATGATTTTGGATTCCAATCGCCGGACCCGATTTTCCGACTCCTGTGTTGCCGCCATTATCATCAGGAGAGAGGCGAGATGCCGTTGGAGCGGTGGATGTATCGTCGGCGAGCCGCCTTCAGGCGGCTCCGCCAAAGACCCGGCCAGACCGCCGACTAATTCGTATATCTCGGCCGAGGTCCGGGTCACTTCAAAAGCCAGTTCCATCACATCTGAGGGCGCTAAGCCGTCATTGTGGCGTCTGGTGGCGATTTCGCCGGCCAGGGCGGGCAGGGGGTCAAACCCCTGCCCTGCCCGGTGGTTATCCTGGCGCCCGTAGCCGTTTAGTCCCATTAAGTAACCTCCATTCGTATGAGAAAAGCAAGGCCATTCAGTAATTAATGCTGTTAGGCGACGGCTTCAGCCTTTTGCTTAGAGCCGTCGCCGGTGAAAGAAGCGACAGCGTCTTGAAGTTCCGTGACCATGCCGTCCAGTGACTGGGACGCCGAGACTACCTGCTCAACCTGCGCTGCCAGTTCCTCCGACGACGCAGACATCTCCTGGATGGAAGCGCCTGATTGTTGGATCACCACGGATATACCCTCTATAGCCTCCGAAACCTCCGTGCTGTTGGCGGCCATCTGCTCCGTCGCAGCAGAGTTCTGTTCCACCACACTGCTTACACCCTCAATGGTCTTCACCATCTCGTCAGTCGATGCGGTAACTTGTTCGGACGCCGCGGAGATCTGGGCTATCTGGTCGGCAACGCCGCCGACCGAAGTCAGGATCTCAGCAAGCGCTTCGCCGGCCTGCTCGGCAAGTGTGGTGCCGTCCAACACTTCTTTGGCGCCCTCTTCGGTTGCCTTGACGGATTCCTCGACGCCCTTTTGAACGCCGTCTACGAGGGTGGCAATCTCTTTGGTGGCGTTGGTAACCCGTTCGGCCAGTTTCCTAACTTCATCGGCTACAACCGCGAAACCGCGGCCTTGTTCCCCGGCCCTAGCTGCCTCGATCGCTGCGTTCAGCGCCAGCAGGTTGGTCTGGGCAGCGATGTCATCAATCACCGATACGATTTTGCCTATTTCCGCCGATTGCTCGCCGAGGCCCGCAATGGTTGCCGAGGCAGCATCCACCGCTGATTTGATCCGGCCCATTCCTTCGATGGTTTTCACCACCATCTGCTGACCGGTCATGGCAGCCTCTCGAGCTTCCTCGGACCCGGATGCGGCATTTTGTGCGCTCTTGGAAACCTCACTTGAGGCGCCAGCAACCTGTGTCACGATGATTTGGGCTTGTTCCACCATTTTCGACTGTTCCTCGCTACCCTGAGCGACCTGCTCGATGGCCCGGGAAAGTTGATCGACGCCAGAAGTGACCGCCTCGGAGCGTTTCAACTGTTCTTCAGCGCCTGCCGCCACCTGTTGACTGGTGGCCGCAATGCCCTGGACGGCCGTTCCCGCTTCGTCTGCGGTGGTGGCCAACTCCCTGCTGGCCTCGGCTAGATTATTTGTAGTCCCACCGATCTGAGTTGCAACACGGTCCATCACTTCCTGCAATTGGTCCGTTAGCCGGCCAACATAGGTATCCAATACGAGCGACTGATCAAAGTTGAGTAGCTTGTTGATGGCGCTGACTGCCTGTTCGCCGGTTTCTGGGTCGTCTGCAAAATGGCTGCGTACTTTGGGATAAAGCATGGAGTAATAAAACTGGTAGGACGCGATGTACCATTGCGGCGCGATGTTTATCCTTGCGTGAAGGGCGCCGATGACCACCCGTGAGTTCACGTAGGTAGAGTTGGGATAGCCGTTGAACAATGCCATAGCGTAGCCGGCCTGAGCCCCTTCCAGCACTTGTTGGCTTGAGTTGTTGGCCCGAATCGTGGCGACAAATTCGGGGTTCATGAACTGGTAATCGTAGAACTCCTTAACAAACTCGGGGATAGCTTGCTGTGCCCAAGGCCGCATGGACTGAAGTAGCTGAGCATCGGAGTCGGAATATTGGAGGAATTCAAGCCGTTTCCGTATCTCGCCGTCGGTGATCTGTTCGTTTGCCATTATTGGTTTCTCCTAAAAAATGTTGCTCAAGATTAATGCTGGGGTGTGTTCGAAAAAACTATCATTGGGCCTGCCTGTTCTCTGCTGTGGAGTGGGCGAGTACTCTATGGCTGCATCAACAAAACTCTCCTTTAGATGGATTTTGGGTGCTTTGTACTGAGGTCCGGACCCAAAAATCGTGCCGTCCGGGCCGATTTTTCAACACTCCGGTATTTGGTGACCCCCGGGAGTCGCGTCTTCATCCCCTGCATCGTTTGCATCGTCGGACTTGAGTGACAATCGCCTTAGCTGAATCAGTACCGCCGCTCTTCTCCGAAGAGCTGCTGACCAGACTGAGCCTCCTCGTTTTTGAAGAACATATAAGGACCAACAATGCAACTCCAGGTACATGACCTGCTTAATAAATACGATTAATTCGTACTCTAAGACATGTTTTTGTTACAAGCAAACCGGCGGGTACTAATGGAACTATCATGGTCCAAGTCGTCTAATCGCCGCCAGAATCAATATAAACAGTAGTAATTCATACGGAATTCATACAGCAGCTTCATGGCAATCACCATTTCGTGTACTAGCATAAAAAAATGCATAGTACGCTCTGGTAGTACTTCAAGATAATGGTTGAAACGGATAAGCTGGCACAGATTGAATTGCCAGAGAGATAATCGGAAGGCTATACGCGAGCGGGTGAATGTTTCAACGTGAATCTAGGAAACGCGTTGCCGAGCGCCTTGGATCTTATCTTCGATTACTCAGGCAAAAAAAAGGCTGGACCCAATCTCTGGCCGGAGAAGCGGTAGGCGTAGACACAGTGACCATCCGGAGATGGGAGTTAGGGCTGTTTTCACCCTCATCAAACCGGATTGGCCGGGTGGCAGAGGCCTATGGGGTGGAGGTTTCCGCTTTGATCGATGCCGCCGACGCGAAGCACCAAGACGAGTCGACTTCAGTCCTCCCCATCAAGGGCTATTTGGAAGCTGGTACAACTCCGGAATCACAGACCAATGATCTGGGAACTATTTCGCTGCCCTCGCCCATGGTTCAGGGAGGCCCGGGCGCCTATTTCCTGGTGGTTAGCGGCGATTCCTTAGTGCCTGACGGCATACATGATGGTGACGTACTATTGGTGTGCCCTGCCCAGCCCCCCAGCTTTGGCGGCCTCTGTGTTATCGAAAAAGATGACTGTTTATATGCCGGCACCTACATCACGCAGGGGAGTCTCCGTGTGAGGACGAACACTGGCACGACAGTGGACGTTGATATGACCGCCGATCAACTGATTGGCGCCGTAGGCTGGCACATACGGAAGATGTAACCGGCAGCCAACCCGTCCCGTCCATCTTTCGCCGTTTTGGTGCCGGGCCTTCTCCACCTAGGAAGCTTGCGCATATGCGAAGCGTAAATAATTGCGCCTGGGGAAGTGCACTGGCCGGCGAATATTGGGGCTCTGCGATTGGTCTAGATGTGACGTGAGGCCGGTACCACAGAGCTGATGATACGTTTAACATGTTCTAGCTGAAAAGGCTTGCTGATGACCAGGTTCTTTTTACCAGCCAAGAATGTGGCGGTTTCTTGGCTGGCGGTATCTCCAGTCATGAAGACGATTCGATCCGCGAGGCTAAAATCGGAGGCAACGATATTATCGAACACCTCCATCCCATTTACGCCCGGCATCCTTAAGTCCAATAAGATACAGTCGTAGTCTGAATCTTTAATCATCTTCAAAGCGGCCTCACCACCATTGGCTTGATGAATAATCTCGATGTCGCCGCGGAGGCCCCTGGTGATTAGGTCCAGAATCGCCGGTTCATCATCCACCACTAATAGCCGTGTCACAGACACATCTGGGAATTCTTCTAGATAGGACGCCTCCGGTTGAGTGTCGAATTCATCCCTGGCGATCGGTAGTTTAATTAATATCGATGTACCGTCGCCATGATTGTTCGCGGCCCATATCTTCCCGCCATGCTGCTGAATAATTCCGTAACAGATGCTAAGTCCCAGACCGGTCCCTTCTCCGGCTGATTTTGTCGTGAAAAAGGGATCGAATATGCTGGGCATCAGCTCTGGGTCGATACCGGGGCCATCGTCGCGGACGTCTAGGATCACGGAGTCTGATGTTGATCTGATGTCGATGTTGATATGGCCCCCACCTTGGTGTGTTACCAAGGAGTGTTCGGCGTTGTTCAGAACGTTGATAATCACCTGGCCTATCTGGTGTCTGTCGATAAGGCACTTGGGCAGTTCCTTCTCGACTTCCATACGAGATTCAATATTATTGAGTCTAAAGTCGTGAGACTTCAGCTCGAGAGCTTGCTGAACAACCAGGTCGATGGTCATTCGCTCGGGTTTCGGATCTGTCTTTCGAGCAAATAGCAGCATGTTTTGGACGATTCTGGCTGCCCGTTGTGCGGAGTCGGAGATTATCTTCACGTCGGCGGACGCTGCGTCAGAAAGCCCAGATTTGCTTAAGAAATCGGAGGCCAAGATAATGGCCGCCAGAGGGTTGTTGATCTCGTGGGCAACTCCCGCGGCCATTTCGCCTATCGAAGCTAACCGCCTAGACTCATTTAGCTGCGCCTCTGTTCGCTTTCGCTCGGTGATATCCCGGATGATTCCAGTGAAGACCTTAGTGTGTCCAATCTCTACAACGCCGATTGATAAATCCATGGGGAAGGTTGTATCGTCTTTGCGGCGCCCTGTGACTTCGCGGCCCTTGCCGATGACTTGGGTCTGGCCGGTCGCCAGGTAGCTTGAGATATGGGCGTCGTGCGCGCCTTTCTCCGGTGCAGGCATCAGCAAGCTAATATTTTCACCTATGATCTCATCTGTGGAATAACCGAATATGCCCTCGGCAGCCGGGTTGAATGACCCTATGATCCCTGTCTCGCCGATGGTGATTATTCCGTCGGCTGCGGTGTCCAAGACTGCTTGGGCCCGCGCCGCGCTCGCCTGGAGGCTGTCAGTTAGCTCGGCCGTGTCGAAAACGATGCCGAATTCATCCGCGAAAGCCGTGAGAAGCGCGACACGCTCATGATTGAAATGGTTCGCAGTCTTGGATGTCACGCTCAGGATCCCCAGCGTCCGGCCGCCGGATTTTATTGGCATCACCAACACGGATGCCGCACCTTGGGCCTGGATATCAGGATTGGCGTTTGGGAAATTTTGGTAATCATTGACTATGAGGACTCGTCCATCCCTGAATGCTCCGGCGACGGCAGACGCTTGTTTCGATACCGGTATCGTCGGTCCGACTCTTATGACCCCGGAGCCTGCGGTCGCCACTAGGTCCAGGTTATCCCCGCCTTCATCGACCCGCCTGACGGTCGCGTGGTCCGCATCGCCGATCCGGACCAGGGTTTCCACAATGGCCTGGGCCTTTGCTTCAAAGGTCTGGGGCTGAGCAAGGATGGCGGCGACGCTATAAAGGGCTTCCAACTGACTGGTGCGGTCGCGTTCCGCCTGTACCAGGATCGAGTTGTAGATGGCTCCAGCAATCTCGTTGCCAACGTGCTCTAGGTTTATCAAATCCTGTTCCACGTAGGCATCGGACTTGAACGATGCCAGGTGAAGGGTCCCTATGACCTTATCATTCGTGATTAAAGGAGTTGCTATTCGGGATAGGAGACCTGACCTCAGGAAGGTCTCCTGGTCTGGGTATTGCGCCGAAGGGCTGAGCCGAATCGCACGTCTGGAATGTGCGACTTCAAATGCGAACGATTTTTGGAAAGTAAAAACATCGCCTTGCTCAATTCCATCTAACGGC
>JADFNR010000115.1 GCA_022563275.1 Chloroflexota bacterium | reverse complement strand
ACGCTAGTAGTGACCGTGCGAAGTTTGTTATGCTGGAACAGTTTTCAAGGAAATTGGGGCGCGTCAAGGGTGACTTCGAATCCCAAGCCAGCGTAGGATCGGGACTGGTGCCATAGGTACCAGCCGAAGGTGGCAGGTCGTCATCCAGGGTTGCGACCGTAATCGTCGACTCGTCCATGGGTTCGTCGAAGGTGAACACCAGAAGGTCGTTCGCGGTGATGTTTGGGTCGGCGTCCTCGTCACTCCAACCAACACTAAGCAATTTCGGTGGCCCGTTTTCCACGTCGGTGGTCACCGTGGTCGTCACCGTTGCACCCACTGTGTCTTCAGTGGTTATGGTCCAGACCAGGCCTACTGCTTCCGTGCCGGGAGACGTGGCCGTGAATGTAAACGCCTGTTGCTCGTTGACCCCAATCTCATTGCCGGCAGTCGCCGTCCAAGTAATGGTATCTACCCGGGTGCCGAACTGGTCCGTCGTGAAGCTTGAGGTCCAGCCCGTGGGGTTGTTGATGACCGTCACATCGAAGTTGGAGCCGCCCGTACCGACCGGCGGAACGTCGAGCTTCACTTCACCGATAATATCGGTCGACGTTGTGTCATTCGTCACCGTAAGGGTGTAGACCTTTGATGCGCTGGTCTTGCTGGCCGCCGGGTCGAGGGTCACGGTGACGGAGTGGGCCGCCTGGACCGCGGTCGAAGGGATGGCCAGCAGGGCCACCAGGACCACCAGGATAATCAAAGCTATCGAGGGCTTCCGGACCGTTATCGCTTTCATTCTGTTTCTCCCAATCTGTCTGAGTACCGGTGGCTCAAAGCCGGCCGCCACTTTCCGTGGCCGCTGTCAACCATGCATGACACAGACAGTGCCGCCGCACCGGATGGTATCGATCCGGCGGCATTGTCTGGGAACCCACGCGAACGCCCTTTTGGTAAGCAGGGTTTTCGCTCAACGAAACCTACTATACGTAGATTAATTTGTCAAGCCGTTTCGGTTCTGTGTTTGCGGAGAATGACGTGAGGTAGATATTCGGTAGGCGAGGTAGGCCGTCGAGGCTGACACAGGTACGATCTGACGCCGCGGGCCCAGCCGGACCAACCGCTGGAGCGCTGCGCTCATGACGCGGCACTGCAACCGTTATTACAATAATGGTTAGGTCAATGATTGGCTTGGCTGGTTGTTCCAGAGCCCCATTCGGTCACGGAAGACGCCGGGAAGTTCTTGGACCGGCCAGCGCCGGAGGGGCGCACGCCATCCGCGCCGTACGCGCCATAACGGAAGCAGCCTCTAAATCACGGGGTTGGCTGGTCTTCCCATGGGTTCATACGATACTCTCACACAGTTCTTATCGCCTTTATAGGTTGTGGAGTTAGGCTGTAGATGGGAAATTCCATAGCCAACTTCCGTATGACACGCCGGGGATGTAACGCTGAGGCCCTCGGCAGTCGTGGATTCCACTGCGGCGGCAACTGCATACAGAGCACCCGTCCTACTCATCTAGGATGGTCGGCTGTTGTCACCGGACGTAATACCAATAGTGCGGATTCACCGGATACGGCTGCCGTTTGTGGGAACCCTCTTTATCTGAAAGCGACTAAAAGTAGAGTTTTGATTGCCGTTAACCTACGGTAAATCGAGGCGTTTACGATGTTGCCAAGTTTATCATTGAGTGTAGAAATAGACGTATCGTAGGTTTTGTGATGGGACGAGGAAACGCCGACAATTCCCTGATACCCGGCTTAGCCCAGCGCCTTAAGGCTGCTAGGAGTGAGGCGGGTTTCAATCAAAGGGAGGCGGCCAAGGCGATCGGGGTTGACCCGAATACGATCTGGCGCTACGAGAATGACCGGCTGAACCCTTCGAACTCGGCGCTATTAGCCATGAGTTATACCTATCGTAAGGCGATTAGCTGGCTCAAGGGTATGGTTGGAGAAGACCACCCAAGTACCCCCTTCATCAACGAAGATGAACAGCGGTTCTTGGATGTTTACCGGGAAGTGCCAAAGGACAGCCGCAAACTGGTCCTCAGGATCATGGAAGCGGCCGCTAAGTACGAGGTTGAACGAACGGAACCGGAGCCGCAAAAAACGCGGAGAGGCGCTGGGTCAGCAGCACCTCTCCCGAAACGCCCCAGCGAGCAGCCCTGAGAAGCCACAACGATAGGAAACGTTCCGAGTGAATAGTACTCAGAAATTCCCGGCGTCGCAACGACTCCGCCCCGGCGTTATCGTCGAAGAATCAGCCCCCGGCAATGGCTGAATCTTCCCTCGCTAGGCCGGTCAAGGTTGCCGGGCAGTCTGCCCAGTCCCATTCCACTTTAAACCGGCATGACGCCGTCCACTTTCGCTCTCTGGTGTCGAGCACGTTGGCGAATGTGGCGGGGATGGGCCTTGTGGCCCTGGTCCTGCACGAGTTCTTCCACCTTGTAACCCTGCAGGCCCTGGGCGGGTCCGGCTACATCACCTTTGGCTGGGACCTTGGGCTGACCCACTTCACTGAGCTCCCCGATCACCTATGGGCGGTGCGGCTTAGCGGAGGGTTGCTTACGGGCGCTTTCTTGCTCCTATTTTTCTGGCGACGGGAGTATTCCAGTCATTCAGGACGCAACATCAGCCGGGAGATGGCCGCTTTTGCTTGGGCATCCGGCCACTTGGCATACGCCCCCATCGAGATGTTGGGCTACTCCCCAACCGCAGAGGTATCTGCTTTCGGGATTGGCTTTGGCGCCGCCGCAGCGTTGTACCTGATGAAGTTGATCAAAACGCTGCCGCCACCGCGGCGGCAGTCCGCAACTTCGACCTCAGATCCTAGGTCCGCCCGCTAAAACTCAGTGATCAGCACCCACATGGGGCCTTTGCCCACGTCATAGACCTCTCCGGCTTCCAATTCCCCGCTGTCTTGGTTGATGCGGTAGGAGGCCAGCTTGCCAGTTTCCAACCCAGCAACATAGAGGAACGTTCCCTGGAGATCGATGCTGAAGGCCCGTGGGACCGCCTCGGTGGGCGTTTGGGCGATGGCCGACAGGTGGCTGTTGTTTGGGTTCACCCGGAAACCGGCGATGCTGTCGTGTCCCCGGTTGGGCGCGTAGAGGAACTTCCCGTCCGGCGTGATCTGGATCTGGGAGCAGGAATTCTTGCCATCGTACCCGCTGGGCAGCGTGGACACGGTCTGGATGGGATGCAGGGTGCCCTTGTCCGCGTCGAAGTCGTACACGGTTACGCTGTTGCCCTGTTCATTAGACGAGTAGACGATATTTTTTTTTGGATGGAAACAGATATGGCGCGGGCCATCCGGCTCCCTGGGGTTGGTCCGCGTCGGAGAGATGGGGGTCAGACTTCCGGTTTCGGCATTGAACCGGAATTGAAATATGGCGTTGGCACCCGACATCGCTCCCTCCGCGATGTGGGGAACAAAGGCGTACCGGTTGGCGGGGTCGACCTGGATAAAGTGGGCCCCGATGTCGGTCTCCCGCCAGACCACGGGCGGATCGGCCAGGGCGCCGTCTTCGCCGATGCTGTGGACGGCGGCGGTCTTCTGGTAATAATAGGCCGATAGCAGGAACTTGCCGGTCTTATCAGTGGAGATATGCACCGGGTCGCCCTGAAGGGGGATCGACCCGATGGGCGTAAGACCGCCGTTCTTGCGGTCGATACTGAAACTGGTCATTCCATAATCATCGGCCTTGCGGCGGCCGGCGAATAGATATTTCCGGTCTGGATCGATGGCCATGGGAGCGGGCCGGCCCTTGAGTTCCGCGTCGCCTTGATGCTTCAACTTGCCGGTCTTCGAGGTCATGCTGAAGATGGCAATCCGGTCTTCTTCTTGGATCGAAATGTACATGTAATAAGCCAATGCCTTGCCTCCGGGGAAGTGTGGTCGCCGGAAATGATGTTAACACTCAAACGGCCTCATGGGGCGGACTGCGCCGGGTCGATTCCCCAAAAGGGTCCGTTGTGGGCCCACAGGGCATGCCCGATAGCCGGCAAGCTGTTATACTGAATCAGGCAACGATTAAGTTCGTAACGCGTGAACTCGTAACATGCGGAAATGCCGCGATTTTAGATTGACCGTGACCTTGGGCCTGAGAGTGTGACTTGGCTCGGTAAAGCAGTCAAGGAGTAGACCCTCTCAGTGAATTTCCAGAGTTTCCAAGATTTTTCCCTGCATCCCCAGGTGTTGGCCGGCGTTGAATCCGTGGGCTTCACCAAACCCACCCCCATCCAGCAACGGGCTATCCCAGTTGCGCTGCAGGGGCGGGACGTTTTAGGACTGGCCCAAACCGGCACCGGCAAGACCGCGGCATTCGCCCTGCCGATCCTGCACCACCTGGCCACCACGCCCCCCAAACGCGGTATTCGATGCCTGGTCATCGCTCCGACACGGGAGCTGGCCGAGCAGATCCATCAGACCTTCCGCGAACTGGGGCAGCACCTACGTATAAAGAGCATCGCGATCTACGGCGGCGTCTCCAAAGGGCCGCAACTGGCCGGACTGCGGCGGGGGGCACAGATAGTGGTTGCCTGCCCCGGCCGATTGCTGGACCACGTCAGCCAAAAGGATATTGACCTCTCGGGCGTAGAGGTATTGGTCCTCGACGAAGCCGACACCATGTGCGACATGGGGTTCTTGCCCGATGTGCGCCGCATCTTGGACCACGTTCCGGCCAAGCGGCAAACCCTCTTCTTCTCCGCCACCATGCCCAATGAGATCCGGTCGTTGGCGGTAAAGATCCTGAAGGACCCGGAGACGGTCCAGATCGGGACCATCGCCCCGGCCAAGACTGTGTCCCACGCTCTATACCCGGTCCCGGACAAACTCAAGAAGGACCTGCTGGTGGCGTTATTGGAGCAGACCCCCACGGGCCGGGCCCTGATTTTCACCCGGACCAAGCACCGGGCCCGCACCCTGGCCTTGGCCCTCGCCAAGAGTTCGTTCCGGGTGGCCGCGCTCCAGGGAAACATGTCTCAGAATGCCCGTCAACAGGCGATGGACGGGTTCCGCGCCGGTAAGTTCGACATCATGGTGGCCACCGACATCGCCGCCCACGGCATCGATGTTCCCGAGGTCTCCCACGTCATCAACTTCGACTTCCCGAACACGGCCGATACCTACCTCCACCGGATCGGACGCACCGGCAGGGCCGAACAAACCGGAGAGGCTTTCACCCTTGCCGGGGCCGAAGACGGCGCGATGATCCGCGAGGTCGAGAAAGAATTGGGTGGGAAGATCGAGCGGCGGCGTCTGCCCGGTTTCGACTACGGTGACTTCACTCCAGAGGAACAGTTCCGGGAAGAACGCCTAGGACTGCGGCGCGCCGGGGGTCAGAGCAATGGCGGTAGAGCCGGCCGGAGCACCCGAGACCCCAGGCCAAAGAACGGCCGGAATGAAAATCGGAGAAATGGCGCTTCGCATAACGGGGCATCAAATGATGGAAACCCCTCGAATCAACCCGCCAGGGCCACACCTAGGACCGGCCCAACTCCCGGCCCGTCAACTGGGCGGCGCAGGGAGCAACCGGTAGGCCTGATTCGCCGGGCCGACCCATCCAGCGGGAACCGCTCGGAGCAACCATTAAGCGCAACGCTTAGAGGCGATTTGTCAATCGGGAAGCGGTCTACCCAACCGGGCGCCAGAACGTCCCGGACCGGCGCGTCCAACGGCAGAAACCCGGGGCAATTATTAGGCAAACCGTCTCGAAGCGAATCGCCAGATTGGAGGCCGCCGGGCCAACTCTTGGGAAGAAGCACCACGCCCGATTCATCCAGTGGGCGTAGCAGGTCACCAAAACAGGGGACTCCGTCTTTCAATCCGCGCCCGCCACGTCCGGCAAGACTTGGCAAGCCACGAGGGCGCTCCGGGTCCCGGCGTTAACGGATCATAGAGAGCCCGATCGGGCCCGGCGTCCCATCCTTCTTCGGCCTCCCGTGGCAAGCTGTACCTTCACGCAGACCCAGGCTTGCAACAGGAATAACGGCACGGCCAATGGCGCCGTGAAACCCAGCAGCAATGCGAACGGTATGGGCACGGCCAGCAATATGGTGGGCAGGAAAGTCAGCGGCAGATTTCCCTGCCTTTGGTTGGCCAGATGGGCCGCCAGGGCCATGGCGCACGATTCCACCAGTATTGCCCCCAACCCCACGCCCAAGAAAGCGGCGCCCAAACACTCCAGCCCTCCCTGGCAACGGGCGGCGGCGATGAACCCGCCGGCAACGGCCCCGCCGATGGCCCCGAGAATCCCGAAGAGTATCGTGATGACGTAAAGTTTGAAGAAATGCATGGGTCTGATATCGCTCAGGTATGCCGGCCGGATGCTATGACCGGTATCTGTGTGCGATTATAATCAGCCACCAGACCAAAGACCCGTGGGGCCCGCCTGAATCAACGGCGTGAAACGCACGTAGGGGCACGGCAATGCCGTGCCCCTACGATTTTCAAACACCCAGGCGGTTGCCGCTATACGCCGCCAAATACGTCGTAGAACACCCCAATCAGTACTCCGTACATCAGGTGCAGCATCAAGAAACCCATGGCCGTTGCCATGGGATAGCTCATGGCGAACGCGCCTGGCGCAGCCAGCGTGCCGTCTTTCATGCGAGGGTGCATCATGGGCATCATGCCCAGCATCATACCAACGATAACCCAGTGGACCGCCCCGAACGCCAGGCCCCAAAGGGCCAGGTCGTCGTCTAGGTCGAACGCCTGGTAGAGTCCCACGTGGGCCAGTGCGAAAGCAATGCTCAACATGGCATGCATCATCGCTCCCGACATGTAGGCCATCACCCTTTCCCTGAACATCATGCTGCCCAGCATGTAGAGCAGGTTCATCTTCATCTGCCCCGGCATCATGAAGATACCCATGTAGAGCACCGCAGTCATGGCGCCCCCGGCGACCAACCCGGCCCAGATCGTTGCTGGATAATCCATTTCCCCCTCCAGTATGCGGCGTTTCCTTCATAAGATTTAGATGCGCGGCCTTACCAGAAGTCGCATCTGACCGTTTACACTACCTAACGGGATGGGAAAATCGTCCGCGGAGACCCCGGAAAAGTGTTCCGCCGCATAGGTCAATCAACCCTAGATACCGCCGGCGCCGGCCTGTAGGATTGTCCGGCAGACCGGTTGGAGCCCATTCGGTTGAAGCAAGGAGGAATGGAAGATGCAGTGGAGGGTCTACACCGGAGAGGACGGCCATTCTCATTTTGAAGAGATGGTCTTACCGGAAGAAGAACTCTTCCAGTATGCGCTGAAATCTGGAGAAACCATGGATTTCAGGCGCCGGAACATGGACGGTTGGCACAACCCGCCGCGGCGTCAGTACGTGATACATCTGGAGGGCGCCGCCGAGATCGCGATCAGCGACGGTACGAAAAAGATAATGCGTCCGGGTGACATGGTGTTGATGGAGGACATGACCGGTCCGGGGCACACCACGACGCCGATCGAACACCCCTGGCTGATCGCCACGATCGCTCTTGCAGACCAGACGCCCGGAGGGCTCAGATAGGGCAGGGCATTGCCTGATGGGACCGCCGCTTCACCAGCTAGGTCTACTTCTTCAGGGGAAACATGGGCAGCAGCTCTTCACCCAATATCTCTAGCTGCTCCATGGTCTCTTCAGCGGGGCACATAGGGCGCATCACGAACTTGGAGCCCCCGGCGTCGATGTAGTTCTGGACGTACTCCGCCACTTTTTCCACAGGGCCCACAGCGGTGAACTCGGTGAAATGGACGTCCGGGCGCGGACGGGTGATGAACCGGCTGGCCTTCTCCGTAGCCTCCGCCACGTCATCGGAGACGTAATAACCCATCAAGACCCCGATATGGTCGTCTTCGATCTCACGGTTGAACTCGTTGGCCGTCTCAAAAAGGATCTCGCAACCCTCCTTTATCTCCTCGGGCGTGGCGCTGGAAACCAGCCAACCGTCTCCCACCCGCCCAACGCGCCTGGCGGCGGCGGGAGACCGCCCCCCGATCCAGACCGGAGTGGAGGGCTGCAAGTACGGCTTGGGGGTAACGGTCACGTTGTGGCAACTGAAGAACTCGCCTTCATGCGTGACGTTTTCTTCCTGCCATAACCGGCGCATCAACGCGATCGCCTCATCGGTCCGGGGGCCGCGCCGTTCCTTGGTGACGCCGCAGGCCTCGTACTCCTCCGGCTCCTCTTGCCCCAACCCAACCGCGGGGAAGAACCGTCCCTGGGACAGGTAATCCAGGGTCGCTATCTGCTTGGCCAGCACCACCGGGTTGCGGAGGGGCAGGGCCAGCACGCTGGTGCCAACCTTCAGGCGCTCCGAGTAGGCCAGAACCATGGAACAGGCCATCATGGGCTCGAGACTGAACTTCTCGCCAACGATCCGGTCGCTGAGCCAGAGGGAGTCGTAGCCGTGTTTGTCACCAACCTCCACCAACTTCCGAAGATAGTCGTGGTCTTCTCCACCCTCTCCGTATGCTCCTGGCATGTAGCCGATGGCGATACTCATCTCATCTCTCTCAGGTGATTTCCTTGGCCGGCAGGCGAAACCAAGGCTGATTATAACCCAATCCGGAGAATCCCCCTCTCGGCCCTTCCTAGCCGCTGAGAGGGTCCATCCCCGCCTCGGCGCGGGCGTCGTTGATGTGCTCCAGTATCCGCTGCCGCAGGGGCGCGATCTCGTAACCGATGTCGGCCAGCATCCGGCTATTGTCCACGTTATACACATGGGGCACCAACTGGTCGCCGGTGGTTATCTGGGCGCCGGGGATGATCTCCCGCACGATGTCGGCCATATCTTTGATGGTGCACATGCTGCCGCCGCTGATGTAGACCGGGTGGTCCAGCTTCTCGGCCAGGGCCGCCCTGACGAAAATCTCTGCTGCGTCCTCGGCGTGGATCATGGGCGATACTTCGTCCTGGTGGAAGGGCATGCTCACCGGCTTTCCGATGGCCGGCAGCGACATCAAGAGTCCGCCGATCATCCCGGTCATGCCGGTGACCCTGCCATGGCCGAACACGGTGCAGATGCGGATCCCTCTTAGGTCCAGACCGTGGCGGTCGATGTAGCGCCTGGCCGAAAAGTCGTTCACCGACTTGGTCATGCCGTAGACGTTGACGGGGTCGTTGAGGTCGTCCTCGTTGATGGGCCGTTCGCCAAAGGTTGTCTGTACGCCGTAGACGGCGATGGAACTGGCGTAAACCACACGTTGGACGCCGGACCAACGGGCCGCTTCAAATACGTTGTTGGTGCCGCCGATGTTGACCTGCATGGCGTAGTGGTGGCGGTCCTCGGTGTCCGGGGGCAGCAACGCGGCCATGTGAATGATCTTATGGACCCCGTTGGTGTTGATTGCCTCCAACAGGTGGGGCAGTTGGGTCACGTCGCCCCGGTACATCTTGATGCGGTCGAGATAAGGCTCCAGATTGGCCCGGGGCGGGGCCAGGTCGAAGCAGACCACCTCTTCACCCCGCTCCAGCAGTTTACGCATGATTCGGTTGCCGATGAATCCCGTGCCGCCGGTGACCATCACGGACATGGGTCCCCCTCCGATATCCCGTCTATACCGAGCGTGCCCGCCGCGGCAGGCCCCGTAAATCATATAGGCGCGAGGTAGCTCCTGCAAACCCGATCGGTTTTACATAAATACGATCGGGGTACTTGACCTAACATTCTGGATAGCCAATAATTACAGAAATAATTCCAAATTTGTTAGCGATTTACACACCAAGCCGGCACCATTTACCGGGGTTGTCCCGGCAGATTATCCTTGGAGAGTGTTCGGTAGGACCTGCAACCCTGGGACGAGGATAGGAGCCATGAAGAAACAATTCTCGATATTGGCAATACTGGCCGTCATTTTGCTGGCTGCCCTGGCTGCCTCGCCGGTGTTGGGCGGAGGCGAGCAGGGCCTGGAAAAGGCCAAGCAGGCGCAGGAGCGTCACACCGATGCCCTGCTGGCCAAAGACGGCGTGGTGGGCACTGCCCTGGGCCTGGATGAGAACGGCAACGCTGTGATACAGGTGTTTACCGCCCGACAGGGCGTGGGCGGCATCCCTGCCAAGCTGGACGGCGTAGCGGTTCAGGTGAAGGTCACCGGGGCTTTCGAGGCCCGGGACGACGAGAGGCTCGCGTATCCTTCCCCCGTGCCCATTGGTGTCTCCAGCAGCAATGAAAATAGTATAGTCACCCCATACTGCTTCACAGGCACGCTGGGCGCGCGCCTGGTGGGCGTGGTGGACGGTATCGAATTGGGCTACGGGCTAAGCAACAACCACGTTTATGCCAATCTGAACGGGGCCAACGGAGCCGGGCCTGGCACCGACGTCATCCAGCCGGGCCTGGCCGACAGCGGTTGCACCACCAATAACACTATCCCCATCGGCACCCTGACCGCGTACGTGCCGATCGACTTCGACGGCGGTGACAACTTTGTGGACGCCGCCATTGCGATAGATGGAGACCAGGCTAATCCCCTAATCGGTACTGCTACCCCTGATGATGAAAGGTACGGCGAGCCCAGCACCCAGGCCCTGGTCTGCGACAACGACGCCTGCGGCAACCTGCTGAACATCCTGGTACAGAAGCGGGGCCGCACCACGCACCTGACCCAAGGGGAGATTACCGGCGTTAACGCCATAATCAAAGTCAACTACGGCAGGGGCAAAAAGGCCCGCTTCGTGGACCAGTTGGTCATCCAGAACCCGGACACCGCCTTCAGCGCCGGCGGCGACTCGGGCTCCCTGGTGGTGACAGCAAATGAGTCGGCGAACCCAGTAGGCTTGCTCTTTGCTGGGTCGAGCACGTCCACCATCGTGAACCGGATAGACCTGGTGTTCAGCCAGCTGGCCAGCAACGTGTGCGACGGATGTACAGCGGTAGTCGGCCTCAGTGTAGACGGCAAGGCCCCTGTGGCCGACACTACGGCGCCAAGCTTTAGCAGCGGCAGCGTCGCCGCCGACGGCACGACTGTGACCGTTACCTTCGACGAAGAGTTGGCCGCCTCGGCGCCGCCGGGGAGTGCCTTCGTGGTGACGAGCAGCAGCGGGGCGGTCTCCGGCACTGCGGACGCGGTCTCGATCTCCGGCCCCGTTGTGACCTT
>JADFNR010000012.1 GCA_022563275.1 Chloroflexota bacterium | reverse complement strand
GTATCCCCGGCACATTGGGATCGCTTAAGAATACATCCCCATTGATCTGGCTTCTGTATTCTTAGAAAAGCGTGTAGCTTCCTTTTTCAAGTTCAAGTTGGTGGGAACCGGGCAAGACGATCCGTAGGTCCGGGTTGGTGTTGCTCACGAGCAGAACAACGAATCCCGCTATTCCGGCGACTGCGAACAGCGCTCCCACTACGTACCACCACCCGCTTGGAATCTTCCTCTCTTCCAGTTCCAAGGCCGTTCCTTCGCCGGCAGTCTGACCAGACTAATTCACCGGCTACTCAAGCGGACCATAGATCTTCGGTCGGAATTTCAGCGCATCCCGTTCCATTCCATGGGGTCAGAAGTATATGAAATAGCCTGAATGGCGGTCAACATAGCTCCAACAGTAACCATGGGCAACAGGAAATAGCAGACCAATAGAGGGAGGCAAGAACACAGAAGATGGGAAAGGGTTAGAGGGCCAGGCGGGTGATGAGCAGAGAGGTAAATATCGGCAGCAGGCCTAGGTTGGTGCCAAGGATGGCGCACAAAGCCCAGGTCGGATTATTTTGTTCATTGTTTTTCACCGGCGCTGACATGGACCCATGTTCGCAGACTAAAGCAGGTTGGCCAAGTACGCCGGGTATCACGGATCGCGGCCTGATTGGGCCACCAACTCCGCCAGATGGGGCGACTCAAGAATGCCACGGTGATGCGAGACATGAGAATCAGTGGCTTTGGAATCTAAGACGCCGCTGGTGGGTCAAGAGGAAAGGGCACCACGCCCGAGCCATCTATCAGGTGCTTGGGCATGAAATATTCCCGGCTCTCCGGTCCGCCGAAACCTTCGATGAACGACTGGACCACGCCGTCTGATTCCAAGGCGGCGCGGACGATCTGTTTGTTGAAGTTTGCGATGTCCTTGGACGCGATGAATTCGTCTACCGGCATCCAGAGGCATTCTTGGATCTCATCGGCCTGCATGGTGATCTCTTTGCTCAGTGGACGCAGGCGACCCACGAAGTAGATGTCTGACTTGCCGTAACGGTAGCCGTGCCATTGACGGAAACAGGTGATGGACTCGAACACGGCTTTGACGCCGGTCTCCTCCAGCACTTCCCGCTCAACCGCCTGCCCCAGGTGTTCCCCGGCCTGCAGCGCTCCACCCGGCAACTTCAATGTGGGTGGGCGGCCGCCGACTCCGTATTTTTCACGGACCAACAGCAATTCTTTTTCCGGCGTCAAAACCACGCCGCCGATACCGATGTAGTGGGTGGCGAACGGCGGAATTTGCGACCCCTCGACGAGACGGCAGGTAAGCAGGATATAGTCGTCGCCCGTGTGGTGAAAATCGAAACCCCGGTCGATGGCCTTGGGTATCAGCGCTGATTTAGCCTTGGGGATGTTCAACCAGATGGTCAGGTAACCGTCCGCGGACCATTGCTCCATGGAGGCGGCAAGCCTGCCGTCGAAATCGTTGGGGTCGTTTGGCAATTCCGAGGAATCAACGACGGCCCCGTTGAAAGGGTTGGGCTTGAATTCCAAAATCTCTGCCATCTGCGCCTCTACTCGATTATTCATGGCGTTTGGCCGGGGTTGGGCATCTGTTACCGCTACGGTCGTTCCGGAGAACGGAAACATAGCATACCCCAATATAGACAGTCGAAAACAACCAGTGCACCGCATCAGTACCTGACATCCAGCCATAGCGTTGTGGCCGTTTTATGGCGATTATGTAAAGGCTTGCAGATTCGGCCCTGTGCTAAAATTCCGCCATGCCTCTCTCTCAGTTTCATCCCCTGGTCCAAGAGTGGTTCAAAAGCAGGTTCTCCGAGCCCACCGACGCTCAATTGTACGGCTGGCCGGCCATCGCGGAAGGGCGCCACACGCTGATTTCCGCGCCAACCGGTTCGGGGAAGACCCTGGCGGCTTTCCTCACCTGCATCGACAGGTTGGTCCGCCAAGGCCTCTCCGGTGAGATACCTGACAGAACTCAGGTGGTCTACGTATCGCCCCTGAAGGCCCTCTCCAACGACATTCAAAAGAACCTGGCGACACCGTTGGAAGAGATCGCGGCTTTGGCCGATGCCGCCGGAACCCCTTTGCCTGAGATACGGGCCGCCGTCCGAACCGGGGATACCAGGGCCTCGGAGCGGACCAAGATGGCCAAGAAACCGCCCCACATCCTGATAACAACCCCCGAATCTTTGTATATTCTCTTGACCTCCCGGAGCGGCCGCCAAGGGCTGACCGGGGTCCACACCCTGATATTAGACGAGATTCACGCCGTCGCCGATGACAAGCGAGGCTCCCATCTCTCGCTGTCCGTCGAGCGGCTCTGCGCGTTGGCGGAAAATCCCATAGTCCGTATCGGGCTGTCCGCCACCCAACGTCCAATAGAAGAAGTTGCCCGGCTGTTGGTGGGCAGCGAATCCATCGCCCCTGACGGCAAGCCAGACTGCCTGATTGTGGACACGGGCCGTGCCCGTACCATCGACCTGGCGATCCAGTTACCCCAGCGCGAACTCGGGCCCATCGCTTCCCACGAGATGTGGGGTGAGGCGTTGGATTCGGTGACCGAACTGGTCCGCGCCCACGGCACGACCCTGGTATTCGTCAACACCCGCAGGTTGGTGGAGCGAGTCTCCCATCAGCTTTCCGAACGTCTGGGAGATGAAGCGGTGGTGGCGCATCACGGCAGTCTGTCCCGGACCACCCGGTTGGCCGCCGAGCAGAAACTTAAAAGCGGGCAGGTCAAGGTATGCGTCGCCACCGCGTCCTTGGAATTGGGCATCGACATCGGTGTTGTCGATCTTGTCTGCCAGATCGGTTCTCCCCGGTCCATCGGCGTGTTGCTTCAGCGTGTGGGGCGCTCCGGGCACCAGGTTGGGGGGACTCCCAAGGGCCGTCTGTACCCGCTAACCAGGGACGAATTGGCCGAGTGCGTTGCCTTGGCCCGGGCGGTAAAACGCCACAATCTGGACACATTAACCATCCCCCCGTGGCCGCTGGATGTGCTGGCCCAGCAGATCGTCGCCTCTTGCGCTCAAGAGGAATGGACGGAAGAGGAGTTGTTCGCCCTCTGCCGGAGGGCCTACCCGTACCGTGAATTACCCAGGGAGAAATTCGACCAAGTTATTGAGGTCCTCTCCGAGGGGTTCACCCTCCGCCAAGGCCGGCGTGGCGCGTATCTCCACCGGGATGGCATCAACATGAAGGTGAAGGGAAGACGCGGCGCGCCGATAGCGGCCATGACCAGCGGCGGGGCGATACCGGACAATGCCGACTACGACGTCATACTCGACCCAGAGGAAACCTTCGTCGGCACGGTCAACGAGGACTTCGCCATCGAGAGCCTGGCCGGCGATGTGTTCCTGCTGGGGAACACTGCCTGGAAGATCCGCCGGGTCGAGCGCGGCAAGGTGAGGGTGGAGGACGCCCAGGGACAGCCTCCAACGATCCCGTTCTGGTTGGGGGAGGCGCCCGGCCGCACTTGGGAACTGTCCCAAGAAGTCTCCGAACTGAGAGAAGGCATCGACCAACGCCTGGACGACCATGCCAAGGCGCAAGATTGGGTAATGGCCGAATCCGGCGTGGACGAGGAGTCCAGCCGGCAGTTGGTCGCCTACTTGGAGGAAGGCAAGCGGGTCCTGGGAGTGGTCCCTTCCAAGACCAAGGTGGTCGCCGAACGGTTCTTCGACGAGAGCGGCGGCATGCAGTTGGTGATTCACGCTCCCTTTGGGACAAGGATCAACCGGGCCTGGGGCATGGCCCTGCGCAAGAAGATCTGCCGCACTTTCGACTTCGAATTGCAGGCCACGGCCACCGACGACGGACTGAACTTCGCCCTGGGGCCCGGCCTGTCGATGCCCGTGGATGACGTATTCACCTACCTGAACGAGCGGAACATCCAGGACGTGCTTGAGCAGGCCATCCTGCAAGCGCCTTTGTTCGTGACCCGATGGCGCTGGAACGCGACCAGATCCCTAGCGATCCTGCGATTCACCGGCGGACGCAAGGTGCCCGCCCCCATCATCCGAATGCGGTCCGAAGACCTATTGGCTGCGGTGTTCCCGGCCCAGGTGGCCTGCCAAGACAACGCCATGCCCGGGGATATCCCGATCCCAGACCATCCCTTGGTGTTCGAGACCATGCGCGATTGCCTCACCGAAGCGATGGACGTGGAAGGCTGCAAGGAAATGCTGAGCGGCATCAGCGACGGAAGTATCGAGATATTCGGCCGGGACACCGTGCAGCCATCGGCTTTTTCCCACCAGATACTGAACGCCGCGCCCTACGCCTTCTTGGATGACGCACCTCTGGAGGAGCGCCGCGCCAGGGCGGTTTCCCTCCGGCGGGCGCTGCCTGAAGACTCCCGCGACTTGAGCGCCCTGGACCCCGCCGCGATCCAACGGGAATCGGCTAACGCCTGGCCCAGGATGCAGGATGCAGACGAACTGCACGACGCACTGCTGGTACTGGGAGTGCTGCCTGAAGCCACCGCATTGGCCAGCGCCTTTCAAGATGGGATGGGCGCCATCGACCGGTGGTTCGAGTCGCTGGCGGCAGCCGGCCGGGTCTACCGCATGGAATCGGATGGCGTCACCTACTGGGTGGCCGCTGAACGGCTCTCGCTATTGAAACCGGTCTACCAGGACGCGGTCTTCGACCCCATCCCGCCTTCTCATCTTCTGGAAAAACCAGGTGAACAGCAAGAGGACCGCCGGGAAGAGAATCTCTGCTCGATCCTTCGCGGCTGGGTGGAGTGCTCCGGCCCGTTGACCGCGACGGAGATCGTTCAGTCTCTGGGGATCCCCCGCGACGACATCGAGTACGCCCTGGGACGGCTGGAGAACGACGGAGTAGTGCTTCGCGGCAGTTACCGGACCGCGGTAGAAGAGCAAGAGTTCTGCGACCGCCGTATCCTGGCCCGGATCCACCGCTCCACCATCGACACACTGCGCCGGGAAGTCGAGCCGGTCCCGCCGGCGGCCTTCATGCGGTTCCTGCTGCGGTGGCAGCACGTGGACCCGGCGGTACGGTTGCAGGGCGAGGGAGGCTTGCTTGCCGCCATCGAGCAATTGCAGGGGTTCGAGTCCGCTTCCGGGGCCATCGAAGATGAAGTCCTGCTTTCCCGGGTGTCGGACTACAGCCCAGCGATGCTGGACCGGCTGTGCCTGGGTGGAGAGGTGCTCTGGGGCCGCGTCTCAATGCAGACCAACGAACCGCAAAACGGCGCGGTATCGCCGCTGGGCCGTTCGTCCTTCTCCAGGGCCACGCCGATAACGATGGTCCTGCGGGACTCCCTGGACTGGATACTTGGGCCTACCGGGCAAGACATTGGAACGCTGACCGGCGCGGCCAAAGAGGTCATCGAAGTACTGACCAGGCGTGGGGCTTCCTTCTTATCGGACATCGTTTCGGCAACGAACCGCTTGCCGTCGGACGTGGAAGAAGCCCTCTGGACCCTGGCCGCCTCCGGCCGGGTCACCGTTGACGGAGTTGAAGCCCTGCGGCAACGTCTGGGCGGTGTTGTCCGACGGCCCCGCCGCAATGGACGCGCCGGCCAACGCCGCCGGAGAGGTTACAGCCGTTGGTCCCTGCTGGAACCTCTCGACCCCGTGGAGGACCGCAGTGAGCCCATCGCCCGGCAACTCCTGGACCGCTACGGCGTGATATTTCCGGAGCTTTTGGCCCGTGACGCCCTCACCTACCGGTGGCGGGACCTGGTGCGGGTCCTGCGGCGCCTGGAGGCCCGGGGCGAGATCAGAGGAGGGCGGTTCGTGTCCGGCTTCGTCGGCGAGCAATTCGCTCTACCGGAAGCGGTCGACCTGCTCCGCAAGACCAAGAACTCCGAGCCCGACGGGCGTTTTATCGCCATTTCCGCATGCGACCCCCTGAACCTCGCGGGAATCATCTCCCCCGGACACCGGGTGCCGGCGGTGGTGCGAAACCGGCTGGTTGTCCGTGACGGCCTGCCCATCGTCTCGATGGAGAACGGTTCGGTGGTCGAATTATCAAACGTCAGCCCCGAGATAATGGAACTGGCCAAGGCCACGCTGAGCGTGCCCATCTCCCACGCCGGTTACCAGATGGACCAGCCGGACCTGGTGACTGTTTAGCGCCGGTTCAGGCGTGCCTTATCCGCCCCTCTAATTGATAATCCGGGGGGGCTATGCTAACGTTGCTAAGCACTTTCCATGCCTCCCATCCCTCGAGAATGACAGCTTGTTTCGGGGCGGCGCGAGGGGCAAAACCACAAAGGCGGCCCCATTGTCCGAGTTCCGTTTTTCGCCCAATCCAAACCAGGCCCAACTGATCAACTGGCAGCCCTGGGGTCCGGCTGCATTCGCCAAAGCCCAGGAAGAAGACAAACCAATCTTGCTGTCCATCTCCGCGGTGTGGTGTTACTGGTGCCACGTGATGGACGAGACAAGCTATTCCGATCCTGAGGTCCAAGACCTTCTCAACCAGCACTTCGTAACCGTGCGGGTGGACAACGACCACCGGCCGGACATCAACTCTAGATACAACGTGGGCGGTTGGCCCACCACAGCCTTCTTGACCGGGCACGGCGGCCTTATCGGCGGAGCCACCTACCTGCCCCCCGACCAATTCATCGCCATGATCTCGGAATTGATCGAGGCCTACACGAACGACCGCACCACCCTTTATACCCAGGCCAGAGACCTGCTGACCCGGCGCAAGGAGCAGGCTCGCCGGGCCGTTGCCGGCCCCGACCTGGAAGAATCGGTGGTGGACCGGGTTTCCCGCATCGTCGCCGGCTCGTATGACGCCGCCAACGGCGGGTTTGGCAACGAGCCAAAATTTCCCAATGCCTCAATAGTGCGTTTCGTGAACCACCTGTACCGCACCACTGGCGAAAAATTCTACGCCGCCATGCTCACAAAGACCCTGGACGGCATGTTGGCTGGGCAGGTGTCGGACGGTGCCGACGGCGGGTTCTTCAGGAACTGCGCTCAGGCTGATTGGACGCAACCGCAGCACGAAAAGATCCTGGAGGACAATCTGAGTCTGGCCCGTGAGTTTCTAGACGCCGGCATCCTGTTGGAACGTCCGCGGTACCGCGAAGCGGCGAAGCAGACCCTAGAATATCTGTTGGAGCAACTGTACGACCCGGCCATACCCGGATTCCGGGGCAGTCAGGGCGCGCACTCGGACTATTTTTCCATTAGCCCCGACCAACGAACGGAAGATGCCCGGCCCGCGCGTGACCCGTCGTGTTACGCCAATGGGAACGCCCTGGCGGTGACGGTGCTCTTGGACGCAGCCTGGAAGCTCGGCGACCCTTCGTTACAGACGACCGCCCTCCAGGTGCTGGAAAGATTGGATGGGATGGCCCAAACCGGCCCCTTTAGCCACGTATATTCGGAGGCGGGGCCGTCCGGTGCGCCAGCTTTCTTCATCGATTGGGCCTGGCTGTTGACCGCCCTGATGCAGGCCCACGGCAACACCGCCACCGGGTCGTACCTCGATCGGGCCGTTGCCGTAGCCCAGATAATGGTGGACCGATTCTTCGATCAAGACGGCGGCGGCTTCTTCGACATTGAAGAGGACCCGGACGCCATAGGGCATCTGCAGGTCAGAGAAAAGACTCTGATCGACAACACCATCGCGGCTCAGGCGTTGATCCGCCTGCACCAGGCCACCCGGAACGAGGACTACCGGCAGATAGCGGAGGGCACTCTGAATGCCTTCGTCGAGACCTTCAGAGAGCAAGGCGAGTTCGCCGCCGATTACGGCCTTGCCGTGCACCTGTTGCAGAACGCCACGGTGGAAGTGACTATCGAAGGGCATCCCGAAGATGCCGGCTGCCAGGAACTATTGGCCGCCGCCGCCCGTCTCCCCCAGCCTAATCTGGACATCAAGACCGTGTTGGCGGCTGATGGCGACGATGTCGCCCGCGCCCATGTGTGCCTGGATACCGTGTGTCTGCCGCCGGTGGATTCACCCCCGGAACTGGCGGCTGCGGTGGCCGGCCTGACTAAACAACAAGAAAGCCCATTTCAAGATATATTCCAGGTCTTTCCTGGCAATTAGAGACCAGGTTGATCAGATACCGGGCCGTGGGCCTTTTCGCCCATGACCGGCGTATCATCACACCGATCAATAACGGAGGAATCGCTTGCTGCGTAGCGCGGACTGCGGCGCCCTGAGGAAAGAAAACGCCGGTGACCAAGTGACCCTGGCGGGTTGGGTCGGCCGGAGGCGTGACCACGGCGGAATCATCTTTATCGATCTCCGTGAAAGATCGGGCTCCGTCCAAGTGGTGTTCAACCCAGAGACCGCCGCCGATGCCACCCGCGTCGCCGAAGAGGTGAGGGGGGAATGGGTCGTGCAGGTCAAAGGCACGGTCAGGCGCCGCCCGGAAGGGAGTGAGAACCCGGCGATCGACACCGGGGATGTGGAGGTGATGGCAACCGAGCTAACCGTTCTGAACCGCTCGCTGACCCCGCCTTTCTACATCGAGGAAGACGCTGATGCCGATGAGAGCCTGCGCCTACGCTATCGCTACCTAGACCTGCGGCGTCCGCCCATGCTGCGCAACCTGACGTTGCGGCACAACGTGGTCAAATACATCCGGGACTTCTTGAGCGAACGGGGATTTCTTGAGATTGAAACCCCGATCCTCATCAAGAGCACCCCGGAAGGCGCCCGGGATTTCCTGGTGCCCAGCAGGATGCAGCCCGGCAAATTCTACGCCCTGCCCCAATCGCCTCAGCAGATGAAGCAACTGCTCATGGTTGCCGGCATCGAACGGTACTTCCAGATCGCCCGCTGCTTCCGCGACGAGGACCTGCGCGCCGACCGGCAACTGGAGTTCACCCAGTTGGACCTGGAGATGAGCTTCGTCGAAGAAAACGACATCCTGGACCTGACCGAAGAACTGTACACCGGGATGATCGAGTCGGTTTCGCCGGAGAAGAAGCTCCGAAAGCCGTTCCCCAGGATCAGCTACGACGAGGCGATGGACCGCTACGCCTCGGACAAACCGGACCTGCGTTTTGGCCTGGAGATGACCGACGTTTCCGAACTGGCCGGCGAGACTGAGTTCAGGGTATTTCTCTCGACCATTGACGGAGGCGGCCGGATCAAGGGATTCGTCGTTCCCGGACAGGCCCAATTCGTCACTGGTCAGGTCAAAGAACTGGAAGACACCGCCAAAGCGGCGGGCGCCGGCGGACTGGTCCACATCCGTTACCGTGGGACCAACCCAGTGGGTCAGTTGACCGAAGAAGAGATCCTCCAGTCGGCCGGGTTACGGATGCCCGCGGAATGGCACCAACGCCTGGCGGACAGGATGGGCGCGGGCCCCGGAGACATGATTCTGTTGATGGCGGGAAGGCAGCCACGGTTGAACGCCTGGCTCTCGGTCATGCGGACCCATGTTGGCGAGTTGCTGGAGTTGGCCGACCCCAACGAGTTGGCCTTCGCTTTCGTCACCGGCTTCCCGTTGTTCGAGTGGAACGAAGACGCCAAGCGTTGGGACTCGTCCCACCATCCTTTCACCTCTCCGGAAGACGGTCAGGAGGCGGAGTTGGACGGCGAACACCTTGGGGATATCAAGTCCAAGGCGTATGACCTGGTGTGCAACGGTTCCGAGTTGGCCAGCGGCAGCATCCGGATCCACAACCGCCAGCTCCAAGAGAAGATTTTCGAGATTCTGGGACACTCCAAGGAAGAGACCGAATCCCGGTTCGGCCAGATACTTGAAGCCTTCGAGTACGGGGCGCCACCCCACGGGGGCATCGCGCCGGGGATCGACCGGTTGGTGGCCATCCTCTGCGGCAGTCCTTCCATCCGGGACGTGATCGCCTTCCCCAAGACCCAAAGTGGGACCGACCTTCTGTTTGACGCCCCCACTCCGGTCTCCCAGGCGCAACTGGACGAGCTGTCGCTGCGGATCGTTGAGCAGCCCGAATAGCCGGAGCAACATTCTTGATGACGGTCGGCGCGTAGGCGCGGGTTTTTAACCCGCCTTGCTCAGGAGAAATCATCCTGACCGGAGAATCTCTACCGGCCGCCCTTCGTAACGTGGTCCAGGGATCCGATATTTGGTCTACCCACAACCGGGCGGGTTTAAAACCCGCGCCTACGGTGAATGACTTTTCTGGCGTGATAATCCCTGGATTCCGGCCTTCGCCGGAGTGACGGAGCCCCTGCTGCCTAGGCAGCGCCTTTGCGGGCTGCTCCAGTGAGCCGGGCCCTGGTGTAGAAGGCGACCGAGGCGGCCTCGATGTTCTCCGCCTTGCCTGCCCAGGCAGCCAACGGCGCTCCTTGCAGGCTCCGGCCAAAGGAGAAGCTGAATTCCCAGGGCGCTTTAGCCTTGGCAGCCTGCTGGTTGAGCGCGTTGAGGTTGGCTGTCACCGAATCATCGGGCTCGCCACCGGAAAGAAATACGATTCCGGGGACCGAAGCCGGCAATACCCGTTTGAAGCATTCGATGGTCCTCTGGGCGACCTCCCTGGGCTCGGCGCGCTTTTCCGCGGAACCGCCTGAGATCACCATGCTGGGCTTGAGAAGCATGCCTTCGAGAAGCACTTTCTGCTGGGCCAACTGGTCGAAGACTTCCCGCAATGTCTCTTCGGTGACCTCGAAACACCGGTCGATATCGTGGTCGCCATCGCGAAGTATTTCGGGCTCCACGATGGGCACCAACCCTGCCTCTTGGCTCAACGCCGCGAAGCGGGCCAGGGCGTGGGCATTGGCGGCCAAGCCATAGGAGGTTGGGGTGTTTCCGCTGATGCTGATCACTGCCCGCCACTTGGTGAAGCCTGCGCCCAACTCAACGTATTCCTTGAGGCGGTCCCGCAGGCCGTCCAGGCCCTCGGTCACCAACTCATCGGAGGCCTCGGGAAGGGGCACTGTGCCCTTGTCGACCTTGATGCCTGGGATGATTCCCTGGTCGGACAACACTTTGACCATGGGGGTGCCATCGGCGCCGTCCTGGCGGATCGTCTCGTCGAACAGGATCACACCGCTTATGAACTCCGACACGCCGGCGGTGCGAAACAGCATCTCGCGGTAGTTCCGACGGCTATCCTCAGTGGACTCCGTGTTTATGCCATCGAAACGTCTCTTGATGGTGCCGCTGCTTTCGTCGGCTGCCAGGATACCCTTCCCCTCCGCAACCAGTGCCTGAGCGGTTTGGACTAGTTTCTGCTTATCCATGGATCACCTCTCATTCCCGAATTATCCTGGTAATGCCCGGCGTCAGGCAAGGCCCTTAGCCGCCGCTGATCACCGACACCGTCTCCTCGACAACGTCTTTGTTGCCCAGGATCAGGGGAGTCCGCTGGTGCAACTGCTCCGGAACTATGTCCAATATCCGCTTATACCCGGTTGAAGCGGCCCCGCCGGCCTGCTCGGCCACGAATCCCAATGGGTTGGCCTCATACATCAGCCTGAGGCGGCCATCCTTCCGGTTCTGGTCGGCGGGATAGGCGAAGATACCGCCCTTCAGGAGGTTCCGGTGGAAATCGGCCACCAGAGAACCCACGTACCGTTGGGAATATTTGTCCCTGAGGAGAGTGATGGCCTTTTTCGTAGGCCCGTCCAGGACCTTGTGGTTGCCCTCGTTGGTGCTGTAATAAGGGCATTCCGCGGGAATCTTTATGTTGGGATGGGTCACGGCAAAGTTACCGGAGCCGCAATCCAAGGTGAATCCACAGACATTATTCTTCGTGGCCAATACCAACACGGTGCTCGACCCGTATACCACGTAAGCCGCGGCCACCTGCTCTTTACCTGGCCGCAGCAGGGAGTCGTCGTTCACCATCTCCCCAGGCCGCTTCTTCCAGATCCCGAATATCGAGCCGATGCTCACCGCGACGTCGATGTTGGATGAGCCGTCCAATGGGTCCATCAACACGATAAAGCCGTCGGCGACTTCGCCTTCGACGATGACCGGCTTTTCTATCTCTTCGCAGCCGATGGCGGCCACATGGCCCGACTGGGAAAGCGTCTCCACGAAGATATCCGAACTGGCTGCGTCCAGACGTTGAACGATCTCTCCCTGGACGTTGGTCTCCCCCGTGACGCCCAGCACATCGGCCAGAGCGGCCTGCTGGACCTGCCGTTGGACACGGCAAGAACCGTCCGCGATGGCCATGATGACTGCCCCAAGGCCCTCGTACAGACCCTTGTCGCGCCACTCTGAGGTTACGTATTCTTGAAGAGTCGTCCTTTCCCCTGTTACCGGCACGCTTCACCTCCCGCGCTGAATTGCCACCTCATGCCTGCATCAGGCCACATCCGGTCGATCACTACTAGCTTTACCAAGCAAAATTTACCGACATCAATCGTAAAATATTCGCTCAATCGTGGTGGAAACCAACTGCCCTGCAGCCCTATCCGTCTGGCGCCCAAGAGGCGCGGTTTGCTCCCCCAGTCCGGGCCGCGCCCAATTCTAGCAGTCCGAATTTTGCCCTGTCAATTTTCGCGGCTGTCAACTCGTTAAAGAAGCAAATTTAGTTTTATCACGCAGAACGATTCCACCTTGGCGCACAGTGCCTTGGCCGCGGTGTCATACAGTCGGAACCCCAGTAGCTAGACCGCCAAATCGCCGTTCTTTCCGCCAACCAGCCCAGTTCCCGGCGTTGCCGTGTGTCCGATACGGGTGTATATTCAATATTAGAATACTCGCCATTCCTTAAAGCACGGGGGAGTTTCTGTTCACGTGGCCTCAATCGTCGTGAACAGTATAGAGGACAAAGCCGTGGGTGAAATTTTTCAATACTTTATAGTATTTGTAATGGCCGTCTGGACCGCACGCCTGGCCAAGGCCAAAGGGCGAAACGCCTGGGGTTGGGGCGGAGCGGCTCTGTTATTGGGCCTGATCCCTCCCCACCTGTTTGGCGCTGTCCCAGTGGCCGTGTTGTTGTTTGTGAAACTTCCGGCCACCTCTCCCGCTGTGCAGGCGGACCGGTTGACCTGTGCGCGTTGTGCCAAGTCATACTCCGAAGGTCAGCATTTCTGCACCGGCTGCGGCTGGGACCTGAGTGAGGCCTACTCACCGGAAGAATCGGATGAGGGACAGCCGTTCCCGGCGCGGACCCAGGTCCAGACCACAGTACCTTCCACCGCCGTGGCCAAACCGCCTGAAACCGCTGATGCTGCCGCCGTTGAAACTCCAGCCACGGAACCCCCGGTCTCAGAGGCTGAGGCTTCTGATGCCACAGCCGCGACTACTGCCGAGACTCCTCAAGAATCATCAGATGAGCCGGAACAAACCGCGGAGGCGACACCTGGTGATGCCTCGGAAGAGCCGGATAAAGAGTACGTTCCATGGGGAACCTTCGATCCCGGTGTTGCTCCAACGGCCACAGTGATGACTTCACGGGGGATCGAGCGGTTCGACGAAGGTAAGTACCAAGAGGCCATCGACCAGTTCACCAAGGCCATCGCCCTTGACCCCGATTACGCCGACGCATGGCAACGGCGCGCCGATGCTTACACCCAACTCGGCCGGTCGGAACGGGCGGAGGAAGACCGCCGTCACCTCCAGGGTCTGGACCCAAGCTCTTCCCCAGGTTAACTTCCCAGGTTAACTTCCTCTTTGGGGCTACCAGTCCCCAGAAAAGGGATCGCCGCGAGCTTGATCCCCATCCATTCTAAACAGCCATGATGTGATAGCCCGCGTCCACGGGGATGATTGCGCCCGTGATTCCGCTGGAAAGCCCGCTGCAGAGGAACAGGGCCGTCTGGGCGACCTCATCCACCGTGATATTCCGCTTCAACGGGGCTTTATCGGCGGCGGCGTGGCGCAGGTCTCTGAAGCCGCTGATCCCCCGGGCCGCCAGGGTTTCCAACGGTCCCGCCGAGATGGCGTTGATCCTGATGTTTTGCTCTCCAAACTCGTAGGCCAACTGCCGCACCCCATGCTCCAAGGCCGCCTTGGCCGTGCCCATCACGTTGTATCCGGGGTAGACCCGCTGGGAGGCGTCAAAAGTCATGGCCACCACGCTTCCGCCATCGGTCATGAGGGGCGCGGCGTGGCGCACCAATGGCAAAAGGGAATAGGCGCTGACCTCAAGGGCGATGCGGAACCCCTCGCGTCCGGTGTCCACGAACCGGCCGTCAAGGTCCTCCCGGTTGGCGAAGGCGATGCTGTGGACCAGGAACGAGATCTCGCCGAACTCCTCTTTCAATGACTGGAACACCTGGGTGATCTCATCGTCGTCCGTGGCGTCGCAGGGGAGTGTGAGAGCGTCGTCCAATGTGGCCGCCAAGGCCTCGACCCGCCCTTTAAGACGGTCTCCCTGGTAGGTCAGGGCGATGCGCGCCCCGGCCTGGGAGAGGGCCTTGGTGATGCCCCAGGCGATGCTCCGGTCGTTGGCGACTCCGAATACGATCCCTTTTTTACCGGATAGGTCTATGGGAAACACCTGGCTACCTCTCTACCTTTTCATCTCTAGCAAATCGCCATCGGCCCGAAACCCCGCCGTGGTCTCATGCGGCGACTTCCGGATCATGCGTAAGCTGGGGCCACCTTATTCAGGAATATATCGAGTTGTTTCTCCGGCTCAAAGCTGGCGAACCGCACGACGATGGTGCCGGCCCCAGCCGCCACGTATTCCGCGATACGCTCAACAACCCTTTCCGGCCCGCCGAATGGACCCCAGCGGGCACCCCAGATATCGGAACCGTAATATGCCGTGAGCCACTCCTTTGCGTCGGCTTCAGCCGCACCCAGGTCTGGGTCCATATTGACGGTCAGGTAGAAGCTATTTTCCAGACTTTCGGGGTCCCTGCCAAACTCGGCGGCTTTCTCCGCCACCTGTTGGCGCACCTGGGAAAATTCATCCGGTGTGTCGGAGATGGAGATGATTCCAGCTCCCAGCCGGGCCGCGCGCCGTATCTGGGCCTGGCTTCGGGCCCGGTAGTGGCTGGCCAGTAGAAAGGGTATACCCCCTTTCCTTGGCGGAACCGGACGCATCAGGACTGAGTCCAGAACGAAATCTCGCCCGTGAAAGTCGTAGGGTGCGCCTGAGCCCAGGCCTTGGACGATCTCGATGATCTCTTCAAACCGCCGTCCCCGGCCCTTGGCCGGCACTCCGGCTGCTTTCCATTCGCGCTTCTGATCGTCGTTGAACGCCCCGCCCACACCGGCGCCGATCACCAGGCGGCCGCCGGAAATCAGATCGACCGTAGCCAGGGTTTGGGCCAGCAATACCGGGTGGCGGAGGGCCGGGAGCAGGACCGCCGTGCCCAACCTAACTCGGCTGGTGCGCGCGGCCAGTGCGCCCAGTACCGCCAGGGGTTCCATGCGGGGCTTGGCCACCAGGCTATCGCCAACCCAGACCGAGTCCAGGCCTGCTTGCTCCACGGTCTCAGCCAGCGCGATGATGCGGTCCATGTTGGCGGGCTGTTCTCCCCGCAACAACAACCCCCGCGTGGGCAGCAACATGCCAAGTTTTACTTTTCCATGGGTCACGTCACTCCCCGCTGCAGCAGGCAGGATCACTCGCCATCTTTTTCATCGAAATCGGGGGGACCCAACCTGAGCTCCGAGGACAACCGCTCCAATAATCCGGGTTCCATATGCTGGAACGTCTCGAGGTCGTCCACCACGTCCAAGTCGAATCCCAGTCCTTGACTGGAGTTGATGGCTACAGAGGTCTCAAGCCGGGCGGCTTGTGACAGGTGTTTCATGAAACTGCCCTGCCCCAATTCGGGCTGCAAAGGCACGCCGCAGGGGACCAAGATCGCATTGGTTCCGCCGTCTCGCCGGGCCGGAGCCAGAGTTACGTTGCCCTGCCCTCGAGAAGCCTGCATCATGCTGTGGATGTCCGCCGGCTTCAAGAACGGCAGGTCACCGGCCACGTAGAGGGCCGACTTGCCCTTTGTAAAGGCCAACTCAAACGCTTTTTTCAGAGTGTCGTTCAGGTCTTTGCCCAGTTCTTCCAGGCATTCGCTCCCCATATTGCGGGTCATGTTTCGGACCCGGTTATCGCCGCCGACCACCCAGATCGTCTCCACCGAGGCGGCCCTGATGGCCAGCAATACCCGGCGGAGCATTCCCATCGCCAGATCTGCCCGTTGTTCCGCGGTAAGGGTCTTGGCCAGCCGTGATTTTCCCTGTGAAAGGGGTTTCATGGGGACGATCGCGATCACGTTTTCGGGTTCGGTGGCCATAAAGTTCCGGTCCGGAGGTTAGTCAGCCAAAGCCAGAATCTCTCTGGCCAGAGCAATCTTATCCTCTTCGTTTTCCATGATAGTCGATGTTACCAGAGGAGTTATCCCCATTTCTTCGATCTCCGAGGCCAGGGCGCGGTCTTGGTCGTCCATCACGAATACGTCGCAGATGTCCCGGTATTCCCTGGCGATCTCGATGCAAGACACCTCTTTACCCAACTCGGCCATGATCTTGCCCGCCGGGCCTTTCACCGCGTCCCCGCCGACGATTGGGCTAACACAAACCTTCTTCCCCGGAAAGGCCCGCATCCGTTGCCGCACTCCGGGCAGGGCCAGGATGGGTCCCAAGCTGAGGTACGGATTGGACGGGCACAGGACCAACATGCCGGCCCTGGCCAGGGCGCTCTGCAGCCCCGGCGCGGCGGCGGCGGTCTCCGCGCCCAGATAGCGGACTCCGGATACCTTTGGTTCGGCTCTGCGGCCGACGAAGTACCGCTGCATGGGCAGTTCGCCTTCGTCCGTGGAAAGGACCGTCTTCACGGGGTCGTCACTCATGGGTATCACCTGATGGGTAACCCCCAGGCTCCGGTTCAGTTCCGCCGTAACCTCGGACAAGGTCCTGCCTTCGCCCAATAACTGGGTGCGGCGGATGTGGGTGGCAAAGTCACGGTCTCCCAGGTTGAACCAGGTGTCCACGCCGAACTTTCCCAGCATCTCAAGGGCCATGAAAGTGTCGCCGGCCACCCCCCAGCCGGTCTCCTGGTTGGAGAGGCCGGAGAGGGTGTACATCATGGTGTCAAGGTCGGGTGATACGTGGAGGCCGTGGAAAGTCTCGTCGTCGCCGGTGTTGACGCAGATAACCAGGTCCCCGGGAGCCAGGCAACGGGCCAATCCCAGGGCCAATTTGGCCCCACCTACGCCTCCGGCAAGAGCCAGCACAGCCGGGGAATCGGAAAAGCCTTCATGAGTCACCATCCATGACCGTGCCGGTTACAGCCGAAGCTAATTTTGGACGCGGAAAAGGACACTCTGCGTCTAAACTTTGGCGCCGCGGCTGTGATTGGGATGTTCAAACCGGAAGGTGTCCAATTTGACCAACCGCTTGTAGGACCCAAAGATCTCTTCCACGTTGTCGCCAACCAGGTCCAGCGGGTCCAGTTCCTCGTCTGTGTCGCTGAACACCCGGCGGGTCTTGTAGGTGGTGTAGCGTTCGGCGGGGATCCGGCCGGCTTGGCGTATCATCTGCCGGAACTCCGACGGGCGCATGAGCTGTCCGTGCTGGGCGCCGGCCGCGGTGGAGATGCTCTCGTTGATGAGGGTGCCGCCCAGGTCGTTGACCCCGGCGGTCAGCAGCAGTTGGGACATGCGCGGTCCCTCTTTCACCCATGAAGCCTGGATATTGGGGATCCAGTTATTCAGCATTATCCGGGCGATGGCGTGCATCTTGATCACGTCCATTCCGGAGGGACCGGGCCGGACATTCTCCAACAGACCCTTCATGAACATGGGCGCCTCGGTATGAACGAAGCTCAAGGGAACGAACTCGGTGATGCCGCCGGTCCGCTGCTGGATGCCTCTGATCAGGTCCAAATGCTTGGCCAATTGAATGGGAGTCTCGAGAAACCCAAACATCACGGTGGAGGTGGTGGGGATACCCAACTCATGGGCGGTGGTGATCACCTCCGTCCACTGGTCCACGGTGATGCGGCCCGGAGATATCTTGTCCCGAAGTTCCTGGTCCAATACCTCCGCGGATGTGCCCGGCAAACTGCCGACTCCGGCGGCCTTCAACTCGGTCAAGTAGTGCTTGATGGTGCAGTTGGAACGGATGGAGCCGTACAGGACTTCCTCTGGTGAGAAACCGTGGATGTGCATGTCCGGCAATTCTTTTTTGATCGCCTCGCAGAGCCGGATGTACATGTCTCCTTCCATCTTGGGAGGCAGTCCCGCCTGGATGCAGACTTCCGTGGCGCCGTAGTCCCAGGCTTCCTTCGCCCGCCGGATAATCTCATCCGGGGGGAGCAGGTAGCCTTCCTCTTGCCGGAAATCCCGGCTGAAGGCGCAGAAACCGCAACGTTTGATACAAACATTGGTGAAGTTGATGTTGCGGTTGACCACGTAGGTGACGATGTCTCCCACCGTGCGTCTCCGTAGCTCGTCCGCGGTCATCACCAGGGCGTTGTATTCCTGGCCCACCGTGCCGAACAACACCACTGCTTCTTCGCTTGTGATGTCTTTCCCGGAAAGGGCCCGGTCCAACACCGCTGCCGTTTCGGGTTTAAGCGCGCCAACCACCGCTTCCAGGCCTTCCGCTGGGCGCTGGTCCCCCTCTGGGCGTCGCTCCGATGATTGTTGTCCTTCAGATTCTGCCGGCATATCTACGCATTCCCCCTAAGACGTACCCCTCAGAATCGGCCATGGCCGAAACTTTTTGTAAGAGGGCGTCGGGTAGAAATTCTTTCGTTCTCAGGAAGTACTCCGGATATACGGGGAGCCTGGGTCTCAGCTGGAACCCGGCTGCCTCGGTCTTGTTTTTCAATTCAGTCAGGGCCGGCCACGGGGCCTCGGGGTTGACGAAGTCTATGGTCAGAGGTGAAACGCCGCCCCAATCGTTGATGCCGGCATCTAGGTATATCTGGTAATCCTTGGCGCTCAGGTTGGGCGGGACTTGGATATTGGCATCCGGTCCCAGTATCAGCCGGGCCACGGCCACCGTCCACAAGAACTCATCGGTGTCGGCATCGGGGGTATCTTTCATCGCCGTGTCCGGTTTCGCCCGGAAGTTTTGGATTATCACTTCCTGAACATGGCCGTACTGGGCATGGAGCTCCGCGATGGCGAACAGCGACTCGATTCGGTCCCTGCGGCTCTCACCTATGCCGATGAGGATACCAGTGGTGAAAGGCACTCGCAACTGCCCGGCCAATTCCAGGGTGCGTAGCCGGACCCTGGGGCGTTTGCTGGGGGCAAACTCGTGGGGACCCCCCTGAGCGTACAATGCCTCGCTGGTGCTCTCGAGCATCAGACCCATGGACGGATTGAAGGGCTGCAGGGCGGCGATCTCCCGGCGGGCCATGGTGCCGGGATTGGCATGGGGCAGCAGGCTGGTTTCCTCGAACACCAACTGGCACACGTGGGTCAGATATTCAAGGGTAGTGTGGAACCCCCGGTGTTTCAACCATTCCCGGGCCTCCGGATATCGTTGTTCCGGACGTTCTCCCAGGGTGAAAAGGGCTTCGGTGCAACCCAAGGCGGCCCCGGCATTGGCCACATCAAGTACCTGTTCCGGAGTCATGAACAAGTCTTTGCCCGCCTGTTTTGGGTCTTTCCGGAAGGTGCAATACCCACAGAAATCCCGGCACAGGTGGGTCAGGGGAATGAAAACCTTGGGCGAGAAGGTGACGATGTTGCCCTTGGCCTGATTCCGCATGGAGGAGGCTGCGGCGCAGATCTCACGAGTGGCATCGGGACCGGCGGAAAGCAATGAAAGGGCGTCAGCCTCCGACAGGTAAGGTCCCGCCTTGGCCTTGACGATGACTTCATCAATAGGGGCGCCACTTTTCGGGAACTGCCGCGCTTCGCCAGTGGGGACGGGAACCGTCAAATGAACTCCATCGGCCTAGTGCCGGGTCAGCCCGCCAGAGATTGCCCTGTAGACAGGAAAGTCTACCGGACTATTCTAGACCGTCGGAACTGAGTGGGCAATACGGGTGGATAGCGGTGGGGGACGAAAGAGCTTGGCCGGGGTCATGAGGCTCGCCAGGAAACTTGTTCAGAAACCGTTGAGACGCCCCTGGTCGGTGAGGTCCGTGGTGGCGTACGGTCTGCCCAGGTGGGCGTGGGCCAGCCGCGTGGCCACCCGGCCCCTGGGCGTCCGCTCCAAGAATCCCAATTGCAGCAGGTACGGTTCCCAGACTTCCATGATGGTGTCCGCGTCCTCGTTCAATGACGCCGCCAGCGTTTCCAGGCCCACGGGGCCACCGTCGAATTTGTCGATGATGCTGGTCAGCAGCCGGTGGTCCGACCGGTCCAGGCCCAGTTCGTCCACATTGAGTTGCTCCAGCGCCGCGCGGGCCACAGGCCCGTCCACCCGGTTGTCGGCCTTAACCAGGGCGTAGTCACGGGTGCGTTTCAGCAGCCGGTTGGCGACCCTGGGGGTCCCTCGGGAGCGGGAGGCGATCAACTCCAGCCCCTCTTTATCGGCGTCCACCCCCAAGATGCGGGCGGAACGGTCGACTATGACCGTCATATCTTCAGGTTCATAGTAGTCCAGGCGGTAGACCGAGCCGAACCGGTCGCGAAGGGGGGCGCTCACCATTGAGTAACGGGTTGTGGCGCCCACCAAGGTGAAAGGGCTGATCCTGAGGTTCACGTTTCGCGCGGCCAATCCCTTGCCGACCATCCAGGACAGGAAGAAATCTTCCATCGCTGAGTACATGACTTCTTCCACCACACGGTTCAGCCGGTGCACCTCGTCGATGAAGAGCACCTCGCCGGGCTCGAGACTGGTCAGGATGGCGGCCATATCGCCGGCCCGCTCGATGGCGGGACCGGAGGTTACCCGGATGGCCACGCCCATCTCGGCGGCGATGATGTTGCCCAAGGTGGTTTTGCCCAAGCCGGGAGGACCGTAGATGATCACATGGTCCAGGGGCTCCTGGCGCATCTTGGCGGCCTGGATGGAGATGGAGAGGTTCTCTTTGGTATTGGCCTGGCCGACGAAATCCTCCAGCCGCTTGGGCCGCAAAGTCACATCCTGGTCTTCCTCCTGGAGGTCGCCGGAAACCAGCCGTTCGGCCATCTTATTCTCCCTCCGCCACGTAAACTCAGCCGCCCAAATGGCCTGCGAGTTGCCCCACCCATTCTAGCCGGACAACAGCACTTAAGGTCAAGAATCGCCTGTCATGCATTTACCCGACATACTTGCGAAAGACCAGGCAGGCGTTCTGCCCACCGAAGCCAAAGGCGTTGGAGAGGGCCACCCGAACATCCTTAGCCCGCGCCTGATTGGGCACGTAATCCAGATCGCAATCCGGGTCCGGGTCGTCTTGATTAATTGTCGGATGGATCGTCCCCTCGGTGATCGTTTTCACGCAGGCGGCGGCGTCCAGGGACCCGGCCGCGCCCAAGGAATGGCCGATCATCGACTTGGTTGAGCTGATGGGTATCTTGTAGGCCAGGTCGCCGAATAACCGTTTGATGGCCACGGTCTCCAGGGCGTCGTTCAGCGGCGTGGAGGTGCCGTGGGCGTTGATGTAGTCCACCTCGTCCAACGGCACTTGGGCGTCGGCCAATGCCAGGCGCATGGCTTCCGCGGCGCTAACCCCGGATTCTTCAGGCTGCACCGGATGGCCGGCGTCGCTGGTTGAGCCGAAGCCCGCCAACTCCGCCAGGATATCCGCGCCCCGGCCGAGAGCATGCTCCAGGCTCTCCAGGACCATTATCACCGAGCCTTCCGAAGGGATAAACCCGTCCCGGCCCGAGTCGAAGGGCCGGCTGGCCTTCTGCGGTTCGTCGTTCCTGGTGCTGAGGGCCCGCATAACGGCGAACCCAGAGAGTCCCAGGAGGCTGATGCCGGCTTCCGTGCCACCGGCCAGCATCACGTCGGCCGTGCCCCGCCGAATGACGGCCATCGCCTCGCCCAACGCCTGATTGGAAGCAGCGCAGGCGGTGGTGGCGGTGGAGTTGTAGCCGTGGGCGCCGATGTAGCGGCTCACGGCGGCGGCGGCCATGTTGGGCAGTATCATGGGGAAGAAGAAGGGGGTCATCCGCATCCCGCCGCGGTCGGCCAGTATCCGGCAGTTCTCCTCAATGGTCGGAAACCCGCCGTTGCCGTTGCCCAGCAGCACGCCCACCCGGTACGGGTCGTCCTTGGATATGTCGTATGACGCAGCTTCCACCGCCTGAAGACTGGCGGCGACGGCCAACTGGGTGAAGCGGGCCATCCTCCGGGCTTCCTTGCTCCCCATGTAAGTGGCTGGGTCGAAGCCGGAAACCTCTCCGGAGATCTGGCAAGGGTAGCCCTCCGGGTCGCAGAGGGTCATGGGCCCGATGCCCGATGTTCCCGCGGCCAGGTTCTTCCAATATTCTTCGGGATTCTCGCCCAACGGGGTCATCGCCCCCATCCCGGTGATAACCACCCTAACCCGCTCATCAGCCACTGGAGACGCTCCTGGTTTTCGATTCTTTCAGCACCAAAACCTGTGTGCTTTTCCCGGCCATCCCTATAAAGCTGGAGACCCTGGCGTGGTCAATTCCGGATATATCTCGGGTTCGATCCCCAAGGCCGATTCCCGGACCTCGGCGGCGACAAACAGCGAGCCGGTCGCCAGCACCAGGTCTCCCTTTCCCGCGCTGTCCATCGCCCTCCTGAGGGCGTCGGCGGGCGTCGGGACCTGCGAGGCCGTTTTTCCTGGGGCGGCGAATAGACTCGCCACTTCCGTTGGCTTCATGGAACGGGGATGGCGGGAAGCGGTGGCGAATATCATGTCCGCTTTTGCGCCGAGGGCCTGGGCCATGCCTGACACGTCCTTGTCCGCAGAGAATCCTACCACCAATATGAGCCTCTGGAAGTCAAGATAATTCGGCAGCGTTCGCAACAGGGTCTCCACTGAGTATACGTTGTGAGCGCCGTCGGCCACCAAGAGCGGCGAATGCGACAATACCTCCATCCGGCATGGCCAATTAACCCGTTCGAAACCGGCTTCGACCGCCTTAGGCGGCACCTCTATCCCCTGGCTGCCCAGTGCTTCCAAAGCAGCCACCGCCACGGCGGCATTCTCCAATTGGTGCGCGCCCAATAGCGGCATATACAAGTCGTATTCCCCGTTCCGGCCTCTGACCTTGAAACGCTGGCCGTCGGTGCCGTGCCGCCCTTCCTCCCAGGTTACATCCCTTCCCACCAGTATGGGCGCCGCCTCTTTCTCCGCGCAGGCGGCCAAGATGGGCGACAATGCCTCGGGCATTTGTGGGGCGATCACCACCGTCGCCCCGGCCTTGATGATCCCGGCTTTGTCGGCGGCGATCTCTCCGATCGAGTCGCCCAGGATCGCCGTGTGGTCCAGGCTGATGGAGGTGATTACGCAAACCCCGGCGTCCAGCACATTGGTGGCGTCCAACCGGCCGCCCAACCCCACCTCAATCACCTGCGCGCCGGTCCTGTCTTGGGCGAAGCACTGGAAGGCCATGCCGGTGAGGAATTCAAACAGGGTCAGAGGCCCCACACCGGCGTCCTTTTCAAGTTCTTCATGGAGCGGCCACAAGCCCTCCACCAGACCGGCGAATCCTTCCTCGGAAATGGGTATCGAATCGCGTCTGATCCGTTCCCTAAAGTTATGTAAGTGAGGTGATGAGTAGAACCCGGTGCTGAGCCCGGCGGCATGAAGGGCCGAATCGCACAATGCCGCCGTGCTGCCTTTGCCCTTGGTCCCGGCGATGTGGACCGCTGGGACCTGATTTTGCGGACTGCCCAACCGGTCCAGCAGCGCTTCCATCCGGCTGAGGTCGTAGATGGCTTTCTGACGAGGCCCGCTGACGCTGGTCCTCTCGTGGTCAACCAGGGTCAGAAGGCGGGCGATTGACTGGCGGTAGTCCACTTTGCTCCTCAGGGCAGAGGTCCTTCGACGGGACTCAGGACGAACGGATGCCCGATACGGCCATTTCTGATACTAGATCAGTGGTCGCGGACGCGGCGGGGCATCGATCCCAATAGCATCTGGATCCCATCGGCCACACCCACCGAGTTCACGAAGTCAATGTTACCTGCCATGGGCCGGGGGGTAAACCCAAAAACCTTTTCCAGCTCGCCCAACTCCGCGACGCTTCGGATCTCCAGCATCTTGAGTTGGTCCGTGGTGATGGGCGGTCTAGGCATGAACCCCTGGCTGAGCGCGGCGATAGCGTACATGAGCCAAACCGGCAGGTGGAACCGCAGGCGTCTTTTGCCCATCGCTCGGGCCACCTCAGACACTAAATCGTTGTAATTCATGCGCTTGGACCCGCCAAGGTCCAGGGTCCGGCCCTTCAGGTCCTCCCGCCCCAGGGTTATCACGATGCAGCGGGCTAGGTCGTCGGCCGCCAACGGGTGGTACCGGTTCTTCCCGGACCCGATCACCGGGACCAAAGGAAACAACCGCACCAACCCGGCCAGAACATTCAGAAACTCGTCGCCCTCGCCAAACAGCACGGAAGGCCGGAATATGGTGTAAGGGATACCGGCCTTGATGACTTCCTGTTCTCCCAGCCACTTGGTGTAAAGGTAGGGATAGGAACGGTCATTCGCGGCGCCGATGACGCTCACATGGAGGAAATGGCGCGCCCCGGCCTCCTTGGCAGCCGCCAGCACATTGGCCGTGCCCTCCCGGTGCACATCTTCGAATGAGTCACGCCGTCTGCGGCGAATGATTCCCACCAAGTGCACCACCGCTTCCACATCGTAGAAGGCATTGCTCAGGGAAGCCGGGTCCCGGACGCTGCCGTACTGGACCTCAACGGCCCGGTGGGAGAACATCCTCTCCCTGCCAGGGGTGTGGACCAGACAACGCACCTTATGGCCGCGCTCCAAAAGTTCGTGGACCACACGCCGGCCAAGGAATCCGGTGGCGCCGGTTACCAAAACAACCAAGTTGATTACTCCGTGGGCACTCCGCCGGCCGGTCCGGTCATCAGCGGTCAGCATGTTTGGACTCCACCAACGGTGGCAAATCCCTCCGGCCCATGTCAAGGGAGTCGCTTTTAACGTATCAGCCACACTATCCAGATGCCACGTGCCACTTGAATGAAGCGAAGGGTCTCTTTGTTATCGGGCAGATTTGGTCATCTGGCAACGAGATTCCTTCCAGACGGGTCGGGAACGCCTCGGAATGACGGTCTTGAGGCGAACCTTATATGAGAGCAACGCCAACCAAACTCCCTGGAGTAGAATGTCTGCTGTGCATGGGAAACCTCAAGATAGGCATGGGTTATAGGGGTAAATAATGCCAGAACTGGACCTGCATTTCGGCGCTGGACTGGCCCTGGGGATCGGCGAGACCGCCCGCCAAGCCCGTTGGATGGAAGAACTGGGCTACGAATATTTCTCGGCCGGGGAGCATTTCATGCGCGGCGACCCACCTGGCCCGACCCACGCGGCGCTGCCGGTGTTGGCGGTGGCCGCCGGTGCGACCGATGAATTGCGAATCCTTTCGTCCATCATCCTGACTCCCTTCTACCATCCCCTGTTCTTGGCGCGCACGACGGCCACTTTGGACGCCGCTTCCGGGGGCCGGTTGACCCTTGGAGTGGGGGTCGGCGGGGAATTTCCGGTGGAGTTCGAGGCCGCCGGTCTCAAAGTAAACCAGCGGGGAAGGCGCACCGATGAATGCCTGGAGGTGCTGCGGAGGCTTTGGGCCGGAGAGCGGGTGACCTTTTCCGGGCGTCATTTCCAACTGACCGATGCGATGATCAATCCGACGCCCGTCCAACAGCCCAACCCTCCGCTGTGGGTGTCGGGAAGGAGGGATGCCGCCATGGCCCGTGCCGCCAGATTCGGCGACGGTTGGATGCCATATTTCTACGACGCCCCCAGATACGAACAAAGCGTTGAGAAGATCAAGGGATTCGCCGCCGAGGCTGGGAGGGACATATCCCAGTTCCAATGGGCCCACTTTCCTTATATCGCCATCTATCCCACCGAACAACAGGCGGCCGAGGTCGCCGCGGAACAGCTTGGCGGGCGTTACCTATACGGGGGCGACTTTCTGGACATCGTTAAGAAGTACTGTTTATTGGGGACAGTGGAGAACTGCATCACCCAACTTCAGGAATACATCGATGCCGGGGCCCGGCATATCGTCTTCAGCATCAGTTGTCCCAGGGAGGACCGAGAGCGGCATCTCGAGGTCATCGCCAAGGAACTTATTCCCCATTTTCGGGGCAAATAGTTCCTGGTCCGCGGCCCGATGCTCCGGGCTCCGGACCGCTCATGCTCGATAATGGCGGCGGCTGGACGGCATTATGACAATCCGTTCATTCTGGCGTAGAATGTGACGGTAGTTCCGTTACTCTGGCCGGCCTTGAACAAGGATTGACCTAATTTCCGGTTTGAACGCCTACGAAACCGAGCCGCTCAGGTTGGGAAATCAGTTAATTTTGCTCCGGGTTGTCCTGTATAATAACCGGCGAACCAATGAAGGGCGCCGGTGGTTTTAGCTTCGGTCAGCCATGGCCTGCCAGTAGGTTGGCCCGCAGGCAAACACGATAGATCGGCGACCATTCATTGGCGTAAAATGCCGCCTGGCCGTAATCAGGCCGCCATCAACAGGAGCGAAAATGTCTCGAATAAAACGGGTGGTGCTGTTTCAACCAGCATCAGCCGGTGGGAACTTTGAATACGTAGCCATACCCAGGCAGGGAATGCTCTTTCTTTCCGGAGCGCTGGCCCAGTGGGAAGGTCCAAACATCTACGAGCGGGAGATCTGGTTTGAAGACCGCTCCGGCCTCATGGACCCGGACAAAGACCTGGAAGGCGTCGATATCTTCATGGTCACGGCGCTCATCAATGAGGCTCCCCGCGGTTACCAGATGGCTCGGTTGGCCAAACAATTCCATCCCGGCATCATAACTATCGGCGGCGGGCCTCAGATGGGCCCTCTAGCCGAGGAAGCGTTCGACAACGGGGATTTCGATGTGGTCGTCCAACGCGAGGCCGAAGACATCATCGGCCAGTTATCCGACGTGCTTTTGGAGCACCGCGGCAGCGACCGGGACGAGTATCTGGCGAAGGTTCCGGGTATCAGTTACCGGAAGGACGGCGGTATCGTTCAGACCAGCCGCAAAGGGCTGGTCTCCCCGGATTTTGTGGAATTGCCCGATTTCCGTTCCATCAAAGACCTTACCTCAGACAATCCCATGGTCGGTGCGGTGATTGAAACCATACGCGGGTGCACAGAAAGCTGCACCTACTGTCAGGTCATCCAGCAATTCCTCGGTTACCGGATGATCTCCAGGGAAACCGAGTTCAAACGGCTGGCCCAACTCAATGAATTGGCCGCCGACGGCCTGGTCCACAGCTCCAGGAGCGGTGCGTTCCAGGTGTTTATCTCTGACGACCTCCATGCGCCGCCCTTGCGGGCGGTTAAATTCCGTGACGAGCGCCTGGCCCGGTTGAAGGGCTGGAAGGGCCACACCGACAAGATGAATATGATCTGCCAGGTCCGGGCCGAGGTCGGCCAAGACCCAGAGCTGTCCGACGCCATGCTTGAAGCCAACATCAAGATGCTCTACGTGGGTGTGGAATCGGATAACGCCGAGAACCTCATAGCGGTGAACAAACGGCAGGAACCCGGCCAGATGCATAAGGACCTGCATTACCTCAATGCCGCTGGCTTTACGGTGGTGGCCATGACCATCATCGGCCTGCCCTTCGACACCGAGGAAAGCATCATGGCCCTGGCGGATTGGGTGACCACCATCAGCAAGTACCAGACCGTCAATTTCCTGACACCATTGCCCGCCACCTCCAACTGGGACTCGTTGGTCCCGCTGGACGAGAACGGCGATCTGCTGGCTGAAGGGGCGATGCGTCCGTATCATCTCTACACGGGGCGGCAACTCGTCCATCAGGACAAGCGCTGGACCATGCAGGAAAGCCGTGACCTGTTCGACCGCTATTCCGCCAAGCTGAATCCGGTGGACGATGTTTACCGGCGCGTCTTCAGGATCCTACGGACCTACAAGCTGCGCCTGGCGGCCACCAGCCGGGACCTGAGCGACACGCTGGCCTCCCGGTTGAGCGAGGCCACTGAAGCGCTTCGGAACTGGTCGGACGCCGCTTCATTAACGAGGCTGGAATTCGGCGAGAATATCACTGAACGAGTGAATGAACTCGTCGAACAGATCCGCTCGGTGTCGCAACCATTGGCCAACGCCAGGAAAGAGGCGGCGGACGCCATCGGCAGCCGGGTCAACGAGTTGTCGGATTCTCTGGACCTGCTGACCGGCCCATCAGGCAACCGGGAATTGGCCCTCAACATATCAGGACGCATCACCGAACTCACTGAACTCATAGACTCTACGGTGACTGTTTCAACCCGGGGAGGCGCCAAGGCATAGCGCCTCTGGTGCAGGTCCGGTTCGCGCGCCCGATTTCTAAGTCCCGTATCAAAGGGTTCCATTTCAACGGGCTCAGGGATGGGCCAACCGCTTCTAATCATTGCTTGTGAAGTCCCCTAACCGGGCCTTTGCGCGAGTGTACGGGCTGGGAAATATATGAGTGGAAATCACCGGGTTATGGTCACCGGGATGGGGATCATAAGCCCCCTGGGATTGGACGTGGCGACTACCTGGGATGGCATTGTAAATGGCCGCTCGGGAGTGGACTTCATCACCGCCTTCGATCCGGAAGGCTTCGACACCCACTTTGCCGCCGAGGTCAAAGGCTTTGACCCTGAGGATTACCTGGACCGCAAGGAAGCCCGGCGGATGGACCGCTTCGCCCAGTTTGCCGCCGTGGCGGCCCAGCAGGCTTGCAGCCAGGCCGGCCTTAAGAAGGGGAGCGTCGATCCGTACCGCGTCGGAGTGATCATCGGCAGCGGCATCGGCGGCATCGGCACCCTCTCCCAGCAACACGAGATACTCCTCGCCCGGGGCCCCAAGCGCGTTAGTCCATTCCTGATTCCAATGATGTTGGGTGACATGGCCTCGGCCCAAGTCTCGATGGTCACCGGCTCCATGGGCGCCAATTACTGCGCTGTTTCGTCATGCTCCAGCGGCGCGGACGCCCTGGGTCAGGCTTGGGCCATGATCCGGCGGGGCCAAGAGGACATCGTCTTGGCCGGCGGCAGCGAAGCGCCGGTGGTGCCAGTCGCGGTCGCCGGATTCAATGCGCTGAGGGCCCTTTCCCGGTTCAATGAAGACCCCGCCAAGGCCAGCCGGCCCTTTGATATGAATCGCGATGGTTTCGTCATGGGCGAGGGAGCGGCCGTGTTGGTGCTGGAGAGTGAAGAGAGCGCCAGCCGGCGGGGTGTTGCCGCCTTGGGAGAGCTCAGAGGCTATGCGGCCACCTCCGACGCCTATCATCTGGTGGAACCGATGGAGTCGGGTGAAAGCGCCGCCCGGGCGATGAGCAAGGCCCTGGAAGAAGCCGGCATCGATCCTTCCGAGGTCGATTACGTTAACGCACATGGCACGTCCACGCCGCTCAATGACCGCCATGAAACCAAGGCCATCAAATCCGCTCTGGGCGAAGACGCCTACCGGGTTCCCCTCAGCTCCACCAAGTCCATGACCGGCCATCTCCTTGGTTCCGGCGGAGCGTTGGAAGCGTGTTTCTGTATCTTGGCCATGGAGCACAGCATCATTCCTCCCACCATCAACCTGAACGAACCGGACCCCGAATGCGACTTGGATTACACTCCCAACCATGCCCGCTCTCAGGAGCTCAACGTTACGTTAAGCAATTCCTTCGGTTTTGGCGGCCACAACTCGGTGTTAGTCTTCGCCAAACCCGGCCTGGCCCGCTAGACCGTGGCGGCCGGCGGCGGTGAACACCCCTGGTCTCTGCCATCCGCCCTTGACGCCGGCGATATTAATGCCCTTGACGGCCACGTGCCGCCAGCCATCGCCCGGGTACTGGTGAAGCGGGGAATCGACACCCCTCAGAAGCTAAGCGCCCTACTCGACCCGCCCCATAAGCTCCCCTACGACCCTTTGCGCATCTCAGGCATGGACACCGCGCTAAAACGTCTGTCCGCCGCAATGAATGACGGGGAACGAGTGGGCGTGTTCGGCGACTTTGACGTGGACGGTATCACGGGAACCGCCATCATCTGCGAGGGCCTTTCATCGTTTGGGATACCGGTCACGCCGTACCTGCCACACCGAGTCGATGAGGGCCACGGCCTGTCCAACAGGGCCATTGACACTCTAGCGGAACAAGGCGTGACTCTGATCATCACCGTAGACACCGGGATCACGTCCTTTGAAGAGGTGGACTACGCCAAGTCTCTGGGCGTCGACGTGATAATCACCGACCACCATCTGCCCCATGACGGAGTTCCCAACGCGGTGACGTGTTTGAACCCCAAGATACCCGGCGGCGATTACCCGTTCTTCGAACTATGCGGGGCCGGTATCGGATTCAAATTAATCCAGGGATTATTCGAGTCCCACGGGCAGCCGTGGGACCCCGCCCTGTTGGAATTGGCGGCCCTGGGCACCATCGCGGACCTGGTGCCGCTGCTGGATGAGAACCGCTACCTGGTTCAGGAAGGCCTGCGCGAGTTGGCCAACACCCGCCGTCCCGGACTTCGAGCCCTTTACAGTTCAGCCAGGGTAGACCCGGGCGAGATCACCGCCGAGACTGTGTCATTCCAGATCGCGCCCAGACTCAACTCGGCGGGACGCATGGGCGACGCCATGGACAGCTTCCGGCTCCTGACCACCACCTCTACGGAGGAGGCTAGCGCCCTGACCCACAAGCTGGAATCATTGAACATAGAACGGCGGGCGGCAACCGAAGAGGCCAACGCGATAGCCAGTGGACTGGTCGAGGACCTGGGCGAGCTTCCTTCGTTGCTGGTGATCTCCGACGAGCGGTTCCTGCGAGGCGTGTCGGGCCTGATAGCGGGACGCCTGGTGGACAAGTACCGGCGCCCGGCGATGGTGATTGCCGTGGAAGGCGAATACAGCGTTGCCAGCGGGCGCAGCATCCCCGAATTCGACATCTTAGCGGCGATAGAGTCCTGTGAAGACCTCCTGGTGCGGTTTGGCGGCCATTCCCAGGCTGCCGGACTCACCATTGCCACTGACGCTATTCCCCAACTTAAATCACGTTTGGAGGCCTACAGCGCCCGGTCCCTAGAGACCCAGGGCCTGGTCCGAAAGGTGGAGATAGACGCCGTGATCAGCCTGGATGAATTGGACGAGGTGATGTTGCGGTGGATAAACGACCTGGAGCCCTATGGACAAGGCAACCCAAGACCGGCGTTCGCCAGCATGGGTGTCAAGGTACTGGAAACCTTTCACATGGGCCGTGAACAGCAGCACCTGAGGCTGAGGGTTGAGATGAACGGCGCCCAATTCACGGCGCTAGCTTTCAATCAAGCGGATAAGTGGCAGCCCAACACCCAATACGTTGACCTGGCCTACACCGTTATGCACGATTCCTTCCGGGGGAAGGGGGCCATCGCCTTGAGATTGTTGGATTTCAGGCCGTCAGAAGGCTAGGCTTCCCCATCTTGGCAGACCATTTACCCCTGTCACCCCGATCCCGACCGGAGTCGGGAACGCCTCTAAATGACAAATCGGTGTGCGTTGGATTGAATGTCAGGTCCGGCGAGCTGTTGGCCGCACCAATTGGGCCTTCCACACCAGCAACGGCACCGTGAATATCACTACGATGATCGCCACCACCTGGGCTTCGTTAAGCGCACCGAAGTATTGGTTGAATTCCACCCTGAGGAAGCTGAGGAAGAACCGGCCGATGGAATAGGTCGCCAGATAGAGGGTGAAGAACATTCCATTGGGCCGCAGCCGGTCGCGCAGAGGCCAGAGAGCGGCCAGTAAGACCAGATCGAAGATCAATTCGTAGCCGACAGCGGGGTGGACTGGTGCGTTGAGGTATGCTGGGCTGTCGGGATGAGTGTAAATTATCCCCCAGGGCAGTTCGGTGATCTTGGCAAGATGTTCCCCGTTGATGACGTCGCCAATTCGGCCGATGGCTTGGGCGAACAGCACGGCTGGGGCCGCGATATCGGCCAGACGCCCGATCCCCGGCAGGTTGGCCCGGTGCGCCTCGCCCATGAATGGAAACACGGTCCGCCACATGGTCAAGAACCATTCTGAGTTGCGGATCATGATATACAGCGCGCCGCCGATGAACCCGCCGATGATGGCCCCGTAGATCGCGATGCCTCCCGCGTAGACCTGGAAGATGCTGATGAAGTCGTCCTTGTAGACTTCATCCCAAAAATCGATGACGTGAAGGAACCTGGCGCCGATCACTCCGCCGATGATGGCCCATACCGCCACGGAGTAGATGGAATCGACGATCATCCCTTCTTTTCCGCCCCAGCGGGCCACCAGATAGACCGCAACTGCAACCGCCACGAAAGTCATCACGCCATGCCAGGAAAGAGTGAACGCCCCGAGATGGAACAGGTTGGGGTTTATCCCGATGGAGATGCTGGCCAGTATGCCCATTGATTGAACCTTTGCCGAGTCAGAATCGAGCGGCTTGCTATGCGCCCACCGGTAATGATGCCACGCCGCATCTTTCCGGCGGGACCGTGCTTACAAGGTAAACCCCGGCGCTGTGCCGTTGCAACAGTTCTGCTATCCACTGGTGCTCCTCTTCACTGGATGGCAGTGTGAACAGGGCGGGGCCTGCCCCGCAGAGGTGCATCACAGGCCCGCCCTGGCCGGCAACCTCACGGCACATCTCCGACAACTGAGGGTATGACCGGACCGCCACCTCGGTGAAGGCGTTGAAAACCAGACCGCTCACAGATTCCCTTACGAATTGACCCGCGGTAAGGATCTGTATCATTTGCCGGGTCACGCCTCCGTCGCTGAACTGGCCCATGGTCAACTTGGAGTACATGTTGGCTGTCTTGTTGGGAATTTCCAGGTCTGGAAACACCAATGTGACCGCCAGGGGCGGCATGGCCGGTAGGCTGGTGATCTGTTCACCCCTTCCCTGGGCCAGCGCCGTGCCCCCCCAGAGAAAGAACGAAACATCGGAACCAAGGCCCGCCGCTATGGCAGCCAACTCGTCAACGGATAACCCCAGGCCCCAGAGGACATTCAGGCCCAGCAACGCCGCGGCGGCGTCGCTGCTTCCGCCCCCCAGGCCCATACCCACGGGGATGTGTTTCTCTATGGTTATCCGGGCTAATGGTTCGATTTTGCCTGCCTTGGCCAACTCGACTGCAGCCTGCCAGACCAGGTTCTGCTCCCCATTCAGCTCCGGGTATTCGCATTCGACCTTGAGCTCGCCGCAGGGTTCGATACGAAGCAGGTCGGCCAGGCCGATGGTCTGCATGATGGTCGTGACCTGGTGGAAACCGTCATCGCGGCGGCCCAGGACCTCAAAGGTCAGGTTCAGTTTGGCGTAGGCCGGGACCTCCAAGGTCTAACCCTCCTCTTCAGTATGGGCAGCAGTGGCCCACGCTTGGTAGATACGGGCCCATTCCGGAATATCCAGCGTCTGGGGTCTCCGTGTGGCGTCGATGCCGGCCTGTTCCAGTATGCGGCCACCGGCCAGGGGTTCAATGCGCAATCCTTGGCTGAGGGAATTTCGGAGCTGTTTGCGGGGGGCGGCAAAACCGGCCCGGACCACCTTGAAAAACTCTTCCTCGCTCTCCACATCGGCGGCGGGAGCCGGTAGAACATCCAGACGCACCACGGCTGAAGTGACCTTGGGAGGCGGTCTGAAAGACCTGGGCGGCACGGTGCAGACCATCTTGACCTTGGCGTAAAACTGGGTCGCTACCGACAAGATACCCATGCCGCCGGGCTGGGCCGCCATGTTCTTGGCCACCTCTTGCTGCACCATCACAACCAACAAGTCCGGTTTTGGGTGCGATTCCAACAACCGCCGGATGATGGGGTTTGCGGCGTAGTAAGGGAGGTTGGCGACAACCTTATAGGAAGTCTCCGGGGCGATGAGTTCCGCCAGGTCTACCTTTCGGGCGTCGGCCGCCACGCAAGTCAGATTGGCCGGGAAATCGAGGCGCGCCGCCAGCGCGGCGGCAAGTTCTCCGTCCAATTCTACGGCCACCACCCGCTTCACCCGGTCCACCAGTCTCCTGGTCAGAACTCCTCGGCCGGGTCCGATCTCAACTATCAGGTCATCGGGCGAAAGGCCTGCGGCGTCCAATATCCGGCCCGCGATGCGGCTGTCGGTCAAAAAATGTTGCCCAAGTGACTTTCGCGCGCCGGTACGCCCGCCCGCCGGGCTGCTTGAAGAATTCACAACTTGGAGGAACCCTGATTCAGGCCCAACGGTGTTTTGGATAATCGTATTAGGGTAAGTTTTGTTTGGCGTATTGAAATCGAAAAGACCGCACACCTCCCGTTGTCAAAGACCATCGGACATGTCATGAATGATGACTCAGGCCAGGCACTCCCGCGGCGCCCGCAGGGTCCTGTTTACCGTTGCTTCCTTCCGGATCTGGCGGGGTTCACAAGTCTACGTCGCGCGGGACCCAGCCCTCGATATCATCGTCCACAATATAGGCCCTCTGGACTCGCCGAGGGGAGGAATTCAACCCCGCTATAGCGGATTGCGGATACAGGGCACCGCTGGCTCCCCGTCTAGTACGGCCTCGGTAACATGGTAGGATTGGGAGCGTGGGCGAGTCAAGGGACTCACTCCATGTTGCTCCCATGACCCGGTGGCAGGCCCGGTGCTAGAATTAGGCACACCCGCACCATCTTCCCTTTCGTCATTGTTTATGCAGATACGCAAAGCAGTCATACCCGCCGCAGGCCTGGGTACCCGGTTCTTGCCAGTGACCATGTCTGTCCCCAAAGAGCTTCTTCCCATCATCGACCGCCCGCTGCTGCAATACGTGATCGCCGAAGCAGCCGAGGCCGGGGTGGAAGAGGTAATCATCGTCACATCCCCGGGCAAGGAATCGATCAGCGATTACTTTCAGCCTCACGCCGCCTTGGAGCAACGCCTGGCAGACAGCGGTGAAGAGGGCCTGTTGGCGAAAGTGGGGGAAGCCACCGGTCTGGCAAAAGTCAGCTTTGTGCTGCAGCAAGAAGCCTTGGGCCTTGGACATGCGGTGCTAATGGCCAAGGACGCCGTGGGCAACGAGCCTTTCGTTGTCATCCTGCCCGACGATATCATCGCCAATTCTCCGGGCGCCATAGCCCAGATGGTGCAGGTCTCCGAGAAGATGAACGCCGGGGTGATTGCGGTGGAGGCGTTGCCTTGGGAAGTGGTGCACAACTATGGCGTGGTGGATGCGACGCAGGTATCGGAGCGTGTCCACAGGATCCGGGGTCTGGTCGAGAAGCCGCCCCGGGAGCAAGCTCCTTCCAACCTGACCATCGTCGGCCGTTACATACTGCCGCCGGAGATATTTGAGTGCCTTGAAAATACTCAGCCGGGGGCCAAGGGCGAGATTCAGCTCACGGACGGTTTATTGGCCCTGCTCCAAAACCATGAGCTGTTCGCCTACGAATTCGCCGGCGTCCGGTACGACGGCGGCACACCCATGGGCCTGTTGCGGGCGTCTTTGGCCTTCGCATTGGACCGGGAAGACACCTCAACGGAGGCCATCGCGCTGTTGCGCGAGTTTCAAGATAGAATCGTCCGGTAAAACAGGCCGGCTATAGGGCCGGTTGACAGACCGACATGTCCCACAGGTCATATCCTTAAGGAGGGATCCCTTTGGCTACTGGCAAGCAGGAGCATCTAGATACGGTCCGGAGCATCAAGAACGAGCTGTTGACGGTCTTGGAGGGCATGGATTATTGCCTGGACTGGAAACAAGACCCCTCGGAATGGTCGCCACGGGAGGTGGTGTACCACATCTTGGAAACACCTCCCGGTGGGGTCCAAAACTTGGTTAAGGGGATCCTATCCGGCGAGATAGAAGAATACGAGCTCTGGAGCGACTTGACCAATGTCACCCCCGAGCGCGCCGACTACGACCTAACCCGGATCAACGCCGATATCGAGGACTACTTCAAGGGATTGGACGATTCGCTATCGGGCATGTCCGATGAGGACCTGGAAACGAAGAAAGTCATGATGCATCAGAGATCCCGGGGAATCGATGAAGAACGCACGCTGAATACCTTACTTGAACGAACATTGAACGGGCACATCCGGGACCACCTGGCCCAGCTAAAAGAATTGCGGGAGGCCCTGGCGATCTAAGGCCAAGGCCCTGTGGGGCTTAGGCGGCCCGCTAGCTTCCGGCCACTTCCAAGATGGACAAGAATGCTTCCTGTGGAATCTCAACCTGTCCCACCATCTTGCGGCGCTTCTTGCCTTCTTTCTGCTTCTCCAACAACTTACGCTTCCGCGTGATATCGCCACCGTAGCATTTGGCCAACACGTCTTTCCGCAGGGCGCGCACGGTCTCCCGGGCGATGATACGGCTGCCGATGGACGCTTGGATAGGGATTTCGAACATCTGCCGGGGGATGGTTGAACGCAGCTTATCTACAATCTTACGGCCTTGGACCACGGCAGCATCCCGGTGCAAGATCAACGATAGGGCTTCCACCGAATGGTGGTTCACCAGGATCTCCACCTTGACCAGCGGCGCGGTGCGGTAGCCGACGAACGTGTAGTCCAACGAGGCATACCCCTGGGTTTTCGACTTGAGCTGGTTGTAGAAATCGGCCAGCAACTCCACCAGGGGAATGGTGTATTCCATCACCACCCGGGCCTCATCTCCGGGTTGTTCTTTGCCGTCTCTCCGGGTGCCGCTGCCCTGCATATACTCCATGCGTTTAAATTCCGACCGGCGCGAGTGCATCAACTCCATGATCGTACCGACATGGCGGCTGGGCGCCACGATGGTCAGGTCCAACATTGGCTCTCGAATCTCGGAAAGCTCATTGGGTGACGGCAACTTGGCCGGACTGTCCACCACGATCGTTTCGCCGCTGGTCAGCAACACTTGATAAGCGACGCTGGGGGCCGTGACGATCAGGTCCAGGTCGTACTCCCGTTCCAACCGCTCCTGAACGATCTCCAAGTGCATCAGGCCCAGGAAACCGCAGCGGAACCCGAAGCCGAGAGCGGTGCTGCTCTCGGGTTCGATCACCAGTGACGCATCGTTAAGTTGAAACTTTTCCAGGGCGGCACGAAGATTGTTGTACTCCTCCCCGTCGGAAGGGTAGAGGCCGGCAAACACCATGGATTTTAGAGGGAAGTATCCGGGAAGGGGTTCGACCGCCGCGGAGCGGTCCACGGTCAAAGTGTCGCCAACGGTGCATTCCCGCGCCTCTTTGAACCCAGTGGCGACGTAGCCGACCTGGCCGGTCTCCAGGCATTCCGTGGGCGTGGGACCTGGGGCGAACACTCCCACTTCGACGATCTCCGCCATGCGTCCGGAGGACATGACCTTGATCCGGTCTCGCCTGTGGATCGTTCCATCTTTTACGCGCACATGGGCGATGATTCCCTTGTACGAGTTATATTCCGAGTCGAAGACCAAGGCGCGAGGGGAACCGCCGACATCACCCGTGGGAGCCGGCACCCGCTCGATAACAGCGTCCAAGATCTCTTTGGCGCCGGTGCCGTCTTTGGCGGAGACGTAGAGAATCTCGTCTTCGCTGAACCCGAACGCCTGTTGAATCTCGGCGGCGACCCGCTCAGGCTCAGCCTGGGGCAGGTCTACCTTGTTCACTACCGGGATGAGGTCCAGGTTGTATTCCATGGCCAGCAGGGTGTTGGCGATGGTCTGGGCTTCGATGCCTTGGCTGGCGTCAACCACCAGCAGAGCGCCCTCGCAGGCGGCCAGCGCGCGGGAGACCTCGTAGCTGAAATCCACGTGGCCTGGTGTGTCGATGAGATTGAACTGGTATATCTTGCCATCGGGGCCGGTGTGCGACATGGTCACCGCTTTCCCCTTGATGGTGATTCCCTTCTCCCTTTCCAGGTCCATGCTATCCAGGAACTGCGCTTTCATATCGCCGGGACGGACAGTGCCTGTGATCTCCAAAAACCGGTCGGCCAGGGTCGATTTCCCATGGTCGATGTGGGCGATGATGCAGAAGTTTCTTATCAGGCTCGGTTCCATACTAATCCAATGGTATCACGGTCAATTTTCGCCTACAACGGAGATTCAACGGCATCCGGCCAACAACGCCCGCCCACCCCGGTAGAACCCGGCAAAAAGAGAGAGGCCGTCTAGAAACAGCCTCTCTTTAAATCCGCCTTGGTCCCCGTGTCAGAAGCTAGTAATTTCCGTACCCGGTGGCCAGGATACAAGCCGCGTAATGTTCCGGTTCTACTTCACGCAATTCCGGTACCACGGCGGAGCAATCGTCGGCGGCTACGGGGCAGCGGGGATGAAACACGCAACCGCTGGGAGGATTCAGCGGGCTGGGCACTTCTCCGGTGAGCAGGACCCGCTCACGCTGGGCGTCCAACACGGGGTCGGGGATGGGCACCGCCGAAAGCAGTGCCTTGGTGTATGGATGGATTGGGTTGCGGTAGATCTCGTTCCGGTCGGCCATCTCCACCATGTGACCCAGGTACATCACGCCGACACGGTCGCTGATGTGGCGCACCACTGACAGGTCATGGGCGATGAAGAGATAGGTCAGGTTGAACTGCTCTTGAAGGTCTTCCAGCAGGTTGATGATCTGTGCCTGAATGGACACATCAAGTGCGGAAACCGGCTCGTCGGCCACGATGAATTGGGGGCTCACCGACAGCGCCCGGGCCACGCCGATACGTTGGCGCTGTCCCCCGCTGAACTCGTGGGGGAAACGGTCCGCCATGTAGGGGTTAAGCCCCACGTTCTGAAGCAGGTCGGCGACCTTCTCGCGGTATTCGGCTTTGCCCTTCACCAAACCATGCACGATCAAAGGTTCACCGATGATGTTGCCCGCTGTCATGCGAGGATTCAGCGAGCTGTAGGGATCTTGAAATATCACCTGCATCTGGCGGCGCATGGCGCGCATTTTTTTGCTATTTAATGCGGTCAGGTCCTGACCATCGAATATCACCTGGCCGCCGGTGGGCTTGTAAAGCTGGAGGATGCACCGGCCCGTGGTGGTCTTTCCGCAACCGCTTTCACCCACCAGACCCAAGGTCTCGCCGCGTTTGACCGTGAAGCTGATGTCGTCGACCGCTTTCACATATCCGGTGGGTTTCCTAGACAGGAATCCAGAGCTTACGGGGAAATACATCTTGAGGTTCTTCACCTCAAGCAGTACATCATCGCTCCGTGGTGCGGCATCGGAGGCCGCGGCTTCGGGCATCGTAGTCATATCAAATCCTATTTCCCATTTGTAGTTCGTCGGCGCCGGGAGTCACGGCTTCGATCGTGCTAGTCGTCTTAGGCCTGTGTTCTACGGGAGGTATTACTCCGCCGCTGCGGGATTCAGGAAGTCGATGGCTGACGAACCCAGTTCGTCGGACCGCCAGCAAGCGGACAGGTGAGCTTCACCCGCGTCCATCAATTCAGGCATGTCGGTGGCACACTTGTCCACCGCCCACGGGCAGCGTACCCGGAAAGCGCAGCCTTGTGGAAGGTTGATCAAGTCGGGCGGTTGGCCCTCGATGGGGTCGAGTTTGGCCCGGCGGGGAAGGTCCAAACGAGGGACGGACCGGAGCAGCCCCACCGTGTATGGGTGACGGGGGTTGGAGTAGATCTCAAGCGCTGTTCCCCGTTCAATCACCTTGCCGGCATACATGATGTTCACTCGGTCGGCGTAGCGGGCCACAACGCCCAGGTTATGGGTGATGATGATCAAAGCCACGCCAAACTCAACGGTCAAGGACTTCATCAAGTCCAATATCTGGGCCTGAATGGTCACATCCAATGCCGTGGTCGGCTCATCGGCGATGATCAACCGGGGATTACAACTTAAGGCCATGGCAATCATCACGCGCTGGCGCATGCCGCCGCTGAACTGGTGGGGATATTGCTTGATGCGGCTATCGGGGTCGGGGATGCCCACCCGCGCCAAGAGGTTCACGCTCTCGCGCCGGGATTCATTTTTTGACATGCCCATGTGCAGTTGGAGAGTCTCGGTGATCTGCCGCTCTATGGTCAGGACCGGGTTCAACGAGGTCATGGGTTCCTGAAAGACCATGGCGATCTTGGCGCCCCGGACTTGCCGCATGTCTTCCATGCCTATCTTAAGGATATCCTCGCCGTCCAGCAGGATCTCCCCATTGACGATCTTACCCGGGGGGTCGGGGATCAAGCGCATCACCGAAAGTGCGCTCACACTCTTGCCGCAGCCGCTCTCTCCCACCAGCCCCAGCGTCTCACCCTCATTTAGTTCGTAAGAAACGCCGTCAACTGCTTTGACGACGCCATCCATCGTGTAAAAGTAGGTCCTTAAGTCTTTAACTTCCAGCAGTGTAGCCAATCGGTCTCCTCGTGTCTGGCGCACTATTTCTAATACGCGACAGGGTTGGTTACGGATGCCGTGCCAGCTATTTGACTCCGTATATCCGGTGCTTTGTTTTAATTATTTCACGCTTCTTCTGCGGCCAGTTTTCTATTGGTGGGGAAGGGGAGACTCGAACTCCCACGCCTTGCAGCACATGATCCTAAATCATGCTCGTCTACCAGTTCCGACACTTCCCCCTATCCGGCGTGATAATCAGGGGGTCAAGCTCGCCCCACGG
>JADFNR010000114.1 GCA_022563275.1 Chloroflexota bacterium | reverse complement strand
CGTGACCAGTTTGGCGGCTTCGAGTTTGGTGGCCATGCCGCCTCTCGCCCAGGGATGCAGGTTCTCACCAGCCAGGGCTTCTATCTGGGCGTCCACCTGGTCCACCTCGGTGATCAGGGTGGCGCTGGGGTCGGTCCTGGGGTCCGCCGAAAACAGGCCCTCGGTGTCGGTCAGGACCAGCAACAGGTCGGCGTCAACCAGATTGGCCACCAAGGCCGAGAGACGGTCGTTGTCGCCGAACACTTCGCCGATCTCATCAACGGCCACCACGTCGTTCTCGTTGACCACCGGCACCACACCCAACTCCAGCAACCGCTGGAGGGTGTTGCCCACGTTCAGATATGACTGCCGGTTGGATAGGTCGGAGATGGTCAGCAGAGTCTGGGCGATCTGAACGGCGTGGGCGGCGAACATCTCCTGATAGGTGTGCATCAAGCGGCTCTGGCCCACCGCGGCGAACACCTGCCGGGAAGAGATGTCGGGCCCCAAATCTCCGCGTGTCCGCCCCAGGGCCGCCTGGCCGGCGGCGATGGCGCCCGAGGTCACCAACACCACTTCCCCTCCGGCATCGCGCACCTGACAGACCTGGCGCACCAGATCGGCCATCACTGCCACATCCAGCCCGGAAGGCCCAGTAAGGGCCCCGGTCCCGGCTTTGACCACGATGCGCCGGTAGCGAAGTGCGCCAGAATCCGGGCTGGTTTCAACCTTGTTCTGTTTGTTTGCTCTGGCCATTATCTGAGTCTGTTTGGGCCGGAAATCGGGATAAAAAATGGGCGGTCTTAAGCCGCCACGCTCGGTGGATATTATAACACGCACACCCCTGATCCCCGGCTTAAAATTTGGTCAATCTCCACTTGTAACAAGCGCCCTTAGGCCATAAGATAGTTGCATAGGGGCTGGCTTTGTCACCAGCCCCCTTTCTGGCGTGTCTAATTATGTTCCGGCCTAAATTGGCCGTAGCTGAATCGGAGTTTAAAGCCACAAAATGACCCTCAATGGAGTCCTGGAATTACTGGACCGCCATCCCGGGCACCGGGGGAACGTTGACGCTTCCGTTGATCCCGGTGGCAAAACGGGTGGCGAGTCGCCTGTCACCGTCCGCCGGGGCGCCCGCGCCGCCTTCCTGGCCTCTTTGTGGCGCCGGCAGCGGGGGCCCATCCTGGTGGTCACACCCCGCCCCGACGACGCCAGGCGTCTCCACGACCAATTGCTGACCTATCTGGGGGAGGACCAGCCGGTCCACCTGCTCCCCGAGCCCGAGGTCCTGCCCTTTGAGCGATTGGCGGTTGACGCCAACACCGGCAACCAAAGGCTGACGGCCCTGGCGGCGCTGGCCGAAGCTGGAAGATTTGCCGGCCAGACGCCTGACGTACAGCCTTTAGTCGTCTGCTCGGTGGGTTCGGCCCTGCTCTACACCCTGCCCCCGGAGTTGATGGCCGGCGTTTTCCCGTCCACGGGAGAGTTGAGCCTCTGGCGGAAGGGCGACCGGATACGGATCAGCGCCCTCCTCGGCCAGTGGCTGGACCTGGGCTACCGCAACGAGCCGGTGGTCGAGGCGCCGGGGACCTTCAGCCACCGCGGCGGGATATTGGACATTTATCCCACCGGGTCCGAATGGCCGCTGCGCATAGAACTGTGGGACGACGAGATCGACACCATCCGCTACTTCGACCCGGTGTCCCAACGCTCCATCCGGCCCGCTGAAGAAGTCCGCCTGGCCCCGGCCCGGGAGCAACTGCCCGGCCTGGCCAACCAGGAGATGATCGCCGCCAAGACCGAGGCCCTGGACTACGCCAAGTGCGGCGATGAGGTCCGCGGCCGCATGGCCGATGAATTGTCGCTCCTCTCTTCATCGCCCAACCCCGAGACCCTCTCTTTCTACAACGGTTTGGTCAATCAGGCCCACCTGATGGAGTACATCGGGGCCAACGGCCTGGTGGTATTGGAGCGGTCCGGCAGGGTGGAAGCCGAAGCCCTGGAACTGGAAGAGCGCTTCGAACGGATGCGTGAGGCCCGGGAGGACCGGGGGGAGTTGCCGGTCAATTTCCCCGCGCCCTACATGGACTGGGAGGAGTTCTCCAACCGGCTTAGCGGCGTGCCCCAGATGCAGTTACAAACCTGGGTGGGCGACGACGAGGACAAGATCTTCAGGCCCTCCACCCCCTACTACGGCAAGCTGGAAGACCTGGCCGCCGACCTGCGCCGTCACCAGGCCGCCAACTACGCCGTGGTGGCCGTCACCCAACACCAGCGCCGCGTCGCCGAGATTCTGGAGCAGGAAGGCATCGGCGTCACCCAGACGAATTCCCTGGAAAGCCCGCCGGCGGCCGGTCAGGTCTGCCTGCTGCCGGGCTCCCTGCGGGACGGGTGGACCGTTGAACTGCCCGGCGACGGTCCAGAAGCCGGCGGGGATTCTGGCGGGGCCCGGGCTCTGGTCCTGCTGACGGACTCCGAACTGTTCGGCACGGTGAAAGAGCAGCGTTACCATCGCCGCCGCAAGGCTGAACACGGGCCGGAGGTGGTCCTCGCCGACCTGGTCCCGGGGGCGCACGTGGTGCACATAGACCACGGCGTGGCCCGGTTCGCCGGCACCACCCGCATCGGCGACGATGAGGACGAGAAGGAATACCTCATCCTGGAGTACGCCGAGAACGACAAGCTGTACGTGCCCACCGACCACCTGGACCGGGTGTCGGCCTATGTGGGCGCTCAAGACCACCCGCCCTCCCTCACGCGGCTCAGCACCGCCGAATGGGCCAGGGTGAAGCAGAAGGTGAAGGGCGCCACCAGGGAGATGGCCCAGGAACTGCTGCGCATCAACGCCGCCCGCGCCCTGGCCGTGGGCCACGAACACGGCGGCGACACGGTCTGGCAGCAGGAACTTGAGGACTCCTTCCCCTATGTCGAAACCCCGGACCAAGCCAGGGCCATCACCGATGTCAAGAACGACATGGAGACGACCCGTCCCATGGACCGTCTGATCTGCGGCGACGTTGGCTACGGCAAGACCGAGATCGCCCTCAGGGCCGCCTTTAAATCAGTGAATGACGGCCTGCAGGCGGCCATCTTGGTCCCGACCACGGTCCTGGCCCAGCAGCACTACGCCACCTTCAGCGAGCGGCTCAGTCCCTTTCCGGTCAGGATCGAGGTCCTGAGCCGGTTCCGGACCCCCAAAGAGCAGCAGGAAGTGATCGAGGGCCTGAAGGACGGCAGCGTGGACATCGTCATCGGCACCCACCGGTTGCTGCAGAAGGACGTGCAGTTCAAGAACCTGGGCCTGGCCGTGGTGGACGAAGAACAGCGGTTCGGCGTCAGTCACAAAGAACGCTTCAAGCAACTGCGCAAAGAGGTGGACGTGCTGACTTTGAGCGCGACCCCCATCCCCCGGACGCTGAACATGGCCCTCGCCGGGTTACGAGACCTGAGCACCATGGACTCCGCGCCCGAAGCCCGCCTCCCGGTTAAGACCTTTGTCTCCGAATATTCGGAGGACGTCATCAAAGAGGCCATCCTGCGGGAGATGGAGCGGGGGGGCCAGGTCTTCTACCTGCATAACCGGGTCCGGACGATCCACCAAGCCGCCGCCGATCTGAAAAGATTGGTGCCCCAGGCCCGGATCATGGTCGGCCACGGGCAGATGGCGGAATCGGAACTGGAAGACGTGATGGTCGATTTCGGCAACGGCGACGCCGACATTCTGGTCTGCACGACGATCATTGAATCCGGGTTGGACATGCCCAACGTGAACACGCTGATACTGGAGCGGGCCGACCGGTTCGGCCTGGCCCAGCTCTACCAGCTCCGGGGCCGTGTGGGACGGAGCGAGCACCGGGCCTACGCCTACCTGCTGGTCCCCAAAGGACGCCGCATCACCGAGGCGGCGGAGCACCGGCTCCAGGCCATCTTGGAGGCGTCGGAATTGGGCGCCGGTTTCCGCATCGCCATGCGGGACCTGGAGATACGCGGCGCCGGCAACATCCTGGGCGCGTCCCAGAGCGGCCACATCCAAGAGGTCGGCCTTGACCTCTACACCCAGCTTTTGAACGAAGCGATCCGGGAATTGGACGAGGAAGGCGGGGCCAGCGACCCCGTAGAGATTCCCGCTGAGCTGCCCCGCATCGAACTGCCCATGAATGCCCGCATCCCCGAGGACTACGTGGACCACCTGCCCACCCGGTTGGCGGTCTACCAGCGGCTGGCCAAGATGACCGACGCCGGCTATATACCGGAGATCCGGGAGGAACTGAGGGACCGCTTCGGCCCCCTGCCCGAAGAGGTCGAGAACCTGTTGACTTTGGTCGGCCTACGGGCCCTGGCGGCCGAGGTGGGCGTGGAATCCATCGTGCAGGGCAGCGATGCCATCGTGCTGTCCTTGCGGGTGCCGGTGGGCGGGGCGCGGGTGCCCCTCCAGAGGGCGTTGGGCCCTTCGGTACAGGTCGGCAACACCCAGATGCAGATGCCGCTGCGAAGGCTTGGCGATGAATGGCTGTCCCGCCTCACCAGAGTGTTGGAGCGGTTCTTGGCCTTCCAGGTAAATCTCACGGCCCTTGCGCCTCCAGCCTCCGCCGACTGACCCCACGCCGGTCCGTTCAGCCGCCCATTCAGCAAACCGTCCCGCCCGGTCCGGCGTATTAATTATTTGAATCCACTTCGGTCCGGCAACATCTAAAATTTCGATGACGGGTGCGAAGCCGCGCCCGTTTTATGAGTCGCAGATGACTCACAACGGAGGATACTTTGAGGGGAATTGCAACGAATAATACGACAACCAGCCAGAGATCGGGCAGGAGGAAAAACAGGCTTCGCTTGCTCATCCCCTTGGCGTTGGTCCTCACGGTGGCGGCCATCGCCTGCGGCAGCAGCTCCAGTGGCGGTCCGTCCAGCTTCGGGGACATCTCGTCGGGCTCCGGAGACCTGGCGCCCGACTTCTCCATCACCATGTACCAAGGCCAGGACGTGGTCGGCGGCCAAGAGGTAAGCCTCAGCAGTCTGACCGGCCAAAAACCCATCGTGCTCAACTTCTGGGCCGGCCTGTGCCCTCCCTGCCGGGCCGAGATGCCGGACCTTCAAGAATTCAATGAAAAGTTCCAAGACCGCACCCTATTGGTGGGGATAGATATAGGTCAGTTCACTGGGCTGGGAACCCAGAAGGACGCTCAGGATCTATTGGATGAGCTGGGAGTGACCTATCCCGCCGGTTTCACCACCGAAGGGAATGTGATCAAGGATTATCAAGTTTTGGGCATGCCCACGACGATCTTCATCGACGCCGAGGGCAAGATCTTCAACAAATGGACCGGCGCACTTAATCTCAGCGTGCTGGAGGAAAAAACCCTGGAGATGCTGAACCAGTAAACGTAAACCACTTTCGACCAATGGCCCGCCTCTGCTTGAGAAAAAGCGTGGCGGGCTTTTTAGTTGGCCGTTCCGGCGAGTCTATGTTGCGGTATAATACCTGCAGGCCTGCCCGGAGCCTGCTTCCAGCGCCGCGACGCACCTGGAGCGAGAAAGCGGCAGGCATTGTCGGGGTGTAGCGCAGGGGTAGCGCGCTGCGTTCGGGACGCAGAGGCCGGAGGTTCAAATCCTCTCACCCCGACCAAATTCTTACGAATACGACGTTATTCGTAATGTTTTGCAGGCAAAATACGAGAGTCAAACGACGACCGCAAAATACCAACTGACTCTTAATCAGTAGGTTCTCGGTTCGACCCCGAGGCGGGTCACCAAAATTTAAGCACGAAAAAGCCCGGATTACTCGAATCCGGGCTTTCTGTTTCTTAGCAATGGCCCCCAAATGGCCCCCAATATTTTGCCTGTCGCTGATTTAGGGGGAGTTCCATGAGGGTTGGTTGTCTATTATCTTAAAACATGTGCCGTCCGGCGCTTGGTTGGATTCGGGTGCACTGTCGATCTGGTGTTCTAGGGACCGCAGTCCAGCTTTCCGCCAACGTTGTTGTCAGCCACCGTGGGATCAGGGTCATTGCCCGCGCATTTCAGGTTGCCATCCACCGCATTGGCTTTGACGAAGACCTCATCAGCCGCCGTATTGTTCTTTATGGTGAGGTCGCCAGAAACGGTATTTCCGCTATTTAGACTTGGATCAGAACCTACGATGACGCTGGCCAACGTGTTGACGTTGCCCTTCACTACCAGATTGCCCTGGATGGTGTTGGCCGGTAGCTCGGCGCCTCTTACGGCAATGAACGACCCCACGACGAACCTTCTTGTGGCGCTGTTATCAGTCACCGTGTAGTTTCCGCCAACTGAATTTCCGGGCGACCTGACGTCAGTGCTCGCTGTATTCAGCTTGATGACAGCGTTACCGCTTATATCGTTACAAGCAAGCTGGATATCATCCACCGTATTGTTCTCAATTATAACGTTGCCACCAACGACGTTTCCGTTAGTTGGACAGGCTCCCACGAAAAGGGTATCCGCAACGGAATTCGACTTTGTTTCAACGTTCCCCCCGATCGTGTTTCTTATGATTGCTAGATCGCCGGGGCCCGGGCTGACGGTGTTGTGGTTCAGTTTGAGGTTCCCGAGTATCTCAGAATTGATGACCACGAGACGGGTCCCCGACGAGTTCTTGATGTCAACATTCCCCTCTACCCGTATTCCGGAAAGAATCACGTTGCCCGCTCCATCGGCCAGCACATCGCCCTCCACGACGACCCCGCCTTCCAACCTACATGACTTTCCGGCTTCGACGATGACCCTGGAGAAAGTCCCAGAGCTGATGGTCTCATCGCTGCAAACTCGGTCATTCCCCGCACTTGCTGAATTCGAAAGGATGAATGTCGCCATCAAGATTAAACCCAGTGCCAGGACGACCACTAAAGGTGACCTCTTTGCTAATGCCATGACTTTCTCTCCTCTAAGGATTGGGATTAGCCAGGCGTCCGCCGGGTGTTACGGATAGCATCCGGCGAATCATCTGGCGGAAAACAAGATTACGCAAAAGGCGAGTCATCGCCATCCAGAGAAATACCCAATTCAGCCCAAATTACGCAGGTACATAAACTGGGACAAAACGAAGATTACGCGGGAGAGATTAGGCGTACTTGGCGGACATTACCCACTGCTTAAGTGGAGGAAATAAGCCCGCTCGTGTAGGCGAATGCGGTGGCTTCGGCCCGGCTATGGGAGTCGATTTTGCCGTAGATATTAGCGATGTGCCGCTCAACGGTTCGGACGCTCAGGACCATTTCTGCCGCCATCACGCGATTGCTGTGGCCTGCGGCCAATAGACGGAGGATCTCGACCTCTCTTTCAGAGAGACCTGCGGGATGTGTGGATATGGCTGGCAAGGCCTGGACCCGGTCGAGTTGACTGGTCGCGTGTTTCGCCAAAGGCTTCATACCAAGATCGTTGGAGATGGCCAAGGACTCGTTTAAAAGAGACCTGGCCTTGCTGCGGTCCCCGGCCTTATTCCGGGAGATCAGCGAATCCGCGTAACCGTAACAACACCAGGCCAGTTCCGGCCAGTAACCGGCTTTGCGGCAGAACGCTAGGGCATCTTCGAAATGGGTGACCGCCAGGTCCGAATCGCCCATGGTGTTGGATAGCAGACCAAGGACGTAATCTGCCGAGGTCAGATTTCCCCCGCCTATGAGACCGCCTTGAAGGGGTTTGATTCCCATATACGATTTTGTCGCCAGTGCCACGTTGCCCTCATCCACAGCCCGAAGCGCCAGGCCGGAGCGGACGATACCTTTCAACAGGAATTGGACGCCGCTGGACGAAAGGACGGCATCGGCGGCGTCCGCAGCAATGTCAAGGTGATATGGCTCACCTTTGATTCGGCTGATCAACGGCAATGATGCGGCAATCAAGGCAAATTCGATTGAAGGCCCAGGCTCGATCCCTTGCATAGCTTCCAGGAATCTGGCCATGTAGGCGTCGCCTGTATCGAAGTTACCCACCTGGAATTCTAATAATGCCCGGTCATTCAAGAGGCGCGGATCATTTGGCAAGAGGGCGAGGCCCCGGTCAATCGCGTTTCGTGCAGATTGCCAGTCCCCTTCAACGGAAGACGCCGATGCGCTCCTCACCAGAATGCCACACTGCGAAAAACGGTCGTGCACCTTTTCCGCTATTGGCATCCCATCTGCGACGTGCTGCCGGGCGGCGCTGAGATTTCCCATAAATAGTTCGACAAAAGCGCCCGCCAGGTGGGTGATTAACTCCCCATGTGGGTCATCCACCTTTTTGGCCAACTCAATGATCCGCGGGGCTTTCTCCAAGCATTCACGCCATCGGCAATGAAAAAAATCGACGAACGAGGCGTTGGCTAACGACCGCAGCTCCAATGCCGGGTCATCTAATTGTTTCGAGATCACCAAAGCGCGGCGAAATGCATCTGTGGCGGACTGGTAATCCCCGGCCTCTTGGCCTAGGATTCTGCCTTGCATTGCCAGAAGACGACCTGCTGGTAAGGAATCGGGAACCACCATAGCCAACGCCCGTGTGACGCGTTCGCCCACACCAGTGCGGTGCACCCCAAAGGTTGGTGTCGGGTGCTCGGCTACCGCGGCGGCTCGTTCCACATCACCTGTTTTTGCGTAGAATTCGAAGGCCTTCTCCAGATTGCCCATGGCTTCTACCACTTGGCTTTGTCCAAGAGTCGCCAATTGGGAGCGGCCTAGCCCGAACAAAATCGATGCGGTCTCGGAGTCCATCGGAAGACCTTCTTTGCCGGCCGCCGCTCGCAGAAAATGAGGCAAAGCTTCTTCGTGGGCGTAGGCGCCAATCGCCTTTTCACCTGCCATCAGAGAATATCGCACAAGTTTTTCATTGCCCAAGAGTGTCTGGGCACCTTCAAAATGGAAAGCCAGTTCCGATGCATGGGCCTCGGGATTGTCACCGTACAGCTTTTCCAAAGCTTCGGAGATGCGGGCGTGTAACAACGCTTTGTTGCTGGCTGTCAGCTCGCCGGCCAAAGTCTCTTGGATCAAGGAATGAGTGAACTGATATCGGTCCAACTGACCGGTTACCACCTCAATCAGATGAAAGGAGGCTGCCTCTTCCAAAACATCCTGTAGCTGGTCTCGAGTGAGATTGTTGTTCAGGTCGCCGAGCAATCGTAAGTCGAACCCCCTTCCGATCAAGGCAGCGGTGGTCAAAACCTCTCTGAATTTCGTGCTAAGCCTGCTGAGGCGTTGCCCAATTACGTCTCGGACCCCATCTGGAAGTTTCAAGCCTGCCATAGTGCCTATGTGGTTGGCGGTTAATTCACCACGTTCCGCAAGTAGTCTGATGGCTTCGGTCATGAAGAATGGGTTGCCCTCTGTATGGGCGAAAAGCGCCTCCGCCAGCCCCGGAGCAGGGCTGAAGCCTGCGCTGGTTTCGATGAACGTTGCAGTATCCTCCAGGTCCAAACCCCTGAGGATGACGCGCTGGAAACCACTGCCGGCGGAGCGCGATAACTGCGCCAATGTCTCCGACAGAAATGGCTGTCTAGATAGCTCCAGGTCTCGATAACAGCCCACCACCAGTAAACGTGTCGACTGAGGAGGAGCCATTTCGCGGACTAAAAATTGGAGCAATTGAAGAGAAGAATGGTCGGCCCATTGAAGATCGTCCAAGACCAGGACTAACGGCTGGTTTCGGGCGGCATTCCTGAAGAATGTGGCGACGGAGTCGAATAACCGGAAGCGGGCCAGCTCCGGGTCGATGGTTAGAGGTGTGGCCAAGCTGTCTAGCTTGAAGCGAACCTCAGGAACAATCTCAGCGATCATCGCGGCGCCGGGACCCATCTCGTCGGTCAGTTGTTGGGCGGAACTACGTTGGACGTGGGAGCGGATTGATTGGACCCAGGGCCAGTAAGGCGGCACTCCCTCTTCCTCGTAGCACCGGCCCCAGAGGACTTGGGCGCCCTGACTCTCTGCGAAGGTTGTCAGTTCCAGTGCAGTGCGGGTCTTGCCGATTCCAGGCTCCCCTGCGAGCGTGACCATCTGCGCGAGCCCATTTAAGGCCTCTGACCAAGCGGCCTCTAGCTGCGCCATCTCAGGCTGCCGTCCTATGAAGACCCGACCGACGTTGCGAATTGATCGAGATTCGAGCATGAAACAAATACCGGAATCGGACCGATTTGAGAAAGTATACTATCCCCGCGTGGATTTCCGAATGGGTTCTAGCTGGTCCGAGTCTGAATGGAGGTATTTTAGCCTATCAAGGGACGCTTGAGAAAGCCGGTCTAGATATGCGAATAAATTCTTCCGCCAGGGCGCAGTTTTGGTGACCCGCCTCGGGGTCGAACCGAGAACCTACTGATTAAGAGTTGTTTGAAAAGGGTGCTTAGGCGTGATGTCCTATGTTGTCGCGTTCGCTCAGTGAATCTAAGAGCACCCACCAACACCCGTTAAGAGGCAACAGACGTGCACATTCTGTGCACATAAATCTGGGCTGCTGGAATCAGAACTCGCGGACTTCAAATCCGTTATGCCTCGTGACGAGGGGGGTAGGTGGGTTCGACTCCCTCGCACTCCCGCCAGCATTTATAGGCGTGAATTAATGGTTTTTAAGAGACTTCGGCTCTGGTAACAGATGCTGGGGTCATTTGAAATTAGGCCGTATGTCCACGGTTTGTCCACGAACTTTTTCTGGGGTAGTTCACTATGACTAACATTTTCACGGAAACCGATTAGACAAACCCGGTGTCACCTAAAGTTTCTGTCTCTTAATCAGTAGGTTCTCGGTTCGACCCCGAGGCGGATCACCAATATTTAGGCATGGAAACGCCCGGATTGCTTGAATCCGGGCGTTTTGTTTCCGGATAATGGCCCTCGAATGGCCCCAACTTGTAAGCCCACCGTGGAAATCGCCCGAAATTATCGCGTAAAAAATCTCTAGTCCTACGACCCAGCAGTGAAAGACAGCCAGCGGCGAAAGAGTGGGAAACGATGGCGAGACCCACCGCCAGAGAAATCGAAATACGAGACTGTGGATTGGGTCTTGTAGCCGTCGTAAGCCAGAAAGCTGAAGATTTAGAACAGCTATTGGCCACTGCTGACATGCTTAACCAAGGTAAAGCATGTTTTCAGTGGGCCAAAACAATGACCCCCGCTCAACGTCGCCAGCGTAGCGCAGCCGGTAGAGCCAGAGCACAAACCAGATCTCG
>JADFNR010000113.1 GCA_022563275.1 Chloroflexota bacterium | reverse complement strand
GCATCGTCGCCCAGGCCAGGGCCCAGATCAACTGGCACAACCGCAACGGCTTCTGCGCCATCTGCGGCGGCGAGACCGTGATGAAACGTGGCGGGCAGGTGCGTAGATGCACCAGATGCGAGGTGGAGACCTATCCACGCACGGACCCCGTGGTCATTGTCGTGGTGTCCGACGGCGACCGTTGTTTATTGGGCCAGTCCCGCCGGGGCCGCTTGAACCGCACCAACACCTATTCGGCCTTGGCCGGGTTCGTGGACCAAGGGGAGTCCATCGAAGAAGCCGTGGCGAGGGAGGTGATGGAAGAGGCTGGCATCCAGGTGGGCCGGGTACGTTATCACTCGTCCCAGCCCTGGCCTTTCCCGTCGTCTCTGATGATTGGCTGTCATGCCGACGCGGCGACCACCGAGATAAACTTTGACGATGACGAGATGAACGACGTCCGGTGGTTCTCCCGGGACGAGGTGTCGGCAGCTCTGCAGGGCAAGAACGACACCCTGAACGTCCCCCAGCCCATCGCCATCGCCCATCATTTGATCACGACATGGGTTAACGGCGGCTAAGGGCTGGTTTTGGGCGCTGTTTCTGGGGTTATCGCGGAAGGGTACCGCTGGATCGCGGATTGCGCTTATAATAGCCCGCGGCCATCCCCTCTCCCACCAGCCCGGCGGTAAATTGGTGGGAATCTCGTGGATCGAACTCCATCCAATCCAAAATCCCAAAGAGGAAGCATGAAATACGGTGTCATCGTTGTCGGCGGAGGGTCCGCCGGATCCGTGGTCGCTGCCAGGCTGGCCGAAGATGCTGGCACCACCGTGCTGCTATTGGAGGCGGGAACGGACTATCCCGACCTGAGCAACCTGCCCGAAGACATCCAGAACGGTCATACGCGGGCCGCCGAAGACGAGAAATCACCGCACAATTGGGCATTGCGGGGGACGATCACCGAAGAGCAGGGCGAGATTCACGTGGCCCAGGGCAAGGTCATCGGAGGGGGCGGTTCCATCAACGGCCAGGTCTATCTGCGGGGTATCCCCCAGGACTTCGACGACTGGGCGTCTTGGGGCAACGACGAATGGTCCTACAGCAAGGTGCTGCCCTATTTCCGGAAGGCGGAGACGGACCTCGACATTAAAGACGACTACCATGGGACGGACGGCCCGCTCCCCATCAGCCGCAAGGTGGGCGAGACCTGGCCTGTCATCCAATCGGCCTTCCACACGGCCTGTCTGCAGAACGGGCATGACACCACTGAAGACATGAACGGCGTCAACCCCACGGGTGTGGGTGTCGTGCCCATGAACAGCAAGAACGGGGTTAGGATGAGCACCGCCATCACCCACCTCGCGCCCATGCGGCACCGTCTCAACCTCACCATCAGAGGCAACGTATTCGTCCGCAAGATACTCACCCAGGGAGGCCAGGTCACCGGAGTGGAGGTCGAGAGCGGCGGCGAGGTCTTTACCGTGGAAAGCGGTAAAGTGGTGCTCTCTGCCGGAGCGTTAAAATCGCCTCACATCCTCATGCTCTCGGGCATCGGGCCCAAGGACCAACTTGAGGAGTTCGGCATACCGGTATTGCAGGACACCCCTGGAGTCGGCGCCAACCTGCGCAACCACCCCATCGCACCCATATCTTTCAAGGTGAAAGAGGGCATAAGGCTGGCGCCCGACGCCTCGGGCGTGCGCATCGCCTTGCGGTATACCGCCAAGGGATCCAAAGAATCCAACGACATGATGATGACCACCAGTTCGGTGTTCAACCCCTTCACCGGAGAGGACCTGCCCGACCGCATCGGCCGGATATCCTGCGTGATCGAGCTGCCGGCGGGGGCTGGGTTCCTGCGGCTGGCTTCTTCCGATCCCACCGTTCAGCCCAGGTTCGATTACCGGTATTTCAGCCATCCCGAAGACATGCGCCGCATGCGGGACGGTATCCGGCTGGCGGTGAAACTCTTGGAGACCGACGCCTACAAAGACGTATCCGAGTTTAGGATGGCGCCGTCCGACGAGATTCTGGCCGGCGACGATGCTTTGGATCTGTGGATCCGGCAAACGGTGGGCACGGCCAGGCATGTGTCCGGGACCTGCAAGATCGGGCCCGACTCAGACCCCATGGCCGTGGTGGACCAGCAGTGCCGGGTGAAGGGATTTCTGGGTCTGTGGGTTGCCGATTCCTCGGTCATGCCCCAGGTCATCCGGGCCAATGCCAACGCCACCGCCATCATGATCGGTGAACGGGTGGCGGACTGGGCGGCTTAAGAAACGTTGAGTCCGGCTGTGCGGGCAGAGCCATATACGTAGTTAGACCGGGCTAACATCAGGAAAGTTTGGAGGGGTCTTTGGCGGTAGCAGTCGCCTTTGCGTTCCTGGCGGCCTGCGGATTCGCCAGCGGCAACGTCCTGGTCAGGGTGGGCACCCAAAAAGTGCCGCCGCCAACGGCGGCGCTGTTGACTGTGCTCAGCAGCGTGGCATTGGTGGCGGGCCTGGCCCTGGCCCTGAGACTGGATGAGATCGGGTCGCTGTCACTTGAGGCCATGGGCTGGATCTTGGTCATGGGCATCATGGCTTACCCCGTGGCCCGTGTTCTGCTGGTCACCGCCATCTCAATGGTGGGGGCGGCCCGGGCGGTCACCATGTCCGGCGTCCAGCCCGTCATCGCCTTCGCCCTGGGCGTGATCCTGCTTGGCGAACGGCCGGACCTCTTGGTGACCCTGGGAACACCGGTCATCGTCGCCGGCCTTTTTCTGGTCGTGGTGCCCAGGACTGGCTCAAACGTGGGCGGCCAGGTCGTGAATGTGCGGCGCCTGGGGTACGTTTTAGCCTTGTTTGGAGCAGCCACCTTCGCCAGCAGGGACGTCATCAGCAGGCACGTGGTTTCCGGCATCGTGGACCCATTGCTCACCGCGGGCCTGGCACTGGCCGTGGGCGCAGTGATTCTGACCGCTCTTCTGCACCGGCAGGTGGTTAGCAGCATCCAGACCCTGCCCGGTAAATACCTCTTGATCTGCGCCTTGGCCGGACTCTTCCAGGGTTTGGCGGTGGCCTCCCTGTTCCAGGCGTTGAGCCGGGCCCCGGTCACCGTGGTGAGCCCCATCTACGCCTGCACGCCCTTGATCACGCTGGTGCTGGCCCGCATTTTCCTCCGGCGCTTGGAGGTTATCGACTGGCTGTTGGTGGCGGGCACGGGGCTTAGTGTTGGGGGGGTGATACTGGTGATCTTGGGCGCTACGCGTTAAGCCTGCTCCCAGACTAGCCGCGCTTCGGTAAACATCGACATTTTGAGCCTACGGGGCATCGTGATATATGTTATACTCCGAACCGGTGGCAGTGTTCTGTGTCTTTATATAGGCATACTAGATCGGTCTACGGGTATCCACGGGCATTTCGTCCCTCCGGGTCTCCTTATAGCATTCCGCGTCTTTGCGTCTCGATGACCAGACTTTTGCCAACTCTACAAGAACAGGGAAGTCATCTATGAGCTACCAGGACAGAAATCTTACATGCGTGGAGTGTGGACAGTCGTTCATCTTCTCAGCCGACGATCAGTCGTATCATGCTGAGAAGGGATACACGAACGAGCCCAAGCGGTGCCCCTCTTGCCGACAGTCGAGGCGTGCCAACCGTTCGTCCGACGGCTTCGGTTTTGACCGGGGTCCCCGCGAGATGCACACGGTTATCTGCGCCGAATGCGGCAATGAGGCCACGGTTCCGTTCCGGCCCCGCGGTGACCGCCCCGTCTACTGTAGCGATTGCTTCAGCCGGCAGGGTGGCGGCACTGGCGGCGGCGGCGGCGGCGGCGGCGGACGCTACTAAGCCAATGATCCTGGGGATCCTCACCCGTCCCCAAGTCCAATAGTAAAATCGAATAAAAACACGCCCTTGGCGGTCTAACGCTGAGGGCGTGTGGCTTTTTCGGTGTGATACTGTGCACGCCGGTTCTATCTAACCCGGCTTTGCTAGATCGAAACGGGTGTTAGCCTTCTGCGACCTCGATGACGCAATCGACGATAACCGCCGTGTTCCCCGGAAGGACGGCCATCCCCGGCGCTGATCTACTGTGCCGTCCGGCCTCTCCGAAGAGTTCCACGAACAGGTCCGACGCACCGTCCACTACCTTGGCTTGTTCTTCGAAGTCCGGAGAGCTATTGACCATCCCCACGACCTTGAGGATGCCGGTGACACGGTCCAGGTCTCCCAACTCCATTTTCATACGGGCCAACAGGTTTAACGCGCACCACTGAGCTGCCTCGTAACCCTGCTCCACCGTGAGGTCCGCTCCCAGCTTGCCGCTGATGCGCGACCCGTCCGCCCGGCGCGAGCCCACACCGGCCATCCACATGATGTTTCCACTGCGAGACGCAGACAGGTAGTTGCCGATGGGTTGTGGAGGATCGGGAAGCGTATATCCCATTTCGGCCAATCTGGATTCCACGACGGTCATGAATCGTTCTCCATCGCCGAAATTCGCCCCCAAATAAGAGCTACTTGGACCGAGTCGGGCATTTGATTAAAGAGACCTATTTGGACTCGTTCAAGCATTCGATCAATAGGTCCAGCGCCGCCTTGGCGAACACCCACATATTCTTTTCCCGGTCGGTGTCGCCGGTCTCCAGGGTGATGACCTTCTCAACCGGTCCAACCACGGCGAAACAAGCGTGGCCGGAAGAATCTCCGTAGCGGTTTCCCGTTGGACCGCTCGCCCCGGTCTCGGCCAATCCCCAGACGGTGCCCAGGGCGTCGCGGATGGTGCGGGCATTGAGCAACGCATACGGTTCGCTGCTGGCCCGCATGCCTACCATGGTCTCGTCGGGGACCAGTAACAGTCCCTTCTGCGCCACTCGGGTGTAGATGGTGCTGCCGCCCACATAATAGTTGGACGCGCCCGGTATCGACACCAGCGCCGCGGAGATGAGACCACCGCAGGACGATTCAGCGACGGCGATGTTCTGGTTGCGTTCCTTTAGCAGCGCGCCCGCCGGGGCGGCGAGAGAAGTTAGGTCCGGCATTGGGGCCCTCCGGTGGGAGATTCCGGGCTCTCAGATGAACCTCGGGTAAGGCACAGCTATTCTACATGAGGAGTGGGAGAACGCCCATACCGGTCTGGGCAATGCGGCCAGAAATTGCCTATTATATGGATCTAGGCGTAAAAGGTTGACAACTTGGTGTTCAGTATGCTAAGATAGCCGAAGCGCTTCAACAACAAAAGTTGAGGCGAATTTTTTTGCCCGACAAAAACCTCACACCGCGAGATTGGAAGAGGCCCCGGCTATTGCCGGGGCCTCTTTTGTTTGCCAGCACACGGTCATCTAACCGTCTGCTGCTTCACAGCCACGATGAAGAGGCGCTTGAATGGCAACACCGTCTTGCCGTCGGCGCGGTGTGGATAGGCTTTCGCCACTTTCTCGGTGTACGACTGCAGAAACGCAGACCCCTCTGCTTCGCTCAGGTTGTCCAGCAGCGGGCGGAGCATGGTGCCCTTGGTCCACTCGACCACCGGGTCCTCGCCTTCCAGGATGTGCATGTAGGTGGTCTCCCACATGTCGATCGAGCTGGAGAGCCCGCTCAACAGATCGTAATAAAATAATGGTTCGGCCACCGGCTGCTCCCGTTGAAAAGGCGCCAATCGTTCTCGCCAATCTCCCTCCCGGACCGTATCGGCGATTGATGTATGGCTGGGCGCGCTGAAATTCTCCGGCATCTGCACCGCCAATACCCCGCCGGGCTTGACGGCGTCCATGAGCCGGGGAAACAGCTTGTCGTGGCCGTCCAGCCAATGCAGCGCCGCGTTGGAGTACACAACGTCGGCCGGGCTCTGCGGTTGCCAGTCATTGAGGTCGGCGTGTTGCCAATAGACCCCAGTTTTGAGGTCTCTGGTCCGTTCCAACATGCTGGCCGAGGAATCGACCCCGGTGACCTGTGCATCGGGCCACCGCTCTTTCAATATCCCTGTGATCGTCCCAGTGCCGCAGCCGAGGTCGTACACCGTTTCGGGAGAGTCCACCTGGATGCGGGCCATCAGGTCCAGGGCCGGCCTTAGCCGTTCACTGCCGTAGCGTAGGTATTGGGCTGGGTTCCAGTCGGCCACGTCGTTGCTCCTGCCGGATCATCGCTGTGAGCAATGATAGCTCAGATCAAGCCGGGACCGCCGGGAATCCAGCCCAAGACAGTCACTGGTAACGTAGATGCGCCAAGTGATTATGCGGACTTCATCAGGGCTTAACTGCTTGGACCCAGATCGTCCGGTTTGGGGCACAGGCTGGATTAAGGCCGCTGATTCAGCCGCCGCCCGGCGATTGCCGTTGGTTTAAAACATTCAAGGCGCTTTTGAAGTTGGTTGGAACGAACCATAGTGTGCTGGACGGGACGATTTCGACGACATCAACGAATGCCGTCACCAGGGCCGACTGAGTCAGTCCGTCCTCCAGCCGTTTCTTGGCCTTTTCCGTGTCCAAGGTGGAGTTAAGGACCTTGGTCGCTAGTTCGTCTCCTACCTCGGAGCTATAGGTCAGGTTCGCCATCCCCATGATGATGCCCGCCGAGATGACCGCGCCGGCAACCAACCCCAACGCCACTCCGGCAAGTTTGTCCGCCCAGCCCATCAGAAGAATGGACACGACCTTACGCAGCACGACCGATGCGGCGGCCGCGGCCGTCAGACAGATCATGATGATGATGGCGTACGAGATCACCGTCGCGACGGCGCTGCCTTCGTCGATGCCTGAGAATAGACGGCCGATGTCGTCGCTGAGTTGGCCGCCAAGCATGCTGCCCACGAATACGCCCAATGCGGTGAGTCCAGCGCGGATCAAGCCGATCTTGAGCCCCATGAATGCGCTCACGCCGACGATGATGACGATTACGAGATCTAGCCAGTTCATGGTACCGGTTCTCCTATGGAGACAAAGGGACTGCAGTGATGTGCGTCACGATATTCCGCTGCGGAAGTAAAAATTGGCATGGAGCACGCAACAGAGAAAGGCCGGTAGCGTTGGGCGCCGGGCTTGGGGCTGGCCAAGGACGATCAGGCATTCCTGGGCCATGCACCGGTTTTGGTTTGCTTCCTGTCTCTCTGTGGGATGCGCATCTCTCGTATGCTATCGGCATTATTTAACATCAACCGGTTTGCTGTAAGCGCCTGCCGGCCCAGGCAGATGGACTCGACGGGTCCATCATTGAATGTTGGAGGGACCATGCGCCTGGTCTGAGAGGCCCGGAGACGGTCATCTCGCCCTTACTTGGCCCTTGCGCACCGTCACCACCCGGCCGCAGTCCAATATGATGTGGTAGCCGTGGTGTAACTCGTTGGGGTGGTCTTCAGTCCGCTGATAGACCGCGCTGTCCACCGTTCCAACCGCGCCGTCATACCGCCCACCCTCGATCTTTATCCGGTCGCCGCGCCTTAGATTACGTTTCATGTGGCGAATTTAAAGAGGGGTCATCCGGCTGGGCAAGGCACCGGGGTCACCGGGCTTGGCTCGCCAGAGTGCGATCACCACCGGCGGCATGGCACGGGCATCGGATCGTTGACCTCCTGGAGATTGCTGTGGGACAATATAAAGAAGCAAGGGGACGCGCGGGTTCGACAGGGGCGTTCCGTAGCGGATTGCAAGCCGAGGATGCCATCTCCCTCGTAAATCCGGTGGCGAAAACAATTGGCGAACGTGAATTCGCTCTAGCCGCCTAAAGCGGCTACGTCTGCTCTCCGGTATTCCTGGAATCGGGGAGGCCAGGCGCTATAAATCCGGGATGCGGACCGCCCCACGCCGGTAACGGCGGCCTAAGAAAAACCGGCTGTCCCCACAGAGGCTCCGTCGGTGGTGCCTCCAAGGGGCGAGGAATAAACCACCGAATAAGCTTGTAGTACATCCGATCTATGGTCTCTTCTGGACGGGGAGTTCGACTCTCCCCCGTCTCCACCAGAAACACGGTTCAGACGCCTCAGGCTCATCTTGAGTCTGGGGCGTCTGATTTATTAGCACTACCCCGCTCTTCGCCCGCGTAGTCGCAATCTCGAACAAAGGCCGGAAAGCCGGTTTTGGCCGGATAGCCACGATGGTCTTTTCATCAACCGTGTCTACGTAGACCGCATCAAGCATCGTCAACAACAACTTACGTCGTTCGGCCAAGGTTGCAGCTTCCCATAGCGCTGGCAGGTCTTCTAATAGCTCTCCAGCCTCTTTAGCGGAGTCGACACCCGGAACCACCAGACCTGCTATGGATTCCTCGAGAGAGCGCTTCTCCCGCCGATAGTCATCGTCCGAGTAAATACCGTCGACGTAGGCCCTACCTAATCGTCTGAGCCTTTGTTCGGCTTGTAAGCGCTCCTGTCCAATCCTGTTGACTTCGTCGGCTAGGTGGATCTTAGCCAGAACTCGATCCATCCAGGCTTCAGGAAGGACGATAGCACCGACAATCTTGGAAATCTGTTCGTCTGGCACCTGGCAAGGCATGGACCGACTATTTCTGACGCAATATCCCGATCCCCTAGATCCCTTCTGCTCCCGGTAATAGCGGCGTCCATTGCTGTAGGTCTGCGCCCACATCGGTAGACCGCAATGTGCGCACTTGATGAGTCCCTTCAGTAGGTATTCTCTTTCGGGCCTTGAATGGAGAGTTTCAGAGCGGCCAGAATTACGTTTCATAGTGATTTGAACGGTCTGGAACACATCCTCTGTCACCAAGGCTTCATGGGAGCCGGGTAACAACTGTTCATGGTGTTTAATCTTCCCGACGTAGAAAGGATTGTGCAAGATTCCCCGTATCGAAGCCGTGGTGAACATACGCGACCCCGCCGCCTTGCCGTTGTCTTCATCCCTACGTCGGTGCATGTTTCTGGTTCGGAATCCTTCTTGATTCATCCAGCCGGCCAACTGACTCAGCGTGGCGTGACCGGAGGAATAGCGCCGGAAAAGCTCACTCACAGCTTTAGCTTCGGCAAGATTTAAATGGAGTCCACCGGGATGCTCGGTATCGCAGGAGAGCAGGCGGCCACCTTTAGGACCTTCCCAACACGAGAGGTACCCGAACGGAATCCCGCCCAAGTGCCGGCCATTGTGGGCGCGCTCTCCAAGTCCCTTTTTGATGTGAGTACTGAGGGAATCGCTGAAATATTCGGCGAATCCCGCCAGCAACGTCGTCAGCAGTCGGCCCTGGGCGGTGGAGTAGTCGATGTTCTCGGTAATGGATACCAAGGTCACGTTGCTCTTGGCCAGTATGCCGAGGGATTCCAATGCAATTTGGGTGTTTCTAGCCCAGCGGTCTAAGGTGTGCACCACAACGGTGTCGAAGCGCCCCTGAGCAGAGTCCTCGAGCAGTTGCTTGAAGACCGGCCTTTTGGAGATGGAATCGGTATGGGCACTGCGGCCCTCCTCCCGGTAGATCCCCACCGGCTCCCATCCTCGGGACTGGCAAAGCTCGTTAAACGAACGTTCCTGGGCATCCAGTGAATATCCGGCCACCTGGTCCTGGCTGGAGACCCTGATGTATGCCACGGCTCTCATGGCTCTAATCCCTCCTTCCTGCGGGCCACCGCCAGGGCAATCTCGGCCAGGGCGTCGATGAAGTGGCGTATTTCGATTTGATGGGATTCATTCTCATCGTCAATGGGTCCGTCCGCGGCGCCACAGTGTATACGCCTGTGTATACAAGTCAACCCATTTTCACCGTCATCCACCCACCGGGAGGGCCGAGGATATTGTTAGGCGGGGAGGTCATCGTTGAGATTCTCCGTAATCGGTCTATTGGCCTGCTTCAAATTAGTTTTAGAGGGATCAGGGTAGGCCGCTCCGTCAACTGAAACGACTTCGGCGGTTCCGATGGATTTAAGCCCCTCAAGACGGGCTAAGACACCCGCAACGTAATTCTGGTCGGTGATAAAACCTCTAAAGTGACGACCGTCATGAGGGCATATAAACATCAAAGAAGGTTTCCCTGATTTGCGACCCTGACAGGTCCGAAGGGCCATGGGGGCCTGGCAGACCGGGCAAGGCAGTTTTGCTTGTGCTTTATTCATTTTCGATTTGATTCCTTTCTAAGTAATTCAAGCACAACAGATAGATTGATGCGCCTCTGACATTAGGGTTTTCATGCAGGCGCTCTTGCGCTTGGCTGGTGAATCGATTAAGGACTTTCTCTACAACCTCCTGCTGTTCCGAAGTTAGCTGGGCGTTAAAGTGTTTGAGGCGCGCCGCCTGATTGCACTCAAAGGCCCTTAGATACTCGGCCATATCCTCCTGGCCCAAGGACGAAAGGGCCGCCAAGCTTTCGGCAGACTCTGGCAACAGTGATAAGATTTCTTCTTGCGCCAATTCCTTGAGGACATCACGAACCAACTCGGCACGGAGACCCAGGTCGTCGTTGCCTTGGATTCGGTTCAGGGCTTGGGCCAATAGCCTGGCCTGGGCATCGCTCAAGTCCACCACTACGCACGGCGCAGTTGCTTCGCCAGACTCCGTGAGCAATCCAAGACGGTGGTTGCCCGAGAGCACCTCGAATTCGCCGTCGGAAAGTGGCCGTACCACCAGATTGGAAACCACGCCGTAGCGTCGAATCGATTCATTAAGCCGCGCCAAGCTAATGGGATCCATCTTGTTAGGATTCCACCGTGCTGGTCGAAGCTGCTCCACGGGGAGATTAATGACCTCCATCTTCTTCCTCCAGTTTGGGATAAGGCTGCCCATTTACCCTAAGACGCTCGCGCCAAGCTGTATCTAGAAAAAATATGTACCGGTGTTTTTGACTTTGAGAAACTAGTTTCGCCCTCACGCCACGGGCGGCAAAGTGACGTAGAGAGTGGGTTCCGTAAACGTGGGAAACTGACCGGGAATGACGGGCTTTACCGTCCCCGAGATCGTAGAGTGGTGTAGCCTGGGACAAACCGGTGTAGATCCAATTGGTCGCCTGGTAGATCGTTCCGACATGCCCCTGGGTTGGGTCGGCGTAACTGATTAAGAACCTGAGGCTCGTGTTTCGTTTCAAAGCTTTGAACAGCAATCCGATTACTCTCGATTCACTGTTCCGCGGAAGTTCGTCCGCCAACCACAGCCGGGTCAAAGTTAGGCAATCGCGCGAAGCGGCACCATCTACCAGGCGGTAAGCGTTGGTTGGACCTACCCCCAAGGTCAGGGCCCCGAGCATTTGGGCGTCTAAAAA
>JADFNR010000112.1 GCA_022563275.1 Chloroflexota bacterium | reverse complement strand
CGCATACTGGCGCGGCGTGACCCCGGTGGCCTCTTTGAACACCCGCTGCAGGTGTGAGGGGCTGCTCCCGAAGGCCCGGCCCAGTTCGGCGAGGGTGGGCACCGGGCCTGACCGTTCCGATTGCTCCTGAATATACCGGCAGACCCTGCGCACCAGGCCGGTTCTGGGAGTCTCCTGGTCCGGCAGGCAGCGTTTGCAGGCCCTGAAACCGGCGGCCTCCGCCTCTACGGCCCCGGTGAAGAAGGCAACGCGGTGGGGCGCGGGCCGGCGGCTGGGGCAGGTGGGCCGGCAATAGATGCCGGTGGAACTAACCGCGTAGACGAAGCGGCCGTCGGCGCTGGAGTCCCGGGTCCGGACCGCCTCCCACATCTCGGGGTCTAGGCCGGTGTGCTTTTCTGTAATAGCAACCATATCGTTCCCACGGGCCCTCGTTTGAGCTTAGTCTGACGGCCGGATGTAATGGCTTGAGTTGACCAGGGCCAGCAGCTTGCCGCCGTCGGCGGTGATTCTAGTGGTCACCACCACCAGGGTGCGGCCCGGATGGGCCACCGTGCTTTCGGCCCGGAGCGTGCCCTCCTGGACGTTGCCCACGATCTGGGATGAGATGCTCACCGCCACCGGCATCTCTTCCAACGCCAATGCTCGCTCTGAGACTGCCATTGCGGCGAAGGTGGCTGCGGTGTCGGCCAGTGAGACCATGCTCCCGGCGTGGATGTGGCCCGACGGTGTCGTAAGGCCCGGATGGACCGGCATCTCGACGACCGCCCGCTCTTTACTCACTTCTACGACCCGCATCCCTAAGTGGTCCATCAAAGTGCCGTCGAAGTGTTGGCCCACCCATCGGGCCAATGCTTCAGGATTCAGGTCTGCGGGCCATTTCTCCATGCTGTTTCCTAACTGGAGGATGATTTAAGTTTCTCTGACGCCACCAGAATACCCCAATACCCCGAGCTGTTCTATCCGGTTCTTGCTCTCAATGTCGCCGGTCCGGAAGCGCATTTTTAGACTTTGTCTAACCAAAGTTTCATCTAAGTTCAAAGATGGTGACTTATGGACGTTGTTATGTCGCACAAACGTTCTATATAATCCGTCCCCCACCAGGGAATAGCTTCAAACAAGGGCCACAACCGGACTCAAGGTCCGAACGCTTAAAGCCAATGACCGACCGCTCCATAGCCTGCATGCTAGTCACCCACCTTCCGGTTAAAGCCGAGGTGCGCCGTTATCCCCAGTTGCGGGGAAAACCCGTGATCATCACCGAGAGTTACGGCTCCAAAGACCTGGTCCTGGACAGCTCAGCGGAAGCCCGGGGCGTGAGCGCCGGTATGCCCTTGGCCGAAGCCATGGCCCGGTGCAAGGACGCCTCGCTGATCCAGGCCGACGCGCCCTACTACAACAAGACCTTCGACAAGCTGGCCCAGGCCCTGGAACTGCGGAGCCCGGTGGTGGAAAGGGACGGGCTTGGTTGCGCCTATGTGAGTCTGGATGGCCTGGAACTGATGTACGGGGGAGAGGCGCGGGTTATTGCGTCGTTGCTCCAGGCGGCGCCTCCGGAGTTCAACCCCCGGGTTGGCGTGGCGGGGGGGAAATTCCCGGCCTACGTCGCCGCGGTGACCGCCAAGGGAGGGCGCGCCATCAGAGTGCCCCGCGATTCAGCGGGCATGGCGGCTTTCCTGGGCGGACTTTCCATCGGCCTGCTGCCTCTGTCATGGGCCAATAAGACCCGGCTGCACCGCTTTGGCATCCACACCTTGGGCCAACTGTCGGCCCTGCCGGAGGGCGCGGTCCAAGCCCAGTTGGGGGCCGAAGGCCGGCGGGCCTGGCTGCTGGCTAGCGGAGTGGACAACAGCCCACTGACGCCCCACCGGCCGCAACAGGTCGTGGAAGAGTCCCTGACCTTCCCATCGCCCACCGTCACCTGGGCCCCTATCCTGACGGCCCTGGGAACACTGCTGGGCCGTGCCTTTGCCCGGCCGGAGATCGGCGGACGCTACGTCCGCACCGCCACCATTGAAAGCCACGTGTACCGGCTGCCGCCCTGGGTGAAACGCTTCGGGTTCAAAGAGGCGTTGGGCAGTAAAGACCGGGCCCTGTTCGCCTTGAAAAGCCGGCTGGACAGCGTGACCCTGCCCGGACCGCTGGAGGACATGAAGCTCACCCTGGCCGGGTTCACCGGCGAGTCGGGCATCCAGGCCAACCTCTTCTCCGACGTCCGCAAGCAGGAGCAATTGAAGGAGATGATGCGTCAGTTGGAAGCCCTGTTTGGCGGCAAACCGCCCATCTACCAGATGAAGGAGATAGAGCCGTGGTCGCGCATACCAGAAAGACGCCAGGCGCTGGTCCCCTTCGATCCGTAACCCCTAAGGCCGTAACCCCCAAGGCCCTAACGCCCGCAACGTCTGGGGCCGTAAACCAGAGCCTGCAGTTTCGCTCTCTGAACCTGCCGGTCCCCATAGAGGTTGTTGAGGACGGGCTGGAGCGGCCGGTCTCCGTTACCCTGCCGCCCGCCCGCTCCAGCCGCCCAACCCGTTCCCGCCGGCTGGCACAAGGGGGCCGAAGCCTGGCGGCCGCCTCGCTGGCTGTCACCGCGATCAACGACCTATGGCAGGTGGATGACGAATGGTGGCGTGAGCGTCCCATATCCCGCCGCTACTACCAGATAACCACCCAAGACGAACGCCGCCTAACCATCTTCCGGGACCAGCTAAACGCCCAGTGGTACTGGCAGAGGGGGGGCGGTGAAGCTGGCAGTTAACAGCTCTCAGCGCTCAGCGGTCAGCAGTCAGCAATGAGACGGGGAGGGTTTGTATGAAAGATTTTAGAGAGTTGAAGGTATGGGAGAAGGGCCATCAGTTGGTTCTTTCCGTTTATCGGGCGACCGGTAAGTTCCCGAAAGATGAATTGTACGGGCTGACGGGGCAGATTCGACGTGCCAGCGCTTCGATTCCAGCCAACATTGCAGAAGGTTGCGGTCGAGAGGGCGATGCCGAGCTAGCCCGTTTCCTCCAGATTGCCAGGGGTTCGGCAAGCGAGTTGGAGTACCACCTGCTATTGAGTCGAGACCTAGGTTTTTTATCCACTGAGGAGCACACACCTCTCTCAGCCGACACCACCGAGATAAAAAGAATGCTCACATCCTTCATCCAAACCTTAAAAAACCACCCAAAAAAGCTGACTGCTGAAAGCTGATAACTGACAGCTTTTTTATGTACGCCGAACTACACTGCCACAGCAACTATTCCTTCCAGGAGGGGGCCTCCTCCGTGGAGGACCTGCTGGTGCGCGCCCGTGATCTGGGGCACCGCGCGCTGGCCCTGACCGACCACGACAACCTGTGCGGGGCCATGCACTTCGCCCAGGTGGCCAAGACCCTCGATATTCAGTCCATCACCGGTGTGGAGATGACTATTAAAGATGGGGAGGACGGCAAGGACGGCTCCCACCTGACCTTCCTGGCGGAGAACCAGGAGGGCTACAGCCAGCTCTCCAACCTCATCTCTTACTCCTACATCTCCAGCGACCGCAGAAACCCCGCCCTGGACCTGAAGTATCTGCCCGAACGGGTCCATGGCCTGATCCTGTTGACCGGCTGCCGCGCGGGGCGGGTGCCCAGCCTCTTGACGGAGGGCCGCTACGCCGAGGCCGAGACCCAACTGAGGCAGTACCTGGACTGGTTCGGCACGGACAACGTGTTCGTGGAACTGCAGCAGAACCTGGTGCAGGGAGACACCAGCCGCAACCGGCGGCTCATCGACCTGGCCCGCAAGCTGGGCGTCGGCACGGTGGCCACCAACAACGTCCACTACCACGTGCCGGAACGCCACCGGCTGCAGGACGCCCTGGTCTCCATCAAGCACAACCGCAGCCTGGAGGAGACCCACAAAGAACGCCGGGCCAACAACCAGTTCTATCTCAAATCTCCCGAGGAGATGGCCGCCCTGTTCTCCCGATGCCCTGAGGCCATCAAGAACACCCTCCGCATCGCCGAGCGCTGCTCCTTCGACCTGACCAAGGACCTGGCCTACAAGTTCCCGGACTACCCGGTCCCCCAGGGCGCCACTCCCCAGAGCCATCTGGAAGACCTGTGCCGCCAGGCTGCCCAGCGCCGCTATGGCGGCGCCAACCAGACGGCCCAAGACCGGCAAAAAGTACAAGACCGTTTACAAGAGGAGTTCCGCCTGATCGAGAAACACAACCTGGCGGGATTCTTCCTGATCTACTACGAGATCATCCAGATGGCCCGGCAGATCATGATCGAGATGGGCCTGAGCGACGCCGAGATACCCCTGGAGGAACGCCCGCCGGGAAGGGGACGGGGCTCGTCGGTGGCCATGCTGGTGGGTTATCTGATCGGCCTCTCCCACATCGACCCGCTGGAATACAACCTGTCCCTGGACCGGTTCCTATCCGACGACCTGGGCTCGGTGCCCGACATAGACCTGGACTTTCCCCGCAATATCCGGGAGGAACTGATCCTCCGGGTGCACCGGAAGTGGGGCTGGGACCGGGCCGCCTTAACCGGCATGATCAGCACCTACCAGATGAAGGGCGCCATCCGAGACCTGGGCAAAGCCCTGGGCCTGCCCGCCCAGGGCGTGGACAAGCTGGCCAAGCGGGTCGACTCCCACGACGCCAAGGAACTGGAACTGGAGATGCTCCAACTGCCCGAGTACCGGGACAAGGTGGACGCGCCGGGCTGGCGAGACCTGATCGAGATGGCGGCCCAGTTGGACGGCTTTCCCAAGTACCTGGCCCAACACCCCGGCGGCATGATCATCAGCTCATCGCCCCTCATCGACATCGTGCCGGTGCAGCAGGCGGCCATCGCCGGCCGCTACATCTGCCATTGGGACAAGGACAGCATCGCCCATGCCGGGTTCGTGAAGATCGACTTCCTGGCCCTGGGCGCGCTGTCTCAGATGCAAGAATGCCTGCTGATGATCGAAGAGCGGGAGGGCAATTACATCGACCTGAGCCGCATCGACTTCAACGACCGGGCCGTCTACGAGACCATGCACCGGGCCGACACCATCGGCGTCTTCCAGGTGGAGTCGGCCGCCCAGATGCAGACCGTGCCCCGCATCAAGCCCTGGAACCTGACCGACATGGCCTACGAGGTGGGCGCCGTGCGGCCCGGCGTGGGCGTGAACGACGGCGTTACTCAGTTCATCCAACGCCGTTCCGAAGGCATCGCCTGGGACTATGACCACCCCCTGGAGCAGCGGGCCCTGGAGCGGACCCTGGGTATCATCCTGTTCCAAGACCAGGTGAACCGGGTGGCCATGGACGTGGCCGGCTTCACGGGGCTGGAGGCCGACCAACTGCGCCGGGCCTTCGGGCGGCGCAACAACGATCTACTGATACGCCACTACTGGGAGAAGTTCCGGGACGGGGCCGCTGGGCTGGGTGTCCCGGAGGACGCCGCCCAGCGGATATTCAAGAAGTTCAACGGCCACTACATGTTTCCCGAGTCCCATGCCTTCGCCTTTGGCGCAACCGCCTACCACATGGCCTGGCTCAAGTATTACTACCCATTGGAATTTTACGTCGCCATCTTCAACCAGCAGCCCATGGGTTTCTACAACACCGAGACCCTGAAGGAAGACGCCAAACGCCACGGTATCATCGTCTTGAACCCCGACATCAACCACAGCCGGGAGCGATGCGTCATCAAGGACGAGTCACTCTTGCTGGGGCTGCGCTACGTCCGCGGGATGGGAGACGCAGCGGCGTCCCAGGCGGTGGCGGCCAGGGACCGGGGAGGGCCGTTCAAGAGCCTGGCCGACGCCATGGAGCGCACCGGACTGCAGCGGGAGGCCATTGAGAACCTGGTGACCGCCGGGGCCTTTGATGCATTAACGGCAGAGATTATAGGAACAACAGGGACTGCGGGAAAAACGGGCCGCCGGCAGGCGCTGTGGGAAGTGGGTCTGCGCTATCGGCCCATCAACACGCAGCAGCCCCTGCCGCTGCCGGTGGAACAGGACATGGCGGAACTGCCCGAGCAGAGCCAGTGGGAGACCATGGGCGAGGAATACCGCATCTTGGGTCTTTACCCGAAGGGTCACCTGATGGCCTTGGCCCGGCCCCATCTGAGACCGGGGATACTATCCAGCCGCGACATCGATGCCAAGGCCGACGGCGACATCGTCACCGTGGCCGGACTGGTGATACGCCGGCAACGGCCCCTGGCCAAGGCGGTCTTTCTCACGCTGGAAGATGAGTTCGGCCACATCCCATTGGTGGTGTGGCCCAGCGAGTTCGCCAAGTACCGTCAGGTCATCAAGGAGCCGCTGCTGATCATCCGCGGCCAGGTCTCCAGGCGGGATGGCGTCATGAACATAGTGACCCAGCACGTGGAGCCCATGCCCGCCATGGACCATCTGCCCAAGGCCAAAAGCTGGCAGTAGAGGCCGGTTAGCCGCCGCTTTCCAGGTCCGCCTTCATGTTCTTGCCCATCTGGGCTCGAACATGGTGCTAGAATGTCCCCGTCTTCGGCCCTTCATGACATAACGTAGGGCCAAGCGCCATTCTTAATCGGCCATATTCGCGGGCCATGAAGGAGCCGCGCCATGATTGATACGGTGATCAAAGGCGGCAAAGTGGTCACAACCGCCGGTGTCGGCGATTGGGACATCGGTTTGGAAGGCGAGAAGATCGCCGCCGTCGCCATGCCCGGAGTCCTGCCCACCGAGGGCGTCAGGCTGATCGACGCCGCCGGCAGGATCGTGGTCCCAGGCGGTGTCGAAGCCCACGCCCACGCTGCCGCCAACCTGCAGCCCGGCGCCCGGGAATCGGTGCCCGGCACGCCCAACGCTGGACCCGCCGTGCACTCCATTGGCGCCATCTGGGGCGGGACCACCACCGTGGTTGATTTTGCTCCGGTGCCCAACGAAGGCGACTTGGCCGCCGGCATCCACGATTACATGTCGGTCTGGCAGGGCCAGGCCTACACCGACTACTCCACCCACTGCATCTACCGCAATTCCAACACTCCCGACTCCATAGCCCGGTTCGGCGAACTGGTCGCGGCGGGTTTTCCCAGCGTGAAGATATTCACCACCAATATACGTCCCCCCGGCGCCTCAGGCACCAGCCTCACGCCCATCGGCCGGATAGACACCGGCCGGCTGTACGACCTGATGCAACAGATCACCCGCCACGGGGGCGTGCTGGCCGTCCACGGCGAGGACGACGAACTGGTGATGTACAACTACCTGATGGCCCAGCAACGGGGCATCTGGGACTACCACAACGTGCACCTGATCCATTCCAAGGACGTGGAGGACTTCGCCTTCCGCAACGTGGTCCGCATGGCCGAGCGGGCCGGAACGGGTATGTACTTCGTCCACGTCACCGCCAAGGATGGGATGGACGTCATCGCCGAGGCCCGGAGCAACGGGCAGCCGGTGTACGGGGAGGTGCTAACCCTGGCCCTGTCCTTCGGCGCTGAACGGTACAAAGAACCCGACGGCATGAAGTACCACACCTACCCATCCCTGAAGCCCGAGGAGGACCGTCACAGCCTGTGGGACGGGATCATGAAGAGCGACCTGTCTTTCACGGCCACCGATAGCAGCTTCACCACCTACCTGGACAAGATCGAAGGTAAAAACGTCCTGGACATCCGGGGCGGCAACGTGGGCATCGAGATACGCATGGGTATCAACTATACCGAGGCCGTGGTCAAGCGCGGCATGTCCCTTGAGCGCTACGCAGACATCACGTCCACCAACGCCGCCAAGATACTAGGTTTGTACCCGCGCAAGGGCGCCATCGCGGTGGGCAGCGACGCCGATTTCGCAATCATCGACCCCGCTGTCAAGAAGAGCCTGGCCATGTCTGACCTGCACGTCCGCGACTACAGCCCCTGGGAGGGCTGGGAGGTCGAGGGGTGGCCCACAACCGTGATCCTGCGGGGCAAGATCATGGTGGACAACGGCGAGCTTCTGGGCGATGGCAACGACGGCCAACTGATACTCCGCAAGGTAGACCAGAGCGTTCTGCAGAGGCCGACCGTCTGAGGGCGCCCGGGCTTTAATCCGCACCGGGGCGCCGGTTCACAATCTAGATTGAGGGGGACGTCATGGACAAGCCGAAGATCGCCGTATTCTCCGGGCCCACGTCGACCATCGCCAACTCACCAAATTTGGTCACCAGCAATAAAGGCCGTGCCGATGGCGATAGAAATCTGCCGGGCCGGTTCGACCATCTGGTGGCCCAGTCCCTGTACGAGCCGGTTACCGTCCGGATCAAGAAATTCAGCGCCCATCCCATGGAGGAAGACGCCAAGGGGGTGTACTTCGACGACGGCAAAGATTACTACGAGGTGGAACTGCACCCGGAAGACGGCCCCTTTCTCCTGCCCTATATGGCCCGCCGCAAAGATGGGTCCGGAACGGGGGCCCCATTTGAGGCCGGTGACATGACCAACGCCGCCATCGGATATGGCGGGAGGCAGTCGTTCTATCCCGACGCCTCACGGGTTTTCGCCGACATCGACCGCAGCATCGCCGGCCGCGATGAGCACGGGGAGGGCAATCTACTTGACCGAAAAGCCGATTTTGAGTTCATAAGGGCCCTGCCTCCGGCAGGGTACACGGAACTGGGTGAAAAGGCCGGAGAGGACTACTTTCCCTACCAACCCTTTCCCATGAGCCGCCGTCCCCGCTATTCGGACCTGGCCAGAGTCACCAACACGGTCCAACGGACTTTGGCCCAAAGCGGTCTCGCCGGGGCCATCTGGCTGGAGGGAAGCCCGACCGTCGAAGAAACAACCTACTGGCTCAGTCTGCTGATCGATACTCAGCTCCCCCTCACCTGCTGCGCCTCCCAGCGCACCCACGGCCAGTTGGCCAACGACGGCGACCGCAACATCGTCGATGCCGTGGAGGTGATCCTATCCGGTCAAGTGAACGGCATGGGGGCGGTGGGCGTTCAGGATGAAAGAATCTACGCCGCCCGGGAATTCAAAAAAGCGGACGACCGGCCCGGCAACTACAAAGCAACCGGCGGCCATGGGGGAATCCTGGGGACGGTTGGGCCTCCAGTGACCATCTGGTACCGGCCCAACTACAAGCACACTGCATCGTCGGACGTGAACCTGACCCGGCTGCCGGCCGACGTGATTTTCACGGACACCACCGGGGACTCGGGCTCTGTGGGCGTCAGGATAAAAGATTCCGGGGGCGGCCTTCTGCCCACCGCCATCCCCCGGGTAAACATCGTTAAGCAGGCCTCATATATGGGCGAGGACGATAGTCTGGACCCAGACCAAGAGGTGGACATCCTGGCGCGGATCGCCAAGGCTCTGGCCGACCAGAGAAACCCGGACGAAAAATCCCCCAAGCTCCATGGCCTGGTGCTTGAGGGCACTTCACCTTACGGTCTGGGGTCTACTTCCCAGATGGCCGCTCTGGCCATCGCCGTCTACAGCGGGCTGCCGGTGGTCCGGGTGGGCCGCTCGGACCCAGGCGGAAGGGTGCCCGGCTTCATGCACGACCTGAGCATCGCGGGCAGCAATCTTGACGCCAACAAGGCCCGGCTGCTATTGATGGCGTCGATGCTAAAACTGGGCCGGTTTCCCAAGGCCAAAGACCCCCGGAATCCAACGTCCAAAGAGAAGGACGCCCTATTGGCCAAGATCGCCGAGTTCCAGGAGATCTTCGAGTCTCACTAGCCGTGAGGCAGGGGCCGGGAGATAAGGTCCTCGATCCGCCCTCTCATCTCGCTCTGGTCGTAGCCCCGGAGCAGGTTGATCCGGTTCCGGTTGGGGTCTCCGCCGTGCCAGTACTCGTATATCTCCTGGCGCATGCCGGAGGAGGAGACCGCCAGGTCATGGGCCAGGCGGTACAGCCGGGACTTGTATTCGGCGTCCACGCCCTTGCCTCGCATGTACCGGTCCAGATAGGGCCGCAACTCCGGATTGGCCAGGTCGTTCTCGCTGGGCTGCATTATCAAGCCGGAGCCAGACACCTCCCGCAATATCTGGACCATCCTGGCGGAGGTCTGGGTAAAGTAGATGTTCATGCCGGACATCGACCCCAGAGACATCACGCCGCCCTCTCCCATGCGGGCGCCGTGCTCCACGCCGTCCATGGCGTGGCGCCACATCTCGGTGTAGGTGACCATCTCGCCGACCTTGGCGGCTACTTCACGGTAATCCAACACCCCGATGGCCTCGGCGATCATGGTGGCCACCGCCGTCATGAGTTTCATGCGCTCGTGGATCCGGCAGAGATTGGCCCATTCGGAGAAATTTATCCCCGCGGAGAAATCCCGGAGCAAGGGGCCCGACTCGTAGAGCATGAACACCCGGTCCCACGGAACCAGGACGTTGTCGAAGAACAGCATGCTGTCCTGTTCGTCGTAGGGCACGCCCAGGGGATGGCCGTAGCTCCCGTTCCAAAGGGAAACGGGCTCCCGGCACAGGATCTTCATACCGGGACTGTTGGTCGGTATGGAGAAGGCAAGGATGAACTTGGGGTCGGACCGCTGGGTGAAGGTTGCCGAGAGAGAAACGTAGGTCTCGTTGCTGATGGGCGCGGCGGTGGCCAGTTGCTTGCCGCCGGTGACGATTATCCCATCCGAGGTTTCCTCGACCACGTGCAACGCCAGGTCTTCTTCTTGTTGGGCCCGGCGTTCGTTCTGGGGTTGCTCACTGCGGTCGACCTGGGGGTCTCCCAATGCGTGGGTCAGGAATAGGTCGTTCTCCTGGCAGTAGCGGTGGTAGTTGACCACGTTCTCGCCGAAATCGCAGTGGGGATGTTTCACGGAGCTAAGTTTCCCGCGCGATTTGTACAGCGATATGATGTACGGCGCCAACACGTCTGGGCTGCGGCCCAATTGCCCCCAACTCTGGCTGGTCCAGACCTCGCTGTTCCGTCTTTTCTTCTTTAGGTCGTCCTCCGACCGGGAGATCAGCCAGGACACGCTGCAACGATTGCCCGAATCCGGGGAGACGAAGGTCATCACGTCTTGGAACTCACCGGTGTGCTGTAGGTCATAGATGCGGGCCAGCTCATTGACTATTCCGGAGAAGGCCGGGTGGGTTGGAACATCATCGATCCGCTCTCCGTCCAGCCAGACGTCGCGGCCGTCTCTGAGACTCTCGATGTACCTGGCGCCGGTCATCGCGCCCTGCGCGGCGGTGATGTCCAAGGCCATCATCGGCCTCCTT
>JADFNR010000111.1 GCA_022563275.1 Chloroflexota bacterium | reverse complement strand
CGGGAGCTCGGCAGCCGCCCGCTCTACCGCTGAGCTATCGGGCCAATTCTGGCATCTCCGGTGATTTTGCGCCTGCTCCTGGAACTCTACATAATCTCTCAGTGAGTTTTCAGGGTTTCACCTTAAATTTAATCGTTTATCATTGGAATAATCATTGAACTATCAAATTTCATGCGCTACAATGATTTTTCATAGTAGATAGCTTGCCATGCCGAATTTCAGGACGTGTGGCCATTTTTCACAAGGTTATCCATGACAAAATGTTTTTCAGGACCAGTGTCCGTTTTTCAGGAACGGCGCCTCCCCGAGCGGGCAACCCCAGCAGGATACAGTGCACTCATCGACCGCTATGGCCTGTCCGTACCCCTGCCGCGAACCCTCTCCGCGACAGGCGAGCGCCACCGAGTGGTCGAAGCAGAAGCCTGGCGCATCCTAACCCCCCGCCATGCGCCGCACGCGACGCTCGAAGGGCACCTCACGTTTGCTCTCAAGTATGAAGGCCTCGACCTCGCTGTCCTCAAGCGGCTTTTCCTCACGACGGGGCCGACCGATATCGAGGAGCTAGTGCGCGCAAAGCCAACCGGAAGCTATGCTCGCCGAATTTGGTTCCTGTACGAATGGCTGACCGAAACCCGGCTTGATGTCCCAGACGCTGTTGGGGGCCGCTACGTCCTGGCGGTTGACCCCGATCAGCAGTGGGATGTTCCCGCCACCAACTCTCGGCGCCACTTGGTCAGAAATAACCTGCCCGGCACGCCAAACTTCTGTCCGTTGGTGTTTCGATCCAAAAACCTTGAGCAATTCATCGCGATGGACCTAAAACAACGTGCTCGTGAGATTGTCGCCAGAGTTCCCCGTGACTTAATTGCAAGGACCGCCGCGTTCCTGCTGCTGAAAGACTCACGAGCAAGCTACGCCATCGAAGGAGAGCAGGCACCTCAGGGCCGAATCCAGCGATGGGGCCGTGCCATCGGCGAGGCGGGCCGACAGCCCCTGGATCTGGAAGAACTGCTCCGGCTGCAACGCATCGTCATCGACGACGCGCGGTTCGTTAGCCTGGGTCTTAGGAAAGAGGGCGGCTTCGTGGGGGAGCATGACCGCGACTCGCGTTTGCCGCTACCCAACCACATCAGTGCCAGACCAGAGGACCTGACGTCCCTCATCGAGGGAATGGTCGCCTTCGACCGTGATTATGCCCAGCAGCTCGACCCCGTGGTCGCAGCAGCAGTCTTGGCGTTCGGCTTTATCTATACTCACCCTTTCGAGGACGGGAATGGTCGGCTTCACCGCTATCTTATACACCACATGTTGGCGAGACGTGGCTTCAACCCGCCCGGTGTCGTCTTTCCGATCTCGGCGGCGATACTGGATCGGATTGATGAATACCGCCCGGTGTTGGAAGACTACTCTTCCCGGCTGCTACCGGTGATTGCCTGGGAGCCGACCGCCGCCTTCAATATCCAGGTGCTGAACGACACGGGCGACTTTTACAGGTTCTTCGACGCGACGCCACACGCCGAGTTCCTTTATGCCTGCGTTCGCCAGACTGTTGAAGAAGACCTCCCGAATGAAACCGACTTCCTGCGGAACTACGACCGGTTCCAATCGCAGATCGCGGCCATCGTCGATATGCCGAACCGCACATCGGACCTACTTTTCCATTTCTTGCAACAAAACGACGGTCGTCTCTCCAAACGGGCTCGCGAAGGTGAGTTCAGCGCATTAACCGAAGCTGAGACAGAGCAGATAGAAGCCATCTATCGCGAGCTATGGCCGGGCCGGCAATAAACCGACAATGGCGAAGCACATGATCCCGACGGGAAACCCCGGTACAACCTAGCCCCGTTCCATACCACCGGGATTAGCTGTCTGATGTGCTGCGTGTCTTAACGCTGGTCAGGCCATCCAAATATCTGCGCAAGGAGTCAATTATAGAGAGCCGACTCCCAAATGCATTGGGAATTGTACCTTAGCCGTAGATAGCTTTTCTGATATTTTTAGCGTGGATGGAGGAAAGCAGAATATGTCCACAGGCAGAGTACACCGTCCAAATGAGGGCAATGACAAAGACCCGATAGCAGGCCCCTGCCCGTACTGCGGTAAATATGTGCCGAACAACGTGATTCATGACCTCCAGTCAGGGAGATATCCCCAACCATTTGCTTGGTGCCCGACAGGAGGTTGTAAGGGGAAGCTACATATTCATCGGACTAGCCAAACTTTCGAACGAGTATGGGAATGACCTTTTTCTTGTTCAAAGGCGGAGCGTACGCCTACTGCTAATCGAAATGATACCAAAAGAGCCGCCGGCGCAAAGCCCCACGAACATATGGTGCTAGTAAGCAAATCGCAAACAGCGACCCCGACGGGAAAATAAGGGAGCGGTCTGCGGCAAGAAAATTTGTCGTGCCTGAGACAGACCCAAATCCGGCCGCCAAACAAAGGGACCTTAATTACGAGAGCAAAAGTATCGGACTCGACACACAATCCGGATACAAACACTCCAGCCGATTTCCTCGGTGTAAACGCCCATTTGACAACCACGCGGATGTAGATGGCACAAAAAGCCCCGGTTATCAGCCGAGGCTTTTGCTTGGAAATTAAGTGGGAGCATGGAACGCGGGGGTGTGGTAACGAGCCCCCAGACGGACGGCCCGCCTCGAATTAGACAGCAACTTGCGAGGCTGCATGGCCGTGACTTCCCAGATTGGACCAATAGGAAAGCCCGGTACTTCGGCTGGCATGGCCGAAATGTACTGAGGAGCAACTGACCAACCAAACGGCATCCCCTACGCCCGGAGCCTGGGAGCGATGCTGGTCAAGGGTATGACCACCTAGGAGCCATGGTTCGCCAATTTTTTCAGGCGCCGAACCCTAGGGCTGTGCGTTCAGGACTTCGTCCCTGCCCTTGACCAATAAACGCCAGGAGAGACCAGAGTCATCGCTGCGGTAAAGGATGTAGCCGTCTGCCTCGGCGTACACCACGTTTGGGTTGGACTGAGAGAAAACGATCTCTCTTATAGTTTCCGGGCTGGTCATCACTACTTTCATGGACGCCAGACCGTCGGTCGACCTCCGGATGTCGCCGGGAGAACCGAAGATAACTAGGTTCGGGTCCGAAGGGGAGACGGCGATGGGGCCGTTCACCTGCAGGATCGGGCCTTGGTTCCACGTCTTGCCAGCATCTCTGGAAACCCACCCAAAATAAGTGCCTCCCTCGTTGACGTAGATCGTCTGGCCGTCGGCTGACAGGTCAAAATCGCCGACCTGGCGAGTCCGAAAATCCGGGGCGAAGAACTCCCAACTGAGGCCCATATCGTTACTGCGTAAGAATCCCAGGTTCTCACTGGGGTCGTCGAAGTTGCTGCCGAACGTGATCAACTGCGGCTGGTTGCCCTGGGTCATGCGCATTACGACGTACCCATTTTTGCCGTCGTTGGGGTCTATCGATACCCTGGCCCAGTTCTGGCCTCCGTCCTCGGTCCGGAAGATGCCGCCTGGGTAATACTGGTTGGCGCCGGGGCCGGTGAACGAAGGAAAGCCTCCTTCCAGGCCGACCACAACCACCTCTGGATCCGATGGATCGATCTGCACGGAAACGACCCGGGACGTCAGGAATCCGCAATTCAGCTGGGTCCATGACTGACCGCCATCCGTGCTCCGGTAGAGCCCCGCATAGACTCCGGGGCCGTAGGCCGGTCCGGGCGAGTCCAACGTCGCCGCCATGATGACATCCGGGTTGCTGGCCGAGTAGTCGATGTCCCAGATCTCTGAGTAACCCTGATCCGAGGAGCGGAGCCCCGCCCGGAGCCGGGCCCAGGTAACCCCGCCGTCCTCGCTGAGCATGAAGCCGTTTCGCTCAGTGCCCAACAGCACGGTGTTTGGGTCCGAAGGGTGGACCGTGAGTGAACGGAACACGCGGTCGCCATCCTGAGGTTCATTGGGCACGGACGGCCCCGGCACGATCGGCGTCGGGTAGGCCACGCGGCAGGCCTCGATGGCCGGAGTGGCGGTCGGGGATATCGTTGGTTCAGGTTTGGGAGTTGGGGTATGAGCCGGGGTAGGGATCGAAGTTGGTTGCTGAGTTGGCTCTGTTGTGGGCGTTGGATCGCTGGAAACCGGTTCGGGCGCTCGTGTTGGTTCGGGGATTTGGGCCGGCGGGGCTTTGGTGTGTGTTGGAGCCACGATTGGTGTTTGGATCGCCTTAGGCGTGACCGATGGCTCCGCTGTGCTGATAACGGCGGAAACAACTGGGGTTGGCGCCGTCTCAGCCTGCCGACAGGCCGTCAAGAATGCTGCGGACCCCGCCAAAACCAAGATCAAGAACGTTAGTGATCGCATCACTATATTGTTGAGCCATTACGGCGCTCAATCAATGGCATTCAGCACACAGAGCCCTAGCTCGTGGAGGTTGCGAGTTATCAGCAGGCTGGCAAGTTGACCGAAGGCCTCTGGCAATTTTGTCAAAGGTTTTAGCTTCTGGAATCGCCAATTTAGGGGTCGTGCAGTGGGTTCTTCGACTTTCCAATGCAGCCTGATCCTGACCGCGAAGACCGGAGGCTGTGAATGCCAAACCTAGACCTCGACATCGCAACCCCTGGGTGGCGTCAAGTCTGTACAACGCCTTCTCCGAAGCCAAGGACCTGGCCATAGACCGGCTGTACGACACCGGCGCGTTGGCACTGACACTGCCCTTCCTCATCGATCACTTGGAGGAAACCTGGAAGATCTTCGGGACTGATTACTGGTCTTATGGTGTAGAGGTCAACCGGCCCGCTTTGGAAGCGCTGGCCCAATATGTGGTGGACCAAGGTCTTGCGCCCTGGGTGGTCAGTCCCGAGGAGCTGTTTCCGGAGATCGGGCTGTAGAGTGTTGCATCGGGTTTACGGTTGGGCGCTCTCGGCCCGGTCAGTCTTCTCCAGATGCGGGATGACGTGTTTGCCGAACAAGCGCAGAGTCTCGGTTACTTCCTTGTTAGCCATGGGTCCGATCTGGAACAACGGCATGATCTCATCCACGCCCGTGGGCGCGTACTGTTCCAAGTAACGAAGGCAGTCATCGGGGTCGCCGATGCAATATCGTCCTTGTTTGATCAGGTCCAATGAGGAAGTCTCATCCCGCTTGGACGAATCTGTAGCCACGGAGCGCTGGAAGTGCCACTGGTAGTCGCTCGGCACGTTCGACGTGTCCTGCTCTTGCCAGACCCTTTCGTGGCGGAGGTCTTGCTGGCCCCGGTACCAATCTAATATCTCGGCCCCGCGCTCTTGGGTTTTCTTCCGGCTTTCCCCACAGATCGCCAAAGTGCTGATGGACACCCGGTCATTGATAACTTTACCCACGGGTCTGGCCTGTCGGATGCCCTCCCGATAGGCCTTGATCAACTGAGCCACCCGGTCCGGTCCGCCGCCTGCCATAGCCAGACATCCCAAGCCGAGCTCACCGGCTTTACGGAAGGTCTCCTCACGGCTGCAGCCAAGCCACATGGGTGGATGGGGCTTTTGGACCGGCTTAGGGTGTACTTCTCTGGCCGGGATATCGAAGTATTTCCCCTTGTAGGAAAACATCCCTTCAGTCCAGGCCTTGGGGATGATCTCCAGCGCTTCGTCCACCATGCCGGTGGCATCTTCCAGATCAACTCCAAAAGCCGCCATCTGGTAGGGATAACCGGACCGCCCCACACCGAGGTCCACTCGTCCTTTGCTAAAGATATCCAGTGTCGCTATCCTCGCGGCGATGTGTATGGGATGCTGCACGGGCGGCACGGCTACAGCTATGCCAAGCCTGATGCTGGATGTTCGTTGGCTGATCGCTGCTAGAGTGACGTCAGGTGCGCTGGAGTGAGACCATTCAGTGCGGAATAGGTGATCGGCCAGCCAAACGCTATGGAACCCCAGTTCCTCGGCCAAGACCACCTGTTCCAACATTTCCCAATGGCGGTCAAAGTCGCTGCTGGAGGTCCACGGTTTGGGGACCTGTATCTGAAAGAACATCCCGATCTGCATGTATCTCGTCACCTAGGCCGGTCCCATGAGGCACGAATTATACTACGGGCAGTCAGAGTAGATCGAATGGTTTGACCTTCCGCCGAGCTAGGGACCCGGCAGGCCGGGTTGACATACAATAAGACCGCCAAACGAAGAGGTGGGTGACAAATGGTTACGGTGTTAACGGAGACGAGCGCAACTGAGTTGGCAGGGGTACCGGGCGAATTGCACTCTGATGACGAGCTATGGCTCAGCGCATCTGATACGGCGGCCATCACAGGCTGGTCGATGAAGCCAGAGGGGTTATGCAAGGATGATGTCTGCGTGCCCACGCCTTCAGGTGAGGCATATAGGTTTGTTAAGAACGAAGCCATCAACGTGTCCGCTTTTTGGGGACTGATGGGCAAGCCGGTGGTCCGAAGCGAGGCCGCGGATGTATGGCTGCTCGGCGAGGGCGCTAACCTGCGCAACGATGCATTGCTTAGTCTTGAGGCGCCCGATTTCACGCTGCCCGATCTTGATGGCTATCTACATTCGTTGAGCGACTTTCGGGGGAAGCGCGTCTTGTTGATCACCTGGGCGTCTTGGTGAGGATGCCGAAATGATCTGCCAGGTTGGCAGACGATGTTTGAGACCGTAAAGAACGAAGATTTCATGATTTTGTCGGTGGCGATGGATGCCGATGTTGAGGCTGCCCGCCCATGGGTCGAGGCAGCCTCACCGGATTTCATCACACTGGTCGATCAAAATCACTTGCTGTCTTCGTTGTACAACATGTTCAACGTGCCTCAGGCTGTTTGGATCGACGAAACAGGCAAGATCGTTCGCCCGGTTGAAACGGGCGGCTCCCTGGATGTCGTGAAGGAATATGACCAAGCGATTCCTGGGTATAAACCGGAGGTTGCCGAACGTGCCGCCCGCGCAAAATCAACATACATCCAGGCCGTGAAGGACTGGGCGCTAAACGGGACAGCGAGTCCTCATTTGTTCAGTCCCGATGAAGCGAGGGAGCGTGTGCCGGCAATGACGACGGAGATCGCCACGGCCCACGCAAAATTCCAGTTGGGACAATACTTGAAACGAAGCGGCCGCGCTGACGAAGCCGAGGCTATCTTTGCCGAGTGCCGTGAATTACACCCTGATTCTTGGAATATCTACCGGGAGACAACGGAACGAACGGCAACAGGTCTCGCCGCCGGAGAAAAGTTTTGGGCGAGGGTCAAAGACCTGGGCGAAAAGCAGTACTACTTCACCATCGATATGGAAGGCATGCCCAACTGATCAGTAGGGATTACGTCTGGCCCACACCGTGGGTATCCTACGCCAGGCTGAAGCCCTTGGAAGATGATGCGGCAATGATTAAATCCCAAGTGTTGATCTACGATGCCGACTGCCGGCTCTGCGCAATCCTGGCGCGGTGGTTGTCCAAAGCCGATGTCCTTCATCGAATAACTTGGACGCCTTACCAAAATTTGGAAGTGCCGCCGTCCGGATTATCGTGGGATGACCTGAAGCGTTCCGCCTATCTGGTTGGCATCGGACAACAGCACTTTGAGGGTTTCTACGCCTTTCGAATGCTCACGGTCCGAATCCCATTGCTTACTCCCCTGGCGCCGGTGTTTTGGTTTCCGGGCATGAGTGTGATTGGCGCCGCGTTATACCGATGGGTGGCAAGAAATCGTTACCGTTTCTTCGGATGCACATGATTCCGAGAGACTTAGATAATTCCTCTTGGTAACCAAAAAAATTGTCCCAATCTGCCGGGACCTGCTACAACTATGCTGACGACGGGCGGCGGCATCCCATCTAGCCGCCTCAGGCGACAACTTGCTCTCGGCCCGTATCCGACGCCCGCTTGATCGTATCGATAAAGCGATGGAGGTCGACCGCGACTTCGAAAGTCGGCAGGCGGCTCTGTCCCGTCCGGATCGCCTCGGCGAACAGCGCGTACATCTGCCCGACGTTGAACGGGTCGCCGCGGGGGAAGTCGTCCGGGACATAGAAAAATCGCTCAGGGAGAGTCAGGTTCTGTAACTCGTTGCTACCCTTTGCGCCTTGCACCCGTAGCATCTCACCGCGTTGGGACGAGACGCTCCCGGTGGTGATCAGCGTGCCTTTTCGACCGTAGATCTCCATACGGAAGCCGCTTCCGGCCCAGGGGACGGCTCCGACGCTGACCGTCGCCGCGGCGCCGCGCTCCAGTTGTCCGCAAACCCGCACGTTGTCCGGGGAAGTGACATCGATGTACTTTTTAGTGTCGGTCTCGTACATCTTCTGGACCTGGGTCGTGACCATGCACGCCACTCGCTTGAAGTCGCCTAGCACGAAGCGCAAGGCGTCGATAACGTGCCCGTTGGCGATGGTCAGGGTGTTGGCTCCTTGGCCGGCGTCCAGATTCCAGGTTCGGCTGGAATGACGCTCCAACGTGCCGTCACGCATCGTCGTGACGTGGCAGGAAAGCACCTCGCCCACGTAGCCTTCGTCGATCAGCTCCTTGACGTATAGCAACGCCGGACTGACCCGAGATTGCAGCCCGACCGCCGTCTGCACGCCTTTTGCCCGGGCCAGCGCCGCAAGTTCCTCGGCCTCGGCGGTGGTCAGGCCCAACGGCCACTCTGTGAATACATGCTTGCCGGCTTCGATCGCGGCCTTGGTCGGCTCGTAGTGCAACGGCACCCGCACGACCACGGCCACCGCGTCGATCTCCGGCGAAACTACCATCTCCCGGAAATCGTGGAATGCGAGCTTTGCTCCAAACGCTTTCCGCGCCTCTTCCGCGCTTTCTGGCCTGGAGGTGCAGACCGCGGTGAGCTCAAAATCAGGACTGGCCAAAAGCGCCGGATAGTGCGACTGGGATGACCAGCTCGAGTTGATGTTAGCTCCGACAAACCCCAAGCGAATCTTGTTTGCCATTCATTCGGCTCCTTAGAAGGAATCGATATACTATAGCCCAAATTCGGTCATTGGCCGGGGGTGATAAAAGGCAATTTTACCCCTCTGGATTTACCGGTCCGTATCGAACTGTTTCGACGGCGGCACGATGACTGAAGAAGAACCCTAGTGCGTTTGGATATAGAATGGCACAATTGGGCCGTTGGCCGGCCACTTCATTGCGCGTCTCCTTCAAGTCCGATTTAAATCTGGTTCAGGCAAAGGGCATCATTTATGGTCCGTTGGGAAGACATTCATCCGAGGGAAAGGGCTAGCTTCGAGGAGCGCCTAGCCGGTAGATACAAGGCGCCTTTCGAGGAGACTCCCTGGGTTGAAGCTCCAAAGCTGGCAGACGCACGGGTTGCCATCGTAACGACGGCCGCCCTACACCGCTCCGACGACCGTCCATTCACGGGTCACGTGGGGGACTACAGAGTCATTCCCGGAGACATCGACTACCAAGACCTGGCGATGACCCACTCCAGCACCAATTTCGACCGGAGCGCCTACCAGCAAGATGTAAACGTATGTTTCCCCTTGGACCACTTGAGGACGCTGGCCGGATCACGGGAAATAGGCTCTGTCGCGGACTGGCATTACTCGTTCATGGGGTCGACCGCTCCGCAACTCATGGAACCCGCAGCGAAAGAAGTGTCGCGACTTCTGATTGGAGACAACGTAAACTTGGTCATCCTCATACCTGTTTGACCCGGCTGCACCAACGCCGTGAGCGTGCTTTCCCAATACATAGAGCGGCCCGTGGAGGATGGCGGCGCCGGTATCGCGACGGTCCAGATAAGCCTGATTCGGCCAGTCACGGAAAAGATACGGCCGCCCAGGGCGTTATGGGTGCCGTTCCCGTTCGGCAGACCGCTGGGTCCGCCCAACCGTCCGGATGTGCAATTGGACGTACTGCGCCAGACATTGGGATTAGTTGACCAACCCGCTGCACCCGCGTTGGTCGACTATCCCGACGAAGTCGAAGACGATTATGCCCTCGAAGAAGTCTGGTCTTGCCCGGTAACTTTCCCCGCCGTTGAGCCAAAGAACGAGTTGGAATCGCTAAATGCACAATTGCGCACAGAAGCCCAGCTTTTGATGCCGTGGTTCGACGAGGGTCTACGGGCAAGGGGCCGGACAACCCTTGGGACGAGCGGCAAAGGCGCAATCTCGATTCCCGAGATGCTCGGCATCTTGGCGGCATTCGCCTTGGATGCCGCCATGACTGTACCGGAAGGTTATGCGCATCCGATGCCTCAGTTGTTGCGTTACATCGCCACCGACGTCAGGGCCTTTTACACTGAGGCGGCGATATCAAAACCCGGCGCTGGGTTTCCGTCTCCCGAAGAATTAGAAGAGTGGTTTTTCTTGCAGACCGTCGCGGGGGATGTCTTTTACCAGGTGCGGGACCGGCTGGTGAGCGTGGACATGCTGGTCTTGATCGCGAACGGCCTAGACGACGAGGAGGTCGACAACCGGCTGGTCCTAAATTCCGGAACAACCGCTGGGATGGCTCTTGACACCGTACGTGATCGAAGGCACAACCGGGAGCTTCTCAAAATCTCTGGGAGTGACAGCACCGGATTTCCAACCGGCCGTTTTTCAAGGACCATCGTCCCGACAACCATGCAGGACCGGCGTGGGGAACGGACGAAATCGGCCAGCGCTCATTAGAAGATTTTGCAGCCTTGAGCGTTGTGGTTCATGTTTGGGGTTGCCCAAGAAAATGCACGGTTGTCGCCGGGACAGAGATGGAGGCCGTGGCTGTCCTCATCCAATGAATAGCGTGTACGTCCCTCGGCCCGCCTGTTCAACCCTCTGAGCACACAGCAAGCGATGGTCTTGGGCCAGCGCCCGTTTCGCAACCTCAATGTTTATAGGGGATATCTGCTCCAGGGTTTGAATTTCTGCCAGGCTGAAATACTCGGCCCTGTCTACTTCCGTCATGTCGGGAGTGGGCTCGCCGGACTTAGGGCTCAGAAGCATCACGACGTACGTGCTGTTGCCTCCTTCCTCGTCGTATCGGTTCCTGATGCCCAAAACGCCCTGAACTGTGGCCGTGACGCCCGCTTCCTCCTCCACTTCACGAACCACGGCTAGCTCCATGGTCTCGTCTTGCTCGACAAACCCGCCGGGTATCTGCCAACTACCGCGGCCTCGGCGCGACGCCCGGCGGACCAGTAACAATCGGCCGTCGTCCACAACAGCGCCGCCAACGCCCACGTTGTATCCAGTGTTGTACCGGTCGGGTGGTGGCATACTTCTAATTTCCCTTGTTAGAGAGATTACTGA
>JADFNR010000110.1 GCA_022563275.1 Chloroflexota bacterium | reverse complement strand
CTATGATGCCTGACGCCGAAAATGGTTACGCTGTGGGCCCAATCGAGGGTTCGATGGGGGCGCCAGCAGAATAGGTGCCAGCATAGCGGTGGCCGGGCGCCTCGTCAATAATGGGGCAACTTGGGGCGATCATGCCCGCGTGCCCGCTGATCGGTGCGCCTTCTTACTGAATCGTGTCATAATACCGGCAACTTTCTAGGCAGATACCGCATGAACGACGACCAAAAGACAAAAGAACAGTTACTTGAGGAATTGGCGCACGGGCGCACGCTCCTAGAGCGGGCTGAAGAACGCTCGCTCGCGCTCGCGGAAGTTTCTAAGCGAGTGGCTGGCTCCCACAACACGGATGAGATTCTAGATCTGATCGTGAACGAAGCGACTCGGCTGGTCGGCGCGACTGGCGCTACCCTCCGAATATTGGACGGAAACGAATTGGTAGCTCGTGCTTTCTCGAAATTTTCCCGGTTTACTCCGGGGAATTCTCCGAAGCTTGAAGTCGGAGAAGGGAGGAGTCTGGCTGGCCACGTGGCGGCAACCATGAAGCCCTTGTTCGGAGAGGAAGCTGCGCGAGTACTTGGTCCAGAGACCCTGCAGATTTTCGAGGAACTAGGAATCGAACCTGCAGCGACCGGGTCGGTGCCTCTTCTGGCTAACAATCAGTGCATTGGCATACTCTCAATGGGCGGCGAGCAAGGCCGTCGTTTCACCGAAGACGAAATATCCTTACTGGCCTCCTTCGCCGATCAAGCAGCAATCGCTTTGGAGAATGCACGGCTACTAAATGAAGCTGAGACTGAGAGAGAACGTGCTGATTCCCTCTATCGGATATCCAACTTACTTGCTGGAGCACACGACGCGGACGAAGTTCTGGACCTGATTGTGAATGAGGCTGCCCGGCTGGTCGGTGCCCAAAATATCTCCATCAGGCTGTTGGAGGGAGACGCGTTAGTTGTCCGGGCCGCAACGGGTCCTTTGTCTGTCATCACGGATGCTGGTCCAATCCCCCTCAAAGTGGAAGAAGGGACGAGTCTGGTGGGGCATGTGATGGCCACCAAGAAACCCTTGCATGGCAAAGCTGCGGCACAGATGTTTATACCAAGAGCAATTCAACTCATGGCAGAAAAAGGACGTGACCCTGAAGCGGTGGTTGTAGTCCCCTTACTGGCCAATGGCCAGTCAATAGGTACCCTGATGTGTTTGGACGAAACCCACGGACGCCGCTTCACCGAAGACGAAGTCTCCCTACTGTCCGCCTTCGCCGACCAGGCGTCCCTGGCCCTGGAGAAAGCCCGGCTCTTGAACGCGGCGGAGCGGGAGAAGGAGCGCTCGGACGCCCTCTACCAGGTCTCTAATAAGCTGGCGGGCGCCCACGACACGGATGAAGTGCTGGACCTGATCGTAAACGAGGCCGCCCGGCTCGTTGGCGCAACCGCCGCCTGGATCCGGTTGTTGGACGGGGACGTGATGATACCTAGTGCCGCCACAGAGTCCGCCACCGCCTATATCGCCGAGCATGCCAAGATTAGGCCGACCCTCGCCGTAGGGGAGGACGCCAGCACCGTTGGGCATGTGATGTCTACAAAGAAACCCTTGATCACGGAAGATTTCCCAGACTTGGTGCCTCCTGAAGTGCGCCGCATACTCCACGAACATGGGTTTTACGGATCTGCTTTAGTTCCTTTGGTCGCCAATGACCGGTCCATCGGCGTACTTACCGTGACGGATAATCGCGTCCGGCTCTTTACCGAGGATGAAGTCTCCCTCCTGATCGCCTTCGCCGACCAGGCTGCCCTCGCGCTGGACAAAGCCCGGCTATTGAACGAGGCTGAGGCGCGGGAGCGGCAGGCTATCCAACTCTATGAGGTAACCTCACAACTGGCCTCCAACCACGACCTAGATAGCGTGCTGGACCTGATAACCCAACAAGCAGTCGAACTTACCGGGGGAAAACGTGGGGCGATTTTCCGCTATGACGAAGTTAGGAACGGCCTTGTCATTGCCACCATGCACAACCACCTCCCGGAATTCCGGGACATGTTTATTAGGCCCGGCGAAGGAGTTTCCGGGCGCGCCTATGACCTGCGAAAATCGGTTTGGACAGATGACCTTAATAGCGATGTTTCGGTCGTATATTCTGATGATGAATCCGAAAAACTTGCAAGGAGAACAGATTCAGAATTGGCCATGGGCGTTGTATCCGCTCCAATAATGATTCAGGACGAGGTATACGGGATCCTCTGTGTGACTTTTCACAGGCGCAAAGAGTTCTCCGACGACGAGGTTAATCTGGTCCAGAACCTGGCCGACAGCGCCGCCGTGGCCATCAACAACGCCCGGTTCATCGAGGAGACCGAGCAGGCGCGGGACGAGGCCACCCAGTTATACGAGATTACGGAGCAGCTAGCCTCCGCCACTGACATGGATAGCGTCTTGGACCTTATCACCACCAAAGCGACCGAGATGCTGGGTAGTCTAGGCTCTTCAATCCTGAAGTTTGACGAGACCAACGATTCGCTATTGCTTGCAAGAACCTACAACGTAGCACCAGCCCTTCTAGATCGGTATTCGATCAAACCTGGAACGGGCGTCTCGGGGGTTGCATTTCTAGAAAGACGGCCTGTTTGGAGCAGTGATATCACCTCCGACCAGAGCTTGACCCGAACCGAAGGAGACGCAAGCCGTGCTCTCAGCGAGGCGGGTCTCAAAGCAGTGCTGGCAGTGCCAATCGTCGTGCGGGATGAGGCATACGGGGTTTTGAACGTCATTTATCAAGAAACGCGCGACTTCACCGATGCTGAGATTCAATTGCTATCAACCCTGGCCGACAGCGCCGCCGTGGCCATCGGCAACGCCCGGTTTATAGAGGAAACCCAACACGCCCGAGAAGATGCCGAACAAGCCAACCGGACCAAAAGCCAGTTCTTGGCCAACATGAGCCACGAATTGCGCACCCCTCTCAACGCCATCATCGGCTACAGCGAGATGCTGCAAGAAGATGCCGCGGACTTGGACAACGATGATTTCCAAGAAGACCTTGAGCGTATCAACGGCGCCGGCAAACACCTGTTGGGCCTGATCAACGATGTCTTGGACATCTCGAAGATCGAGGCCGGGGCCATGGATATCTATCTGGAGACGTTCCCCATCTTGCCCATGATTCAAGAAGTGACTACCACCATGCAGGCCCTGGTGGAAAAGAACTCCAATTCCTTGGAGATCGATTGCCCAGACTCCGTGGGGTCGATTCACGCCGACACCACCAAGGTCAGGCAATGCCTGTTCAACCTGCTCAGCAACGCCAGCAAGTTCACCGAGCAGGGGACCATCTCGTTGAAGATCAGCCGTGAGAGCGTCGATGACCGGGATTGGATCAACTTCGCCGTGGCTGACACGGGGATCGGCATGAACGATGAACAGATGGGGCGGCTTTTCGAAGCATTCACCCAGGCGGAAGCATCGACATCCCGGCGGTTTGGCGGCACCGGTTTGGGATTGGCCATCACCCGCCATTTCTGCGAGATGATGGGCGGCGCCGTACTGGTGGAAAGCGAAGAAGGTAAAGGCTCGACGTTCACCTTGAGACTGCCGGCAGTTGTGGACGATTCGCTGGGAACAAAATCCGTCCAGCAGGAAACATAGTCAGCGGAGGCAGGCCGTGAAACAGGTAACCAGCAATGTATGGGTCGAGACCGAGACGCGGGGTTGCAACTTTGGCTTCGTGACCACGTCCGACGGTATCGTCATGATCGACAGCCCCCACAAGCCGACCACGGCCATGTGGCTGAAGGCCGAGATCGAGAAACGAGGACTGCTGCGTTACATCATCAATACCGAGCCCCACGGCGATCATTGGACGGGAAATGCATTCTTCGATGCGCCGGTCATCGCCCACGAAGGCGTCCGCACCCGCATGCTGAACACCGACATGGCCGAGCATGCCGCCAGGGTGGGGACATTCGGGCCCGACGAGCCGGCATTGCTGGAAGGATATACGGCCAACGTGCCGGTGATCACCTTCCGCGACACCATGACCATGCACGTTGGCGACCATACCTTCGAGATGATTCACATGCCCGGCCACACCCTCTATCAGGCGGCGGTGATCGTCAAAGAGGAGGGCGTGGTCTTCACCAGCGACAACATCTTCCATGGCGTGCAATCCTGGTTGCACGAAGCCAACCCGGACCTGTGGCTGGTGGCGCTGGAGTCGCTGCGGGGATTGGACGAAGACATCTTCGTGCCGGGGCACGGCGAGATGTGCGGCAAAGGCTATCTGGACGAGCAGGGGTCGTTCATCTCAGAGTGGAAGGACTACGTTCAGGACGCCGTGGACCGGGGCATGACCAGAGAGGAGTCGGTGTCGACCTTAACGGCCATGATCGACCGTTACCCCATGGACGTGGAACAGGCGGCATTGGCCCCCATGGTCATGGGCCTCAACGCCGGCAACCTCTACGATTTCCTGACCGGCCCCTGGCCCCCCGCATCAATCTCTGGGGGCACAGTAGCCACCCGCCTGCCCAGCGACGACAAGTAGGGGAATGTGCCGCCATTCCGGCCTTCACTGGAATCCACGGCGCCCAGCGACCAGCAAAGGCCACGAACCGTGTGTTTTGACGGCGGCAAATCGCATGGATTCCTGCTTTCGCAGGAATGACGAAATCCCGTAGGCGCGGGTTTTTAACCCGCTTGGCCGCGGTTAGACCGATTCGGGACCCCGTGACAGTGCCACTATTCGAGGCAATCCTGGAATCAATTGACGGATTTGTCCTCCCCGCAACAGGGCCGGTTAAAAACCGGCACCTACGCCACCCCACTGTCTTTCGCCGGAATGACCGAAGGCAAAAAAAGAGAAGGGCCAGGTTAACCCGGCCCTTCTCTTTTCTTCTGCGTGATACTGCCCGTCTACCTAATCGTCGAACGTCGCAATGGCCCGTTGGGCCGCCGACAGGCTGGCGCCAAAGGCCACTTCGTAGCCTTCTTTAGACAGGATGGTCTCCAGGGCTGAAAGCAGCGCGAACACGTTCTTCTCCCGGGCCGACTCGCCCATCAGGCCGATGCGCCAGGCCTTGCCGGCGAACTCCCCCAGGCCGCCGCCGATCTCGATGTCGTAGTCGTTCAGCAACGTCCGCCGGACCTTGGCGTCTTCGATGCCCTCCGGGATCGAGATTGTCGTCAGCGGGTTCAGGCGGTGTCCTTCCTCGGCCAATAGACTCATTCCCAGGGCTTCAACGCCGGCGCGAAGGCCCGCCGCCACCCTGGCATGCCGTTGGATCCGGTTTTCCAAGCCCTCCTCCATCATCATGCGCAGGGCCTCCCGCAGGGCATAGGTCATGTTGATGGGCGAGGTGTGGTGGTAGGCCCTGGTCTGGTTCCAGTAAGCCTCCAGGTCTTTGAGGTTGAAGTAGAAGCTCTGGACCTTGGTCGGCCGGTTGCTAACGATGTCCATGGCCGCGGGGCTGAGGCTGATGGGGGCCAGTCCCGGAGGGGCGCCCAAACACTTCTGGGTCGCGCTGTAACAAACGTCGATCCCCCAGTCGTCCATCCTCACTTCATGTCCGCCCAGAGACGTTACCGCGTCCACTATGGCCAGCGCGCCGTGCTCGTGGATCACCTCGACCAGTTCTTTCACCGTGCTCAACACACCGGTGGATGTCTCGGCGTGGACCACGCCCACGGCCTTTAGACCCGAATGCTTCTTGAGTTCGTCCCGCAGCATCTGGGGGTCCACGGCTTTGCCCCAGGGGGTGTCCATCAGGTGCACGGTGGCCCCGCAGCGTTCCGCGATGTCCCCCAAGCGGGCGCCGAAGTAACCGTTCCTGCAGATGAGCACGGAGTCGCCCGGCTCGATGATGTTGGCGCAGGCTGTCTCCATGGCGCCGGTGCCGGTGGACGAGATTGGCAGGGTCATGGAGTTGTTGGTGTGGAAAACCTCGCGCAGCATCTCGCACACATCGTCCATCACGCGAAAAAACGCCGGGTCCAAGTGCCCCATCACGGGGTTGGCCATCGCCTGCAGCACCCGGGGATGGACGGTGCTTGGTCCGGGTCCCAGCAACACTCTCTGGGGCGCCTGCAATTCGTTCATGTAGGAGCTAGTCAAGTATGACCTCCCGCTGTATGGGCCTTCTCGTGCCTAGATATTTGAGCCGTTTACGGCCCGGAATACGCGAGGGCTAAACGACTGCGGAAACGCCGCCGTCAAGGTTCACCGCGATGCCGGTCAGGTAGCTGGCCCTCGCCGAGGCCAAGAAAGCGATGACGTCGCCGGCTTCTTCAGGCTCGGCCACACGGCCGATGGGCACGGAGCGGGCTTCCGCCAGTTCGGCGTAGAAAGTATCAAGAGTCAAGTTGGGTTCCTTCTCGAGACGGGCGTCATACCGGCGCTGGTGCTGGCCGCTCTTGACCAGCCCGATGCAAACAGTGGTCACTAGGATATTTTCTTTGGCCAGGTCCTTGGAAAGGCCCTTGGTGATGGCGATCCCCGCGGCACGGGAGATGGAGGTGGGCATGGAGGCTGGGCCAGGGGTCCGGCCGCCCAGGTTGGTCACATTGATGATCCGGCCGCCACCGACCTTCCGCATCTCAACGATGCCTTCTTGCATCAACCGGACCGCTGCCCAAACCTTCAACTCGAAGTCGGATTGCCAGTCTTCTTTGCTGACGTCCTCAAAGGGCTTGGCCATGGACGAGCCGGCGTTATTGACGACGATGTCAACGCGCCCAAAATTGTCCAGTGCGGTTTTGATCATCTTCTGAGCAGCGCCGTCCGTCGTGATATCCAACGAAAGCGGGACCACCGAACCCTCGGTCGCGGTCTTGATATCCTGGACCGCCTGGTCTAGGACTTCCTGCCGGCGGGCCACGATCACAACGTTGGCCCCCTCTTTAGCCATGCTCAAAGCCGCCGCTTTCCCGATCCCGTCACTGCCACCAGTGATGATCGCCACTTTGCCTTCAAGACCCAAATCCATGGTGTTTTCTCCTGATTCTTAGACAGAAATCAAAGCTAGGTCGAGCCAGAGTACGCTCAGAAAAGGCTCTGGCGAATCGGCAATCATTGTAGCACAGGGATTTCCCCTGGACCGCATCTGGCGCTGCTTTAGGCAGGACCGGCGAACGCGGTGGAAGCTCCGCCTAGATCTGGATTCCCGACGCCTTGGCGACGATGTCGATGTCTTTGTCGCCCCGGCCGCTGAGGCAGACCAAGATTATCTGGTCCGGCGTCAGCTTTTTCGCCAGCTCCACGGCGGCGAATACCGCGTGGGATGACTCCAGCGCCGGGATGATGCCCTCGGTACGGCAGAGCAGATGGAACGCCTCCAGGGCCTGGGCGTCGTTGACCTCCCGGTACTCGGCCCGTCCGGAGTCCTTCAGGTAGCTGTGCTCGGGACCCACTCCGGGATAGTCCAGCCCCGCCGAGATGCTGTGGGTCTCCTGCACCTGCCCGTGCTCATCCTGCAGCAGATAGGACATGGCGCCGTGCAGCACGCCAGGGCGTCCGGCGGTGAGGGTGGCCGAGTGCTTGCCGGTGCCGACCCCTTCGCCGCCCGCCTCCAATCCAATCAGCCGCACATCTTCATCCGGCACGAAGGGATGAAATATGCCGATGGAGTTGCTGCCGCCGCCGACGCAGGCCAGCACGTAGTCCGGCAGGCGGCCTTCAGCTTCCAGCAACTGGGCCCTGGCCTCGCGGCCAATTACAGTCTGAAAGTCTCGCACCATGACCGGATACGGGTGCGGGCCGACCACGCTGCCGATCAGATAATGGGTGGTCTCCACGTTGGTCACCCAGTCGCGTATGGCCTCGTTGATGGCGTCTTTCAGGGTGCGGGTGCCGGAGTCAACGGGCACGACTTCGGCCTCCAACAGCTTCATGCGGAAGACGTTCAGCGACTGGCGTTGTATGTCCTCGCTCCCCATGTAGACGATACATTCCAGACCGAGCATGGCGCAGGCGGTGGCGGCGGCCACGCCGTGCTGTCCGGCCCCGGTCTCAGCGATGATTCGCTTCTTGCCCATATGCTGGGCCAACAGCGCCTGACCCAGGGCGTTGTTTATCTTGTGGGCTCCGGTATGGGCCAGGTCCTCCCGCTTGAGGTATATCTTGGCCCCGCCGCAGTGGCGGGTCAGGTTCTCGGCGAAATAGAGCGCGGTGGGCCGCCCGGCGTAGGTGTGGAGCAGGAGGGAAAGCCGTTCTTGAAATTCATCGTCCTCTTTGGCCTTAAGGTAGGCGTCCTCCAACTCGGCCACGGCGGCCATCAGGGTTTCGGGGATGAATTTCCCCCCAAAGTCGCCGAACCGGCCCCGGTCGTCGGGAAAGCGGAGGCTCGCCGCGTTTTCATCTGGCATTGTGTTTTCCTTTGCTCCGTTAAGCCATCTTGGCGGCGGCGGCTCTGGCGTTGCTCATGAAATCGCGGATTTTGGCATGGTCCTTGTTGCCGTCTGTTTCCACGCCGCTGGAGACGTCCACACCCCAGGGCCTAACCGTGGCTATAGCTTCGGACACGTTTTCTGGAGTAAGACCGCCGGCCAGCAAGAAGGGATGACCCGCCCGGGACAGGGAAGCGGCCACACCCCAGTCGAACCCCTTTCCGGTGCCGCCTTGTACACCCTCGACATATCTATCCAGTGTCACCAGATGCCCCACCCCGCTGAAATCTTTCACCCGTGCGCCGGTCCCGGCATCATCCGTTGCCGTGGCGGAGTCCGCCACGTGCACCACTTTGATCACGCCGCAGCTAACTTGACCGGCGTATTCAACGGTCTCCTTGCCGCAGAGTTGGGCCAAGTCCAGTCCGGCGTACTCAACTACCGCGTTAACCTCATCCAGCAACTGGTCAGCAAAGAGACCGACGATACGGGGCGCTGGGCCGCCAGAGTTTCTGACTCCGTCGATGATGACTTTGGCCTCTTGTGGAGTGATTCTACGGTGCCGCTCAGGGACGAACACCATGCCGATGAAATCAGCACCTGCTTCAGCGGCGGCCAGAGCGTCGTCCAAGGCGCGGATTCCGCAGATCTTGACCATTAATTCTTGGGTAGTCACGGTCATGCCGCCGGCGCTTTCTGCCCGCTCAACTCACGAACCTTTTCGGCGACATCCGTGGCGGTCACCAACGCCTCGCCCACCAGCACGGCGTTGACTCTAAATTGACTCATTTGACTCAGATGCTCGCGGGTGAAGATGCCGCTTTCGCTGACGATCTGCTTGCCTCTGGGCACCAGCGGGGCCAGGCGTTCAGTAACGGTCAAGTCGGTGGTAAAGGTGCGCAAGTCCCGGTTATTGATGCCGATGATCTCCGCACCTGCCTCTACCGCAGTCCCTAGCTCATCTTCGTCGTGGACCTCCACCAGACACTGCATCCAGTGTTCCTGGGCGGCAGCCAGCAGTTCCTTCAATTGGGCTGGCTCAAGGATGGCTACGATGAGCAGCAGCGCGTCGGCCCCAGCCGCCCTAGTTTCAATGATCTGGTAGGGATCAAAGATGAAGTCTTTGCGGATAACCGGCGCACGCTGGGAAGCCCCAGTCTCTTTGATCTGCCGCAGATGGGCCAGTTCACCCTGGAACCGAGGGTCGGTGAGGCATGAGATGGCGGCGGCCCCGTTGCCGGCGTAGGTCTCGGCGAGCTTCAGGTGGTCGAAGTCAGGCATCAGCAGCCCCCGGGAGGGCGACGCCTTCTTGACCTCGGCGATCAACCGCACCCCGCCACCCAGCAGCGCCCCCGACAGGTTCAGGGGCCGTGGTTGGCTGGCGGCGGCAGTCTCCAGGTCGGCCAAAGAGACCTGAGTCTTGCTCTCGGCCAGCTCAACACGCTTGGCGGCGACTATTTCATCGAGGATATTTGGCATGGTTAAGGGAGTCTAACTTCTTCTTCGTTAACAAGGCTAGTGATTGGACTTAGAAGAAATTCTCGGCCACCTTGTATCTCAAACATCACTGGAATTCCAGCAGCGCTGAAATGGGTGATTATGCCGTCAGATTCCTCTGCATGGTCCGCTGGTGTCTCGGATACCATGATGCTCAAAATATCGACTTCCCGGTTATATTTAATCTTCATAACGACCCTGCCGCGCTGGATAAATGGTGATAACAACCACTTCACCATTCTCCTCATATACTACCGGCAAGATATGGTCTTCATCCAGTTGTAAGCTGGCTGCAAAACGCCCTCGATACCCAGATGACACAGTGTGAGGAACCGCCATTTGGTCAATGATTCTCTCTTGGTCAAAAGGGAATCCCCACCGGCGCAGAAGCTCGATCTTCTCCAGAGCGTGCTGTGTGAACCTCAAGGGTTTCATGATCCTTCAGGCCCCCGCCTGGCTGACCTCGATCATGGACTCCATCCGGTCTTTGGCCGCGCCGCTGTCGATGGCCTGGGCGGCCAGTTGGACACCGTCGCGAATGTTGGAGACCAGGTCTCCCACCAGCAGAACACCGGCGCTGTTCAGCAGCACGTAGTCGCGTACCGGGCCGCCGGCGCCGTCCAACAGCTCCCGCATGGTCTTGGCGTTGGCCTCCCTATCACCGCCACGGATTGCCTCGATGGGTGTGACCGGCAGACCGGTGTCGGCCACCGAGAGCGTCCAGTTGCTCACCTTCCCCCCTGCAACCTCCCACACCGACGTGTCGCCGGAGAGCGTCATCTCGTCCAGGCCGCCGTCGCCGTGGACGATCATCGAATGATGGGTGCCCAGCAGGTTCAAGACCGCCGCCATCTGCTCGCTCAACTCCGGGAATGCGACACCCACCAGCATCGATTGCGCTCCAGCCGGGTTGGTCAACGGCCCCAGAATGTTAAACACGGTGCGGATGCCTATCTCCCGGCGTACCGGTCCGGCGTGGCGCATGGAGGGATGGAACGCCTGGGCGAACATGAACCCGATGCCGCTTTCATTGATGCAACGCTCCACGCCCTCGGGTGAAAGCTCGATTTTCACACCCAGTTCTTCCAGCAGGTCGGCGCTGCCGCAAGTGCTCGAGGCGGCCCGGTTGCCGTGTTTGGCAACCTTTAACCCGGCCCCCGCCGCGACGAAGGCCGCCGCCGTCGAGATATTAAACGTATTTAGGCCATCTCCGCCGGTGCCCACCGAGTCCACCAGCATGCCGTCCACATTCACCGGCAGGGCGAACTCACGCATGATAGTAGCCATGCCGGCAATCTCCTCGGTGCTCTCGCCCTTGAGCCGCAGCGCCGTCAAGAACGAACCCAACTGCGCCTGAGTGGCC
>JADFNR010000109.1 GCA_022563275.1 Chloroflexota bacterium | reverse complement strand
GTCTTTCACCGGCTCACTCAGTGTGGGCAGCCACACCATCACCCTTACGGCCACGGACAGTGAGGGGGCCACGGGCGCCGCTTCGGTCGCGGTAACCGTAAGTGCGCCGCTGGCCACGGCCACACCGTCGCCCACGGCCACACCCGCGCCAGTTGGGGGTGGCGGCGGCGGCTTCTTCGTGCCGCCCCCGACCGCCACGCCTGCGCCGACCGCGGCGCCCACACCAGGGCCCACCTTGACGCCTCCGGCCGTGGTCTCCGAGACCACGAGCCTGGTGTCGCCTGACCAGGAGACGCGGATCGAGACGCCCGACGGCCAGGTGGCGTTGGTCATCCAGGCCGGTTCCCTGCCCCCGGAGGTGGCCACCTTGACCGTTGAGGTGGAGGTGAAGAACCTGGACCCGGCCACGGTGCCGGCGCCGCCCAGCGGTACCGTGTTCCTCCGCGCCGTGGAGATAAACACTCTGTTGAACAGCCTGCCCACCAGCATCACCTACACCAGCCCGGTGGTATTGTCGTTCCCGCTCACGCCCGAAGAGATCGCCCTGGCGGGTGACGATCTCACGAAGCTGGCGGTATTCCGGTTCAACCCCCAGACAGGCGCCTGGGACATACTTCCAACGACGTTCCAGGAATCGCCTCCGCCCCCGCATCTGGAAGTGCGGATAAATACCTTCAGCCTCTTCGCCGTTGGCGTCAGACAACCCGTTGGGCCCCTACCGGCAACGACGCCGGTCCCGACACCGGTGCCCACGGCAACGGCCGTGCCGACGCCGGTGGTGGTTCCCACGGCGACAGCTCTGCCCGTCGTGGCCGGGCCAACACCAGTGCCGACGCCGCTCCCGGCAGCCACGTTGACGCCCTTGCCAACCGCCACGGCGGCCCCGGCTCCGGTGGCCACCGTGACGCCTCCTGAAGAGGCCCCACCAGCGCCAGCGGCGGGGTTCCCGGTGGTGGCCGTGATCGGGATCGTGCTGGGCGTGCTGGTGGCGTTGGGGATCGTGGGCGGGGTCATCTACTCCCGGCGGAGCCGCTAGATACACTTGATCAAACTGGACTGGAGGGCCCTTCAGGCGTGATCAGCCTGCTCGTTCCCCGGCCTGCGGTTCCCTGGAACCGGCCAACCGAATGTTGGTCCAAGGCCCGAAGAAAATGGTGGGATTGCAGATGAAGGACGTCTGGTCTTGACCCGGACGGAGGACGGCATTGTTTGATACATACGCAGGTTTCAAGGGTCCGGGACCGCCGGCCGGGCGCCCGGCGTCCGCGGCTTTGCCCGGCGCCCGGACCGCGGAGTCCCGGCGATGGTGAAGGAGATGAGACCCGCGGCGCGGCGCATCAACAAAACAGCCGTCGTGTTGCTGGTCGCCGCATTGATCGTCAGTATCGGGATCGTGCTGGTGCTTGCCGGTTTGAGTTTGCCGGTCCGTATCGCGCGGTTCTACCTCACCAAGGCTAGATCCAGTCCCATTCACCGGTAGGTGGTTTCTGGGGCGAGGGACCAGCGTACCGCCCAGCTTCCACGGCGCCGCCAGACTGGCGGAAAGCCGGGAAGGCATGCTGCGAGACCTGGAAGACTTCGCCAATGAGGTTGTGCCCAAGATCTAGGGGGCCAGCCAGATACGCAGAACGCCGTCCTCCCGGCCAACCCCGAGAGCTATGCCGCCACCGAGATCGACAGCCGCCAAGTTGGTCACCGCCCTTCCGCCAACTGGTGTTCGCCAAGCCAATTCCACACCGTCTTGGGTGCGCCGCAAGGCGGTGATCTCCGTGAACCGTTGATTGAATACCACCAACTCCGGCTGTCCGTCGCCGTCCAGGTCGCCCGCCAGACCCATGTCCAGGTTGCGCGAGCCTATAGAGTGGGAGGTGACACCGCCCTGCTGGACCACAAGGTTTAGGGAATCGCCGTCAAGGCGGTAGAACCCAGCGATCCCGCCGATGTGGGGAGTTAAAACCTCGGCCAATTCGATCTCACCATCGACCCCGAAGGGCGCCACGGCAAGCTGGTGCCGCCAACGGTTGCCCTGCCCCACCGCCGGACCCGCCGCCAACTGCTCCCCGGATTCGGAATAAACCACGATTTGGGCCCCCTGTTCCGAGTCGCTGATAGTAACGATGATCTCTCGCTGGCCGTTGCCGTTCAGATCGGCCCAGATGGGCGAGATTCCCTCCACCACCCTTTGGCCGGGGATGGCGATGGTTACGACCACTTTCAACGATGGCCGGGTTTCCAACAACGTGATCTCCGTTGCCTCCAACTGGTCTCCGGCGATGCCGTGGGGATAACGCGAAGACGGTTTGGTGAGCAGCAAGACCCGCTGTTGGCCGTCCACCAGCAGCCTGGCGTCGGGCAAGGCATTCACCGCCAACCTTCCCGCTTCTGAGCCGTTCTGCCAGAGCACCAGGTCGCCTCCGGACTCGATAAACGCCAGCCGGCCCGAATCGCCCAATGGCACAGGATGTGCGAATTCCGAGGCCGCGTCCGATGGGCCGGCCACCAGAAATGGTTCATCCCCCGCCACCGCCAGCAGCGGCGGACCGGCAGATGGAAGAGACTTTGGCGTAATGGCGGTCTCCACAGCCTGTGCGCCTCGGACCAGAAACGCCTGGGTGGTGCCGTCTTCCAGAACTGCAACCCAAAGACTGCCGGCTCCCAACGGCGCCGCCACCAGCCACCGGGGGGTGCCGGCAAGCTCAATGTCCAGAGTCGGGGCGTTGGGCAGGTTGCCCCGTCCCGGCAAGTAGCGGTTGCCGCCGGGCTGCTGGTATGTGTAGGCGTAGCTGGTTGGCCCAGTTGTGATTGATAATGTGTTCGGCTGCGAGATGGGCGCGGGTGCCGCGGCGGGTTCGGACGGACTAGCGGCGGTGGGCGACCCCCCGCAGCCCGGCAAGACCGGCAGCACCCCTGCGGCCAGAAGGAAAAAGACAGCGAGATACTTGGCCCGCCGGTGATCGCGGGAACAAAGTTCCGTGAATCCAGGGGAGGAACTCAGGCGTTGTTCCCTAAACCGGTCTGCATCTGATGGGAGCTGAGGGAAACGATGTCGGCCAGGGTCACGGCGCCGGTCAACCCGGCCGAGATCAGCCCCGTTCGGTGGGCGCGGTCAAGATGCTGCGGTCTAACGGCGTTCGGGTCCAAATCTGAATCACCAGCGTTAAATTTCCCAGTTGTTTCTATAGTTGCTTCCACGGTGATTATAGCGGCAGCCGGTCCGGCCCCCGGAGAGGCGTTCCCCGGCCACAAGGGGCGGTTGTGGTCCTTTGGGCGCCTCTCCGGCCGAAAACCCCTTTAAATGAAGGCAGGAGTCCAACCTGTAACCGCCTGACCGGTCCCGGTCCGTGAATGAACGCGAAACACGCATCAACCAGCCGGTGGGCCGATCTCCCTGCCGTTGCTATAATCGGTGGGCATATTGATGATGGCAGCATCCTGACCGCCGCGAGGAGCAATGTCGAATTTCCCCATTCGGAGCGGACACCTTGGCATCGGTCTCCTTGTGCTCCTCGTGGCGTTGGCCGCGCTGGCCTGCGGCGAGTCCGATGCCCTTTTAACTCAGACGCCCGTGGTGACCTCCGCCCCAGCGACCTCTGTTCCTCCGACCGTCGTCCCGGCTACATCCGTCCCCGCGACCGCCATCCCTGCGACTTCTATCCCACAGCCGACACTGGGCGGCGTGCAGGCGACCCAAGCCCCAACGCCCACAGCCGCTCCCACCCCGGCTCCCGAACCGACGCCGGCCAACACTCCCAGGCCGACTCCCTCCGATACTCCGGTGCCAACGCCCACAGTCACGCGTGCGCCGGCGCCCACCTTTACCCCTGCGCCGACTTTTACCCCAGAGCCGCCTCCCACCGAGCCCCTTCCCACCGCTACGCCAGAGCCGACGCCGACGCCAGCGCCCACTCCAACTCCAACGCCCGTGCCGGGGCCGACGCCGACCCCCGATCAACTGCTGTGGACCTATGAGATCAGCGGAACAGGCGCCAGCGTCAACCATGTGGCTCTTAGCGCTGACGGCTCAACCGTATTGGCCGGAACATCGACGGGCGATGTGCATCGATTTAATAATCAAGGTCTTTTGTCCTGGACTTTCGACGGGGCCGCCGACGCCCCGGAAGGGACCGTCACGCGCAGTGTCACCGGCCTGGCGGTGGACCTGGACGGTAACCGCATCCTGGTCGGATTTACCGACGACCGGGGCGCCGGGACAGCGGCCGGCGTTTTGTACTTGCTCGATGATCGTCCAGGTAAATTATGGTCCGTCTCGATCGGAGGGCCCGTTAACACGGTGGGCATCACCGATGATGGAGACCGCATGGCGGCTGGGTCTGCCGGCCGGAATGTTTACTCGCTGGACTCGGCAGGCGCGATTCGATGGACTTACGAAACACCTGCCGGAGCCGGCCAGCCAGCGAGCGTGGCCGCCGTCTCGGCCGATGGCTCAAGGACCGTTGGAGGATCCCAGGCAAGCCAGTTCTACCTTTTTAACGCCGACGGCGTCAAGATCTGGACCTTCGATGCCGACGGCCCGGTCAACGACGTTGCAGTCGCTACATCAGCTTCTAGGGTGGCCGCTGGTACCGCCAGCGGCAGTGTTTATGTCCTAAACAGCCAGGGAGTGGTCATTCGACAGGTTTCCCACCCCGAAACGTCTATCCTGGCGTTGGCCATCAATTCCGGCGGCTCTCGTTTGGCCGCCGGCACCGCCGACGGGAGAGTGTTCTCCTTCGACGCCCAAGGCGTCATGTTATTCGAAGTGTTTTTGGGTGGACCCGTGACCAGCGTGGCCGTGAACTCCACGGGAAGCAGGATCGCCGCCGCGTCCGGAGCCACCGTGTATCTGCTGTCGGTGGTTGGTCCCTAGCCAGGAATATGGGGCGAAGCTGCTGGCAGATGGTGAACGGATCGCCGGCTAATCAAGTTTTTTCCGGCATCTGTGGAAAGCAGGTGGGATTTATACATTCACCACAGCATGGAAATTTCGCGAAAACATCATCTTTAGGCATAAGACAACCGAGAACCACGTTAAAAAGGTTGACATCATGAATTCGGATAACTTATATTCTGTTTCTCCCTCCATTATATGAAGGGCGCTGGGCCGTCGATGAGCAATGACAACGCCAGGGGGAGAGGATAAAACTGGAGGAGGCAACTAGATGAGAAAGTTGCGGAAGTTCACATTTCCTATCCTGATCGGTATATTCTTGCTGGTCTTGGCGGCGTGCGGCGGTGATGATGACAGCGTGACCACCAGTCAGCCTGCCCCAAGTGGCGGTGGCGATAGTTCCGCTACCACCAGCACCGGTGCCGGCGGCCTGGTTTCCCAGGGTCTCAGCTTCAAGTTCCAATACGCCTGTATCAACAGGACCCTTGATCCCTGCGAGCTGCTAGCAAGCCCTGGCGGATTCGTGGAACGAGTCAACGAAAGGACCAATGGACAGATCGAGATTCAGATTTCTTCGTTCCCCGAATTGGGTCTGGCTGGCCCCGACACCCTGCGGTTGGTCGAGGACGGCACCCTGGGTATGGTGGAGATCTATAGCGGCTATATCGGAGGCGACCTTCCGATCGTTGACGTGGCCAACCTTTGGGGAGTGATTCCCGACTTTGCCACCAACTGGAAGACGATCGAAGCCGTCCAAGGACCGATCCACAAGATCATCGAAGAAAGGTCCAACGGCATAGTGTTGGCCGAAAGCTATTACGGCAACAACTACTACTACACCTCGAAGCCAATTCGGACTCCCGCCGATCTTGAAGGGATGAAGGTTCGCAGCCACAGCACGGTGCTGGGCGACCTCATCAACGGCATGGGCGCCAATGCCCAGTTCGTGGCCTTCTCCGAGGTTTACACGGCATTGGAACGCGGCATCCTTGACGCGGCCGTCACCTGCGGCCCCTGCGGCGCCGGTCTGCGCTGGTTTGAGGTAGCCGATTACCTAAACGGCCCCATCATCTCCATTGGTGTTACCTACATCACCATAAACAAGGACCGTTGGGACGAGATTCCAGCTGACCTGCAGGCCATCATGCGCGAAGAGGCGATGAAACATCAGGTGGAAAACCGCCGATTGGTGGAAAATGTCTGGGACCCGCTAGGGATCACAGACAACGTGGCCGGCGGCATGGAACACATTCCGTTCTCCCAAGCACTCAAAGACGCCCAAAAGCAGGCGGCGATCGACGTGGTGATTCCCAACTGGGTGAACCGCACCGGCGGGCCTGACTCTGAAGCCGTAAAGATGTTCAATGAATTTGTCGGCCCGATCATTGGCGTCACCATCAACTCCGATGGTAAAGCAATAGTAAACTAGACAACCGGCGAACTGAAAAAGACGCGCAGCGCAGAGCAACCACTAGGTTGGTTTACGTTGCGCGTCCTGGAACCCTTCTTTAACGTGAGTTCCAGGTCCGATTGCGTAGACATTCTTCAGGGCGCCTCTGCTGGGTTTTAACTTCCTCACCCACTGGTGGCGCCCTCTTTAGGGTGGACCCGGCCTCTTTAGGTTCGGCCTAAGTCCGCGCCCCTCACCGTGGGGTTCCGGTCCTGATCCGATCAAAGTGGCTGTGTTGTCAGTTCTGCCCATAGATTCCGGTCGCGGTGTGAAACGCGTACCAGCCGAACCAGTATGAGACGTGGCTGGGCAGCCGGTCCAGCCTCTGGGAAGAGTCACTGACCTTGACCAGGGCATCCTCCCCCATGCGCCATTCATCTCCGCCTTGGTCAACCACAATCACGCTTGCTGCGCCGTTGCCTGCAAGCCGGACCGTCGCGAATTCCTGGCCGTTCGTCTGGAACGCGCGGGCGCCCGCCCCTTCACCGGGGGTGATCACCACCAAGCCGCGCCCACCCAGGTTATCGTTCAGGACGGGCTGCTGTTGTAGGGTTTCCACCGGATACGCCCGGGCCTCGCCGTTCACGATCAGCCCCAGGACTTCAGATTTTTCAGGCAGCCGGTCGCTTTTGTCCCAAACCGGGAACGAGCTCTCAGGTTGCCGGCGCACCCCGTAATAGATCGATCGTGGGTCCCATTCGGGGACGTAGAGTTCGGCGGGATACAATCCGGTGTCGATATCCAGAACAGTGGTGTCCGGGTGCGTCGCAAGCCAGTCTCCCCAGGTGGTCAGGAGGACGGGCAGCAGCTCCAGCTTGATTCCGCTTTCCACCAGAGGCCCCACCACGGGCTCGCCGGTGAACTGACGCCACAGCGTTTCAGTGCCCCGGTCGTACATCAGCTTGTTGGAGCGGTATAGCAGGCCCGAGGTGCCGAATTCCAGTACCTCGCCGTTGATCTTTGTGGAATACACGATTCCGGAACCGCAAAGGGTTCAATAGGCCAGGGCAAAGGGCACGCCTCCGACCACGTCGTTGGCCATCTCATGGGCGTTCAAGATGCGCAGCGGGTAGGCCCGGTGCTCCCCGTTGAAAGAGACGCCAAACACCCGGTCATCGTCAAAGAGGTAATCGGCTTCCCCCGGGGTAATCACCCGCGGATTGGTCAGATCGGGGATGCCATCCCTGGCGACGCCGCCCCACACTATCTCCTCCACGCGTATGCGGGTGTCCACTCCGCTATGGATGAAATCCGATTGCTCAGGATCTACCATACGGCTAAACAGCCGGCCCTTGAAGCCGTGGTATCCTTCAGGTCCCTTGATCTCGGTATGTTTCCCGACCCACCTGACCCACCAATCCCAAAACTGGGCGGAGCCCTCAAGTTCGTCGGGCGCGGCCCCGCTGAGGTCGAACAGCGCGCGAATTATGGTGTTGCGGTTGTCCTCGCCCAAAAGGCCGCTAAAGCGCAGATAATCCACCAACACCGGGATGTAAGAAGGGTCGCCGGTGTCCACCATGGCCTGCACGCCGGAGTCGCCGTCGCCTCTGGCCAACTCCAAGTAAGCGTTGATCAGGGCAGAAGCGCTGCCGGGAAGTGGGGCGGTATTCGACCCACTAGACTCCTGGTTGACCGTCTCGGGAGAAGCAGCCGAAGGAGACACGGTGGCGGCCGGAGTGGGGGTGGGAGCATTTACGGGCGTACTCCCAGCGGCGCAACCGGCCAAGGCAACAGAAAATAGGGCACTCACTCCCCATCGCCGCCACGCTTTCAACGCTGGTTAACCATCTGTATCCACCCGCGTCACCAACCCATATTAACTGCCTTGAGATACGGACCGGGGCGGCAGATGGATTCTCGCAAGCGAGCGGCGGGTCCAGGCGGTCCCGTGTCCGGCGAAACGGCCGGAATGGCCTTGCCGGAGCTGGTTGGAGCGGTCGCGGCTACCGGTAAGCGGCCCGGGAGCCGGACACTAACACCCAACCTCACGCCACGGCCGGTCAACGTGATTAGGCGGCCACTAAAGCCTCATCAGGCGTCGGAGTGTTTACAAAAACTTCGGTGGATGCCGGTCCGATCGCCTCCATCCCATACAATACGCACTTGAAAAGATTGAATGCCGCATGCAATCGTGGAAACGGGCTTGCCACCGGCCGGTCCGGGGAAGAGAAACCCCAGAGTTTTCTAACCAGGCATATGCCGGCTAGCCCATGGGGTTGGCGCCGGGGAATCCCAGGATGAATTGGCCGTGGTTCTCGTAGGCGCGGTCGCTGACCATCTGGTGCTGGGCCGAAGCGTTGATGTCGCGCAGGCATTTTTGCAAAACGTGGGAGTTGTACATGGCGGTCCCGCCGCCGAACCGGAACGCCTGGGAAACCACGTCAGCCGCCGCCTCCGTGCTGTAGGTCCCCGACGCCCGCAAACGAATCTGCAATGGTGGCGGCGGGGTAATGCCTTGGCAGACCGATTCCCACGCTTCTTCGATGGTTTCCATGCATAGGGCCTTGGCCGCCCGCAGCCGGAGGTCGGACTCTCCCAGGAACCTTTGGAACGATCCCCGGTCAGCCACCAGCATCTCAGTTCCCCGGTAGCCCCGTTTCTTGGATTGGGCCAGTTCGGTCACCGCGTCCAGGGCCCGCCGTCCCACTCCCAGCGCAAATCCGGAATGGCCGGTGGTCTGCATACCCGGTCTGCCCAGCAGGAAGTTTGGTCCGCCGCGCAGGGGCATGGCATCGGCGCCACCCCAGGTGAACCGCTGGGGCACGAAAACGTCGGCTAAGGAAAACTCGCAACTGCCGGTCCCGCGCAGCCCCACAACATGCCAGTTGTCATGGATCTGGACTTGGGACGTGGGCACCACCGCCCGGACCTGTTGGGGTGGCTCCGAGTCACCGCCCACAACCATGGCCCCGAAGCCGACCCACTGGGAATGACGTATGCCGCTGGCGAACGACCATCGTCCGCTGACCCGGTAGCCACCTTCCACCGGCGTGGCTTCCCCGCTAGGCGCGGTCACCCCCGCCATCAGTGGGGCATTGCCGCCAACGAATATCTCGTCGATGGCCTCGTCGGAAAGAAAGGCGGCCATGCCGGACAGGGTCCCGGCGCCGATCATCAAACACCAGCCGGCCGAGGGCTCGATGCGGCTGGCGGCTTCGATCACGTCCAGCTGGATCATGGCGTCCGCTTCGGCCCCGCCCAGTACCTGGGCCGTCTTGTAAGAAAAAAGCCCGGATTCGTAGATGGCGTCCACCGTGGCCTGGGGCAGGGTGCCCGTTGCTTCGGCTTCGTCGGCGCCGGCCAAAAACACGTCGCGCAGACTTTCCACTGCGTCCAGTAACGCCCGCCGTTTAGCTTCCCGCTGCTCTGGAAAAGTTGCGATCAATTGCGGGTCTCCTTTGGCCATAACTCGCGGCCGGGGTCCACCGGTCCATTGGGTAGTTGGCAACCCGGTACTAGGGTCTAACGAAAAGAGTGTTATCTCAAACCATGAGGCTGTCAAATCGGAGGCTATACAAGTGGTGGGCCGTGCGGGGATCGAACCCGCGACACCCGGATTAAAAGATGTGGGACGGCCATGTTGTTCTATATTGCTAGCTGTGAAATCAGAACATGCCGTCCTGGCCATAGAGGTCGTTCGTGCCTAACGGTGATGACTAGGGTTGCCTGCTGTTTTGGAGTATGTGACCAAAATGTGACCATTTATGGACACAGATTCCGGCTTTAATACTAGTGGAAGAATGCCCTGGCGGCCAAAGTAATACTTAATTTAACCGAATTGTCGAAGGGGAAATTTGTCTCGACTTACCTCATGTCTAGTTCGGCCCAGTCGAGGTCCATTTTTCGGTGCCGAAGGTCAGATTCAAGGATTTTCGTCACTTATTGGCTTTTCGTGCCTGAAATCGTCTTTCGATATCTCGCTGGAAATTTCCGGTTTGTGCCTAAAGTCCCTCTTTGTCTCGCCATGTCTTTTAAAGAATGTCGGCAAAATGTCGGCAAATCCGGTCGGCACATTGGACGCCAGATAAAATTTCTTACTCGGCGATCACTCGCTGGCGTTACGGAATCTTGAACTGCGACGGCCTGGGGCTAAGAAGGGATCTCTCCATCCGTCAGCATGCTCCTAAGAAGCCGCTTTACCTCGTTTGGGTAAATGCGGAGGTGTCCGCCAAATGGCTTCACGGCTTCTACACGGCCCATATTGATCAGGTCCCGAAGGTAATCAGTAGAGAGATTTATCAAACTGGCAGTTTCCCTAACCGTGTGCAACCGGCTGGTGTCCACGCTGTCCAATGCCAGATCGATAATCTGCGCTGATGGGCGCTTGACCATTCTTCACCTCCTGCACTAACTGTGCTTTTCCGTTGTATCAATTATAGGGAATCCGCTCTGTCGAAACCCGCAGAAACGCGGGTAATAGCGCCACACTTTTTTGCTGATTTTCGAAATCAAGATAAAGGAAACTGAGGAGTAGTGAGCATGCCAGTCCCGCGTTTTATTGCGTTTCAGTTGTTTTGGGATATAAAGGGCGAGAAAATTTGGGAGTAGTGAGCATACCAGTCCAGCGTTTCCTCGCGTTTCCGTGCGTTTCAGTTGTTTTGGGATATTAAGAGCGAGAAAACAGCGGAGCAGTGAGCGTGATAGTCCAGCGTTTAGCTGCGTTTCCGTGTGTTTCGGTTGTTTTCGAATGCCAGAAGAGAGGCGGTCCGGTAGTGGTAAGCGTACTGAGCTTGGGTTTCCTTGGGATTATGTTGTTTTATGTCTTCGGGAATTGTCGTTCTAACGCTCGGCGATTGGCCTACTAGGCTATCTGGTGCGGCGTGATGCGAATATTTTGGTGGAATCGGAGTCTAGTCTAACTTTCCAGCAGTTAAATGATTTCGCAGGCAGATTGATAGATTCTGGGAACGTCGCTTGGTTGCTTAAGGCCGCCTGATTGGAAAGAGACCTGATGTAGGTACCGTTCGCTCAAGCTGGGTTGAGCAATCGCCACCAACATACGTTTTAGCTTCGG
>JADFNR010000011.1:29782-41298 GCA_022563275.1 Chloroflexota bacterium | reverse complement strand
TCATATTGGTGAACACTTCACAGCGCCTCCTGGCCCGGGTGATCAGGACGTTGAGCCGGCGCTCCCCACCCTCCCGGTTGAGGGGCCCGAAATTCAGGTCCACCCGGCCGTCTTCCGCCCGGCCGTAACCGATGCTGACCATGACCACATCCCGTTCGTCGCCCTGCACCGTTTCCAGGTTCTTGACGAAGAACGGCTCGTCGGGGTGGGACGCGAAGAAACTCTCGGCCGACGGGTCTTCACGCCGCAAATCATCCAGATGGTCGAGGACCTCTCTGGTCTGGGCCATGCTGAAGGCCGCCACTCCCAGGGATAGCTCTGGCCTGGTTCTCGCATGCTCCATGACCGCCCGGGCCACTGCTTCGGCTTCCAGGGGATTGGAGCCGGTTGTCCCCCGGCCGTAAACCGTGTCGGGCAGATGATGAAAGAACAGGCCGGTGTCCTCCCGCCCGGCGTCGGGGCTGGGGAACAGCACCAATTCGCCGCCGTAGAACTCGTGATTGGAGACCGCGATCAGGGAGTCGTGGCGGCTGCGGTAGTGCCAGCGCAGCATGCGGCTGGGCGCGTTCTGGGCCGCGAACAAGCCGAGGATGCTTTCGATATCGCTGGTCAACTCGTCTTCGCTGTACTCCTCCACCTGACCGGCGGTCTCGAAGAATGGGGTCGGCGGAAGTTGTTGGCTATCGCCCACCACCACCACCTGGCCGCCCCGCATCACCGCCCCCAAGGCGTCCACCGGTTTCACCTGGCTGGCCTCGTCGAACACCACCAGGTCGAACTTGATGCCGCCGGGACTGAGGTAGGCGGCGATGGAGAGCGGGCTCATCATGAAAACGGGCTTGATCGCCTGGATGGGATTGCCGGCCCGTTCCAGGAGCTGGCGGATGGGCAGGTGGCGGCGGCGCATCTCGAACTGCCGCCGAAGCACCGCCAACTGGCCTCCGCCCTGGTTCCTGGGCATCCGCTCCCAATGGGCCTGGGCCAGCCGGGCGCGGTTGTGGACCAGGACCCGGCGGTCCAGTTGTTGGAAGCTCTCCCTTATCTGGCCGTGAGCAGCGCCATCAAAAGAGCGTAGTTCGGCCCGTTCTTTCAGGGCCCGCTCCCAGAGGCCCTCGTACCAAGCGCGGTCGTAAGTGTCTGGCAGGGCGTTTTCACCGGCGGTCCACAGGTAGGCCGCCTCCAATATACCCTGGAGCCCTTCGGCCTGACAGTCCGCGCCCTGGACGTTCAGGCGGACCATGTCATGAACGCTCTCCAGGTTCTCCAGACAACCGGTGGCCAACCGAAGCTGCTGTTCCAACGATTGCTCGGCCAGGGCTCCGGGCTGCTGGAAGCGCCGGAAAACGTCGAGGTCCATGCCAAGGGCTGCATCGGCGGCGGCCTTGCGGAGGTCCGTCACGGCCTGGCCGATGCGGGAGGCCATCTCAGGCAGTTGCTTCGAGACCGGCCCCCAGGACAGATAATCCAACAATCGTTGAGGCATCCCGCCGCCGGATACGTCGCCATGAAGCCGCAACAGCCAATGGGCGACGGCCGTCAGTCTCGGCCAGTCTGAGTCCTTGCCCTTCCAATCTTCACCGAATAGCTCGAGGCCAACAGCGTTGTGCTCACCGAACACCGCATCATTTCGCTGGTGGGACTGCACCGCGGCCACCATGGCCAACAGATTTTTGGCGCCTGTCTTTCCGCCTGGCGTCTGCAATGCGGCAAGCCGGTCCTTGGTGCGGCGGTATTCGGAGATGAGCAAGCGCCATGGTTTGACCCCATCGGTCTCCAGCACCAGTCTGTCGGCGGAGAGGTCCTCTTCCCAGGCCTCGGGTTTCAGCACGGTCCCGTATTCGGCTTTCAGTTCGGCCATGGCCGAACCTGACTCCACAAGACTTCTGACAACGTCCGGACGCTGAGTCCAGAGTTGGCTTTTTACCTCCACGCTCCCTAGATCCGGCGCTTCCGCCGCTCTTCGTGCCGCTGCCACCAACCGTTCCGTCTCAGCCAGGTCTGCTGGGTCGGAGAACCACATGGTCTGGACCAGTATGCCGGTCCGGTCCGTCAGGTTTTCCTGCGCCGCCTTGTATGCTTCGAGATTGGCTTTCAAACTGTCCTGGGCCGCTGGCAGCGATTCCTTCAGCTTTGAGCCCCAGAATGGGTGGTCACGGGGCGGGCCCATGGCTGACACCCTAGCCTGCAATTCCTCGACCAGGCCCCGCTTGCGGCGGTACTCGGATTGCGGCCACTGGCCGATGTCAGAGACCGGTGTCTCTGGGGATGCGGCTGCCGCGCTTGCCAGCAACTCCCCCGCCGCTTGGAACGGGGTGACGCCGGATTCTCCAATGGTCCGGTTGATGGCCTCACAATAGCCGTTCAGCCGCTCCCTCAGGCGGGTCAATTCGGTCACGTCCTCCGCAACCGCGCCCGTGCGGGGGCGGCCCAGTTCCAGCGTGCGGGCCAGCTCGTCCAGCACCGTTTTCTTGGCCGTTTTGTGGCTGTGCAGCTCCAAGCAGGCATCGCCCAGCCCCACGTTGTCCAACCGGCGTTTCACCACCTCCAAGGCCGCCATCTTCTCGGACACGAACAGCACCGTCCGGCCGTGGCCGACGGCCTCGGCAATCATGTTCGTGATGGTCTGCGATTTTCCGGTGCCGGGCGGTCCTTGGACCACCAAGTTTATTCCTTGGTTCACGTCCAGGAGAGTCAGGGTCTGGGAGCCGTCGGCATCTACAACGTGATAGCTGTCGCCAGCCGCCAAAAAGGAATCCAAGTGGTCGTCGCCTCCGATGAGGGGCGCCGGCTCGTCGAAGCCGTCCTCCAATAGGGCGCCGATGATTGGGTGTTCGGCGGGAGATGTATCGTCGGGCCAATTCTCCACGTCAAGGTCCCGGTACATCAGGAACTTGCTGAAGGAGAAGAACCCCAGGGCAACCCGGTCACGGTCAACGGTCCAGCCGTCCAGCCCATGGACCGCTGCGGCGACCGAGTCGAAATAGGCCCCGGTGTCCAGGCCTTCCGCCTCGGGCAACTCCGGCAGGGCGATCCCGAACTCCAAACGGAGCTTTTCGCGGAGCGAAACGTTGGACTCAGGGTCGTCGCCGGTGTGACGCAACTGGAACTGTCCCCGGGGGTTGGTCCGTTCCAGGGTGACGGGCAGCAGGACCAATGGGGCGAGACGGGGCTCTGTGTTCCCTCCGTTGTCCAGCCATTGCAGCATGCCCAGAGCCAGAAATAGGGTGTTCACCCCCTGCTCCTGGATGAAAGAGTTGGCCAGGCGGTAGGTGGAAAGCAGACGCCGGTCCAGTTCGGCGGCCGGATGAACGGTGGTCAATTGCAGGTGGCGCCGGCCGTCAGCAGTGGAATCTTCTGAGCCCGGCTCAGGGACCAGCACCGCGGCCCGTTCTTCCTCCGCCAGCGCGTGAATGATTTCCTGTGGGGTATGGCCCTGCAAACCGGCTCCCCTTGAGCGGAGCAGCCGGTAATTGAGCAGTGGGTTCCGCATCCCCAGGTCCAGGAGGTCACGGCGCGCCGCCTCCAGCTTGGCCCCCACCGAATGGGAGTGGCTTTGGTGGGCCGTGGATAGCTCCTCCATGCTCTGCACCAGCGGGAGCAGGAGCGCGGTGGAATGGTCCCTTTCCAGATAATCGAGAAGCCCCGCCGGGACCGACCCGCCATCTATCTCGTCTCCGATCTTTCGGCGCCAGAGAGCTACGGTCTCCAACCCTGGCCAGGATTGGGGACCGGTGATGCGGCTCTGGCTGAATAGCGAAACTCCCAGGGGCAGGTGGCGGTCTATAGTCCGGCCATACTCCTGGGAATCGATGACGGCGTTCAACAGAGCCATCTGGCCCGCCAACTGGGAGGGCGGCGAGGAAAGGCACATCCGGGAGAGGACGCCTCGGGCCTGGCGGTACTTTCCGGAGAGCAACCGGGTACGGCGGCCACCGGCCTCGGCCAGGGTTTTCTTTACTTCGGCTACATCCTGGGTCCAGGCCTCGGGGGTCAGGTAGCGTCCGAATTCCGTCCGGATAAAGGACAGCGCCGTTCCAGCAGCCAGAAGTTCTTCCAGCTCGGACCGGTGGCTGTCCCACTCCGGGGCCTTGAGGTTTACGCCGCTTAGATCAGGGGCGTCAATGGCCCGGTGGGCCGCCAGGATGAGCGCTTCCCGTTGGGTCTGGCCCCTTGGTCCGGGCAGCCCCATGGTCCGGGCAAGTTCGCCGGCAGCGTCCTCCAGACTCTGGAGTGTCTGGCGCTTTGAGCCACGCTGCCGGTCCGGTCCGCTTTCCCGGTCTCCGGCCCGCTGCTCTGGCTCCGGGAACTGGTCCCGGCTAGTTCCTGTAGACATAACACCACGTTAGCACACCACCCTTTTTGCAGGCCAGTCGTCCGTTGCATAGCCTGCGGAAGATTGGTCGACATAACCCATCAATCACCATGTTATACTCGGAAAATTACGGGTGAATTACGGGGCGTCAGGCAGGTCAGCCAACGCCCACCAATGGTGGAAAGTGATGGACGCATTTGACATGTCCCAGATCGTGGACGGCCACCGGCGGAATGGGGAACTGTATCACGAGTTTCTCCGGGCCAAACGTCTCAGTGTCGGCCTGTACGTCTTGGAGGCCGGGGCCACCGATCCCCAGGTCCCGCATACCGAGGATGAGGTCTATTACATCGTGTCGGGGTCAGCAATGATCGAGGTGGCCGGAGAACACCGCCCGGTGAGCGCCGGATCGGTTATCTATGTGGATGAGCAGGTGGACCACCGCTTCCACTCCATCACCGAAGACCTCAGTGTTATCGTGGTTTTCGCGCCGCCTCGCCGTTCTCTGGCAGTCCAGAATTAGGAGCAAAATAGTGTCCGAACTAGAGATAATGGGCATGATTGGCGTTAACCGGGAGCGTGATTCCTCCCGGGGCGTGACGGTCAGCCTTTTCGGCGGCGGCATCAATCCCGCCGACGAGATTCCCGCCGGGATCGACCCGGACTACATCGCCGAGTTCTCCCAAGCCCACGAGGCCAGCGGATTCGACAAGGTTCTGATCGGGTATTCCTCGGCCACGGCGGAGGGATTCGCCGTCGCGGGATACGCAGCGTCCCGAACTAAGACCCTGGGATATCTCATCGCCCACCGGCCCGGTTTCGTGGTCCCCACGCTGGCCGCCCGCCAGATAGCTACTCTGGACCAGCTGACCGGAGGCCGCATCGCCATGCACATCATCAGCGGCGGCAGCGACGTTGAGCAGCGGCGGGACGGCGACTGGATAGACCACGACGCCCGCTACCGGCGCACCGACGAGTACATGGAGGTCTTGCGGCGGGTCTGGACCGAGACCGCGCCCTTCGACTACGACGGAGAGTTCTACCGGTTTGAACAGAACCTCAGCGAGGTCCGGACCTTTCAGAAACCCCACGTCCCCCTTTACTTTGGCGGGGCGTCGGATGTGGCCAAGGAAGTCGGCGCGAAACGGGCCGACGTCTACGCCCTCTGGGGGGAGCCGCTGGAGGCCATAAAAGAACAGATAGCGGACATCCGGGCGCGGGCCGCCAAGTACGACCGCACCATCCGTTTCAGTGTTTCCGTCAGACCCATCCTGGGGGACACCGAAGGCGAGGCGTGGGAACGGGCCAGAGGCATCCTGGAGCGGGTCAAGGCATCGGTGGGAGACACCATCGGCCCAGGGAAACCGGCCAGGCTGCAATCTGAGGGATCACGGCGTTTGTTGGATTTTGCGGCCAAAGGAGACATCCACGACAAACGTCTTTGGATGCCCATCGCCGCCACCACCGGGGCCGCCGGCAGCACCACCGCTCTGGTGGGCACCGCCGAACAAGTGGCCGAGTCTCTGCTGGCCTACCATCAGGCCGGGGCCTCCGCCTTTATCATCCGGGGCTTTGACCCACTGCAGGACACCATCGACTGGGGAAAAGAGTTGATCCCAATGATGCGTGATGGCGCGGCGGCGCTCGCTAAGTAGCCTACAGCCCCTCCAACTCCAGCAATCCCTCCAGAAGGCCAAAGAACCGGGCTGCGTCAACTTGTCGCGGCAGAGATATCTCGCCCGGCCCGCCCGTCTCTGAAGTCGCTCCCCAGGACTCGTTCTCTTCCAGGCCAACGTCCAAGTCCACCTTGGTAACTGTGGCGATGGCTGGCTCCAGGGCGATGGCGAGAGCCAAGGGGTCGTAGAACTCGAACCATTGCCTGGCGGGCTCCCGCCGAAACCAGCCCTGCAGGAGGTCCAGGGTCAGGCGGCCCAGGGGGTGAGCGGAGCGCAGGTCAAGCGCCCGTTCCCGGCTGATTCCAACCTGACGGCAGGCCGCCAGGTCAACCAGAGTGATGGGCAGACGGCTGGAGAGCACGATCTCGGCGGCCACCGGGTCGCTGTAGAAATTGAACTCCGCCTTGGAAGTGACGTTGCCGGGCGTGTTCACGGCGCCGCCCATAACCACGATGTTCTTGGCCTGCCCCAAAGCGGACGGGTGTTCACGCAATAGGCGGGCTAGATTGGTCAGCGGTCCCAGGGCGACAAGCACAACCTCACCGGGTTGGCGGGTCAGCCGGTCGTTCAGGAATCTGACCGCCCCTTCCCTGACGGGCCCGATGACCGGCTCCGGCAGGCGGCGGGACAGCCCTCCCGGACCGTGGAACTGGGGCGCATAGGTGTACCTGCCCCGCAGGGGCTGGGACGCCCCCTTGGCCACTGGGATGTCGCTCCGGCCCGCCGCTTGCAGCAGGGCCAGGGCGTTGCGTGTGGTCCGGGCCAACGGGACATTGCCACCCACCGTGGTCAGTCCCAAGATTTCAACGTCCGGCGAGGCGAGGGCCATCAGTATGGCGATGGCGTCGTCCACGCCGGGGTCGGTGTCTATGATTAGTTTGACCGGCTGTATCGATCGATTCACGGCTCTCTCAGCCAAGCCCGGCCACGCTTGGGTAAACCGGCTAGAAGGGGACTGGGTCTTTGTAAAGATACCCCGAGTTGGCAAAGGCGGTTAAGGTTTCCAGAGCCGTGTGCCAGAAGCGGTATCCGGTGGCTTTGTGAAGCTTGCCGGTGCTCATCAAGATCGGCCAGCGGGCTTGGTCGAGTCCGCTGACGGTGGCCTCTCGCTGCAGGTGTATGCCCCGGCACAATCGGACCAGCGGATAAGCCAGGAAGGGCGGCAGGTTGATCAGCTTGCTCTGGATGATCTTGGCCATCTCCCGGTAATGGACCACCCCGTCTCCGGCAACGTTGAACGTCCCCGGAATCTCTTGTTGAATGATGATGGACATGACCCGGGCCAGGTCGTCGTCATAGACGAACTGCAGCGGAGGATCGTAGTCCAGCACGCCAAATAGCCAGGAACGGAAGAAGGCCTTGGTTGCAAAGTTGTCGGCGCCGTGGCCTAAGACAGCGCACGATCTGAGCGTGGTTATCTTGATGTCTTGTTGGGCCTGGGCGAACTCCTCGAGAGCCAGTTCGCAGAGGTGCTTGTCGTAGGCGTAAGGATGATCGGGGGATGGCCGCATCGGTGCGTCGTCGACGATGGGGACCGGGTTGTCGCTGTGCGCGCCGTAGACGGTGTGAGAACTGAGGAATATCAGGTGATTGACCCGTGACCTGGCGCACGAAGCCATCACCGACCGTAAGGTCTCCACGTTTTCCTCGCGTATGGCCGCCACCTCTCGGCCGTTGGCCCCACGGCGCGCGTTGAACGCCAGATGCACCAGGGTGGTGGCGCCTTGGTCGTTCAACTCGTCGTCGATGGGCTGGGAAACGTCTTTGCGGTAAACAGCGATATTGTGAACTGGCACGACCAGTGGGTTAACGTCAAAGGCCACCAATTTCCTTAGGCCGGGCTCCTGTTCCAGACGCTCCAGAAGCTTGGCGCCGACGTAACCGGAGGCTCCAGTGACCGCCACTACCTTTCCCTGTTGGGCCATCCTATCCTGCCGTTCCACCGGGTGAACAATGGTGTAAAAGACAAACGTTGCGTAGCCAATAGGTCTCAGGTAAAGGTTACTGGAGTCGGGAAGAGACGGGCAACATACTGCCCAGCCAGGTCTTGGCGGTTATGCCGATCTTTTCCGCTTTGCTCAAGGACACCCTGGACTCCAATACGTCGTAATCCGACGCCTCGATACGGTCCAGCACCTTGGAGTACAGCGCTCCCAAGACGGCGGGACAGGCCCGGGACCGCCGCGATAGATAGGGCAGCAGCTTGAAGCCCCGGCCGAAATATTCCCGGGCGCGTTGCGACTGGAATTGCATCAAGTCTCTAAATGCCTGATTACGGACACCGTTTTTCAGGTCTTCTTCGGAGTAGCCGAACCGGGCCATTTCGTCTTGGGGAAGATACACCCGGCCCATTTGGAAGTCTTCCCGCACGTCCCGGATGATGTTGGTCAACTGCATCGCCAGGCCCAGGTCCACGGCGTATTCTTTGGCGTCTTCGTTCTGGTAGCCGAAGATCTGAAGACAGATCAGGCCCACCACCGAGGCCACGCGGTAGCAGTATTCCCTGAGCTCCCCGAAGTTTTGGAACCGGTCCTTGACCAGGTCGCTTTCCACGCCCAGGATGATCTCCTGAAAGTAGTCCTGGGGGATATCGTAATTCCGTGCGGCATCCGCCAACGCCACATAGACCGGGCCGGAGGGGTTACCCGAATAAGTTCTTTCTAAGTTCGCCTGAAGCTCTGCCAGAGCCTTTAATTTGGCGTCGGTGGAGGTTTCCTCATCAACCGAATCATCGCAGTGCCGGCAGAAAGCATAGGCGGCGTAGATGGCCCGGCGTTTGGCGGCGGGGAGGGTCAAAAAGGCGTAGTAAAAGTTTTTGGCTTCCCGGCGGGTGATGGTCCGGCAGGCCTCGTACGCCGACTCCAAGTCCAACTCTGGATCAGTGGTGGGAGGATGCATAGAACCTACGGGGAAATTGTGGGCCACGGGGGATGGCCGCTGCGCCGTTAACCCGAGCGATGATTATATTACAGAAAGGAACCGGTGATGGATGCACCGGCCGATGGGGCTTGGCCCAGACCTGGGGACGAGCGGGTCTGGGCCGGGGGGCATACTGGACCGGCGTGATTATTCGCCGACTACCTGGACCATGACTTCCCGAGGGCGTGGATGGTCCAACTCGATGAAGAAGACGCTCTGGTATTTCCCAAACTGCATCTTGCCATCGATCACCGGCACGGTCTCGCTGGTGCCCAGCAGCAGGTGTTGCAGGTGGGCGTGTCCGTTGGGCGATTCGTCGTCGTTCATGTTGACGGTGCGAATCTCAAAGTTGTTGTGCTGGTAACCGCTCTCCCGGGGAGAGATCTTCTCCAGGAATTCCGCCATATCTTTCAGCAGCAACGGCTCATTCTCGTTGATCTTGACCGCCGCGGTGGTGTGTTTGGAATAAACAACGGCGAACCCGTTGGATATCTGGGATTCAGCGACACACTGGGCCACCCAATCGGTGATGTCGATGAACTCCGGTGCGCACTTGGTCTGTAACCGCTTGCAAAAGGACTTGGTTATCATCTTGGAGTCCCCCCTTCTGTTAGCCCCAATTTACCCTCGGCGTACTGTATTCGTTCCCCTGAGTTTTCGCGGGATTCCGTTCCTGTCCTCATTTGCTACCGCCGGGAAATGGCCTGGAAATACCTTCCCAGAGCCAGCAGCGGCCAGTAGTTGCGGTACAGGTGGTAGTTGATCATAAATCCGGCCGGCATATCCAAGCCTTGATAACTGGTTTCTCCGGGAACCGGCAGCGACTTTGGCCGTTCGCCCACTCCGTAACCGGGAAATCCGGTCCCGGTGAAGTACGGCTCGTCCCAGGCGCCGTCTTCCTGCTGCGTCTCGGCCAGGTATATCAAGCCGCGTTGGGCAGCCTTGGATTCATGCTCCCCGGCGGCCACCAACCCAAGCAATGCCCAGGCGGTCTGTGACGCAGTGCTGGGCCCAACGCCACGCAGGTCTGGGTCTACGTAGGAGCCGCAACTCTCACCCCACCCGCCGTCTTCGTTCTGGTGGGCCACGATCCAGGCGACGGCCCGGCGGATATACGGCTGGGACATGTCTTCCCCGATGGCTTCCAATGCGGGTAGGACCGCGCCGGCGCCGTAGATGTAATTCACGCCCCAACGCCCGAACCAGGAGCCGTCTTCTTCCTGCTCGCTGATAATGTAATCGAAACCCCGGCCGACGGTCCGGTCTTCCCTGGTGTAACCCAGGCGTCCGTACATCTCCAGCAGATGGGCCGTCACATCAACGCTGGGCGGGTCCAGGGTCTCGCCAAAATCAGAGAACGGTATCTTGGTCAGGTATTTCTTGTTGTTGTTGTCCTTGTCAAAAGCCGCCCAGCCGCCGTTCTTGGACTGCAGACCGGCCATCCATTCCACACCCCGCTGGATGGAATCGGCACGGCGGGGTTCTTCAGCGTGCGGCAGGCGGACTTGGTCCAGGGCCATCACGACGATGGATGCGTCGTCGATGTCAGGGTAGACCAGGTTATCGAACTCGAAGGACCATCCGCCGGGACGGACATCCTTGGCCCGGACCTGCCAGTCGCCGCCGGCGAAGATCTGTTTGTCCATGAGCCACCTGGCGGATGACTGGACCATGGGGTCGTCGGGGGCCACGCCTGATTCCAGCAAGGCCAATTGGGCGATGCAGGTGTCCCAGACGGGGGAGATGCAAGCCTGAAGGTTGCACTTGTCCTCGTCCTCCAGTGCGAACCCTTCAAACCCTTGGAATCCCTTTTTAACCGCCTCATGCTCCGGCCCGTAGCCCAAGGTATGGAGCGCGATCAGAGAGTATACCCAGGGGGGTTGGATGCCGGCCCAGGAACCATCGGCTTCTTGGTGCTTCAAGACCCACCGGATGATCTTGCGCTCGGCGTGTCCTCTGAGAGGGTGCACCGGCAATCGTCTGTAGAGTCCGACCAGCTTGTCCGTCCAGTAAAGAGCCCTGGCCAAGCCGAACCCTCCCGTGGGTTTGGGCAGGGTGTAGTCCGTCCCTTCCCGTCCGCCGGGATAGAGTTCGTCGATGCCGGCCGACTCGGGCACCGGACAATATGGCTGATGAGTCAGAATAATCAGCATGGGGACTATGATGGCGCGGGCCCAACTGGCGAATTCATAGATGTTGAACGGCGCCCAAGATGGCAGAAAGATCATCTCGGGCGGCATGTTGGGGGTGCCTTTCCAGTCCCATTGGCCGAACAGCGCCAGCCAGATCTTGGTGAACACCCGGACCTTGGGCATCCCGCCTTTGGATAATATGAACTCGCGGGCCTTTTGCAGGGGCTCCGAGTCCGGTGAATGCCCGGCCAGTTTGAGGGCGAAGTAGCATTCAACCGATGTGCTTACGTCGCCGGGAGCCTCGTAATACTGCCCCCATGAGCCGTCGCTCCGCTGTTTGCTCAGGATGTAATTGCAGACCTTGCGCCACCGCTCTTGGTCATGGCGGCCGGTGAAATGGCACAGCATCAGGTACTCGGCTTCCATGGTGGGGTTGGATTCCAGTTCACCCCACCAGTACCCCTCGGGATACTGGGT
>JADFNR010000011.1:26357-29684 GCA_022563275.1 Chloroflexota bacterium | reverse complement strand
GTAATTGCAGACCTTGCGCCACCGCTCTTGGTCATGGCGGCCGGTGAAATGGCACAGCATCAGGTACTCGGCTTCCATGGTGGGGTTGGATTCCAGTTCACCCCACCAGTACCCCTCGGGATACTGGGTCCGGCGGAAATAGTCTTGAGACCGCCGCACCGCCTGGTCCGCCGCTTGGTTGACCTGTGCCTGGTTGGTCTTTTTTATGTTCGGTTTGACCACCATCGCTAAGTCGCGTCACTCCGGTACTTTCCATCCACATAGCCGTGGTCGGAGAACCATTCGACTGCTTGTTTCAACGCGTCTTCAATGGGCCGCTGGGGTTGCCCCAACTCCCTGACTGCCTTTTCGCAACTGACGTAGGCGGGAATCTTGGACGCCAAGACACCCTCAACGGGAATGGCCGGTTCGCGGCGAAGGAGAGTGCCTTCAACGAACCGGTCAGCGTAGCCAACGCCCACCACCAGCCAATAGGGCGCCCTTATGCGGGGCGCCGGCAGGCCGGTCAGTCTGCTCAAAATGTCGAATATTTCCTTCAAACTCACGTTCCGGTTGCCCAGTATGTACCGCTCTCCGGACCGGCCCTTCTCCAGGGCCAGGATGTGGCCTGCAACCACGTCGGCCACGTCCACCAGATTCATTCCTGTTTTCAAGTACGCCGGTATCCGCCGGCGAAGAAAGTCCAGGACCATCTTCCCGGTCGGCGTGGGTTTAACGTCCCACGGCCCCACCGGCGCCGTGGGATTCACCACCACCAGCGGCATCCCCGCCGCGGCCATGGCCAGAGCTTCCTGCTCCGCTTGGAGTTTGGACCTCTTGTAATGGCCGTGGAGTGTTTTGGGGTCAAGGAGAGTGCTCTCGTCCCCCAGACCGTCCTTGGGAAGACCGACGGTCCCCACCGTGCTGGTGTAGACCGTACGGGAGACTCCCGCCTGCCGCGCCGCTTCAAGCACGTTCACGGTGCCCTCCACGTTGGTCCGGGAGACCTCAGCGGGGTTCCTGGACCAGAATGTGTAGGCGGCAGCCACGTGGAACACCGCCTCACAACCCAGCACGGCCCGGTCGATGGACTGCCGGTCCAGGATGTCGCCTTCCACGGGGATGATTCCGGTGTCTTGTATTGTTAAACGGTTGCTGCCCGGGCGCACCAACGCCCGAACGTCGTCGCCTCGCCGCCAAAGCTCGCGGGCCAGGTTTCCGCCGATGAACCCGGTGGCGCCGGTGACCAGTACCTTCATTTTTTAAGCCTGGCGCCCCAGAGATTCGATATGCGGCGCTTGGGAGGCCCTGACCTAACCGCGGGCGTCCGAGGCCGCATTACCGTTCCCGCCGCCGTGCCCGATAAACCCGGCCGTCTTCAGGTAAGACACCCCAAAGTTGGTCAGGACCGCCTGGCACAACTGAAGTTGCCGCTTCAGCCGCAGCATCGTGGGGATCCGCCATGGCATGAGCAAAACGTTGGTCAACACTTTGTAAGGCGACTTGGCCAGTCCCGGTAGATAGCCGGGGAGCCGTTGGCTCGCGGTGTCCAAGACCACTCTGACCGACAAGAAAGGAACACCCGCCTTCTGGGCCGCCTCAGCCGCCCGGTAGTCTTCCATGTTGACGCTGTGCACCTGATACTGGGTCCGAAGTTCTTCACGTTCTTCAGGTCCCGCAACCAGGTGGTCAACGGTCAGCGAGCCTCCGCTAAAGATCGGCGCCGGGAGATCGAGGGCTGCCTGTTGCGCGGACTGGAGCATCTGAGTGTCCGGCTTGATCGCCTGTCCCGCGCCTTGGGCTGCTCCATCGTGTAGCGCGTACCGGTCCGCCAGAAGCAGGTCTCCCGTCTCCAGTTCAGGGTCCACGCCTCCGGCCACGCCAATGACCAACACCCCCTCCACGCTGGAATGGCTATCCTCAAGCAACGCCGTCATCGAGGCGCCCGCTCGCTCCGGTCCAACCCCCAATACCCGAAACTCCACCTGGGGATGGATCCCGGTGGCGTCTTCTATGTCGAGCAGTTCACGGCGGAGACCGGTCAATTCTTGCTCCATGCTGGCAGCCACGATCAACAAATTTCCTTACTCTATTAGAAGCTGACTTCTAGATCTAGGCAGCCGTGATGCCGCCCTTATGGGCAGCACCCGACTTGATCAACGTGACCCAGTCCTTCGGTGTTGTCACGGCCGCGAAGATGGTGGCGGACTCGAAGCCGCAGTGCATCATGCAGTTGGCGCACCGCGGGTCTTTGCCCACCCCATACCTCTCCCAGATGTCCTCGTCGAAAAGCTCGCTGACGTGTTCCACGTGCTCATCGGCCAAGGGGTAGCAGGGCTTCCTCCATCCCATCACCGTGTAGGTGGGGTTGGACCAGGCGGTGCATTGGTACTCCCGGTCTCCCTTTAAGAAATTCAAGTAGAGGGGGTTATTGTAAAAACGGGCGCCTTTGGAGTTCTCCGGCGACAATAGTTCTTGGAAGATCTTGTGAGACTCCTGCCGGGTCAGGAACAGGTCCTGGTCCGGGGCGGCTGCAAAATCGAATCCCGGAGAGATCATGGAACCCTCCACTCCCATGCCGGCGACCAGGCGGAACATCTCGGAAAGGTCCTCAACATCGCTGGTGCGGAACACCGTGGAGTTGGTGCAGACCCGGTAACCGCGGTCCAGGGCCGACTGCACGGCGTCGATAGCCTTCTTAAAGACCCCTTTCCGGTCCACCGACTCATCGTGCTTCTCTTCCATGCCGTCCAGATGCACCACCCAACAAAGGTACTTGGACGGGGGCACCTTGTTCATCACCCGGTCCAGCAACAGGCCGTTGGTGCAGCAATAGACGAAGTATTTCTCTTCGATCAACGTGTTGATGATCTCGGCTATCCTGGGGTGGATCGTAGGTTCTCCACCGGCGATCGATACTATGGGCGCACCCGACTCCCGGACGGCGGCAAGCGCCTCCTCCACCGGCATCATCTTGTCCAACACCGGTTTGTACTCCCGGATACGTCCGCAACCGATACAGGCCAGGTTGCACATCTCCAAAGGCTCAAGCATGGTCACCAGCGGGAATTTCTTCCTTCCCTTGAGCTTGTTCTTCAGTATGTAGCCCGCCAGTCTGGTGGATAGCTCCAGTGGCCGTTTCGCCCGTTTGCTTTTGGTTGTAGTGGTCATATCGTCAAAACCTTAGCGGTCGTCGAATTCCAATCGGGATATTTTCCTTCCGTCCACGGGTCCGTTCATGGGTTACTAGTCTAGTATTCCCTTCGTGCGAGAAAGTCAACCAGTTCTTCAGCCTCGGTTTGCGCCCATTGGGGCAGTGAGACCGGCTTCAATGCTTCCAGAGCCCGG
>JADFNR010000011.1:7508-26257 GCA_022563275.1 Chloroflexota bacterium | reverse complement strand
TCCTCTTGGCCGTAGATCCGAAGCAGATCGTCCATGGCCCGTCCGCTGGCCCGCTCCAGAGCGAATACCACCGGATACGATTTCTTACGGCGGCGTATGTCGCCGCCCACAGCCTTTCCCAAGGTGTCTTGATCGCCCCAGATTCCCAGATAGTCATCTCTGATCTGGAATACCTGGCCCAGATGGTCGCCGAACTCGGCAAAAGCCCTCACGGTCGCCGCGTCTTCCGTGGCGAGAATGGCCCCTATCTCCAGAGCGCAGCGGATCAAAGCCCCGGTCTTGCAGGCAATCATATATAGGTAGTCTTCTGATCTGATATCGGTCCGGGACTCGAAGTCGAGGTCAAGGCATTGGCCCTGAATCATCTCCAAATAGCTTTCCGTCAAAATGGCAGAGACTTGGAGGACTGTGGCGGGAGCGATTTCTCGCCCGGCTTCGTCCAGCAGCGCTAGGTCGCCGGTGCATTGCATCGCGTTGCCGGCCCAGAGGGCTTTGGGGATCCCCCAAAGCCGCCAAACCGTGGGCTGGTGCCGCCGTTTGACATCTTGGTCCTGGATGTCGTCGTGGATCAGCGAGAAATTGTGAATCAATTCCACAGCCGCGGCTGCGGGCAGGGCCTTGGAATAATCGTCGGCCAATGCTTCGCAGGCGAATAGGCATAGTGTGGGGCGGAGGGCTTTACCCTGGGTGACTGAGGTATCCAACGGACCGCCCTGTTGGTCGACCCAGCCGAGGTGATAGCGGAGCAGTGGGTAGGCTTCGGAAACTTCGGCGCCGGGCACGACCCTGTGAAGCTCCTGTTCAACAGAGCTTTTGTACCTGGAGAACATGCCGGGAAGCTTGGTTCCCGGGTCCGAACTCCCTTGTGATTGCTGAGCGCCGTCTTGGACCATACTCCTCTTCTCTATGGAGAAAGGGGCCGCACAGCGGCGGCCGGGATACATCGGCATTCGCCCGGATAGACATACCCAGGGATACATCGGCATTCGATGGATGACGATGACTGGAATGCTAGCAAAGCGATTTAGACCGTGTCAAGATATTTTGGCCACGCGCCATCTTGCAAACCATTCTATTTCATCCGGGAACCGGACCCCAACGATGATTGACGCCAATTTCATATATTCATATTTGGTAGACGTTCACGCCTGGCCTACGGCTGTGCGCACTGGACCGAAATTGATATAATTCCCGCGCCGCCACTCGTCTCGGTGGGACTGCACGGGAATAGAAGAAGTTCCGCCGGACGAATCACGCGGCCCCAATAAGATTTCAACTAAAATTTCTGTCCCAAAAACTTGAATTAACAAGGTTTAGAATAGTCACGAGCTAGCTTCGGCTAATGTCGGCGAAATTTTATTTGACACCTCTCCCACATTAGTTTATATTTCTTCCTTGTAATGAATGTTACATAAGGGTTGCCGCGAGCCTGGGTTTGGCCCAAGTCCGTTGCGCCTTCATTGTGTAGCCGAAAAATACGGGTGATGATGCCGCCCGAAGATGATTCAAATACGGTATTCCCTAAGGAGGAGCACATGGCTGAACAGGATATCGCCTTGATGGCCCACCTCTTGCGCCGCGCCGGTTTCGGAGCGAGCCGTGACGAGATTGAGGCCAAGGCAGCCCAAGGTTATGACAGCGTGGTCCAAGAGTTGCTCAACCCCGAGACCCAAGAGGCTGTCGCGGAAGACCTGCTCATCCGCTACAACCCTTCGTACTACGAAGCGGCCGCCATCGAGAATAACGTGCAGCAATGGATCTGGCGCATGATCAACAGCCCCCGCCAGCTTCAAGAGAAGGTGGCCCTCTTCTGGCACATGATCTTCTGCGCCGGTCACAGCAAGATCGACAGCGGCCAAGAGATGGGCCTTATGGTCAATATCTTCCGCCAAGACGGGATGGGCAAATTCGACGATCTGCTGCTCAAGCTCTCAACCAACCCCGGCATGATGTACTACTTGGACAACACCGAGAGCCACAAGGCCAACCTGAACGAGAACTATGGCCGTGAGCTGCTGGAACTCTTCTCCCTGGGCGTTGGGATGGACGAAGCCTTCAACTACAGCGAGGACGACGTCAAGGCCTGCGCCAGGGCTTTCACGGGCTGGAACATCGCCCCGCCCTACCCCCCGTTCCCCCACGGCCGCAGCCCTTGGGAGTTCCGGTTTGACCCCGCCGACCACGACTTCTCTGAGAAGACCTTCCTGGGCGAGACCGGCAACTGGAACGGCAACGACATCATCGAGATCGCCTGCAAGCAGCCGGCCACAGCCCGGTTCATCGCCAGGCACCTCTACAACTACTTCGTGGCCGACGAGCCCCAGATCCCGGCCTGGCGGCTCACTCCGCCCCGGGACCAGGCGGCCATCGAGGCGATGGAGAAGGCGTATTGGGACTCCGGCCACTCCATCAAGGCGATGTTGGAGGTCCTATTCACCTCCGATTTCTTCAAGGACGAAGCGGTCCGGTACGCCAAGGTCAAGAACCCCACCGAGATGGTTGTTAGCCTCCTTCGCATGACCGGAGAGTTCAAGGGCTACCAGCCCGGCCTGTTCGAACTTTCCCAAGAGCCCAAATACATGGGCATGGACCTCATGAACCCGCCCACCGTTGAAGGCTGGCATACCGGCCGCGAGTGGATCGACAGCGGCACGCTGGTCGAGCGCATCAACTTCGCTTCAGACATCTTGGGAAACACCAAGCTGGACGGGGTCCGTTCGCTGGTGGACCGCCTCATGGGGCTGGGCGACAAGATCAGCCCGGAACAGTTCGTCAATGGCTGTCTGGACCTGACCGGCCCGGTGGTCGTAACGAACGACACCATGGGACAGTTGATCTCCCACGCAGCCAAGGAAGGTGATCTGACCCACGGGAACGATGCCGAGCAGTCCGAGTTTACCCGGCGCTCCGGTGAAATGTTCCAGATGATCGCCGCCACCGCTGAATTCCAGTTCGAGTAAGCCGGCATGTGCAGGCTAACTCTTGTGACCATTAAATACGTAAGGAGAAATCATGGTTCAAACTAAGAAAGATCCCGTCCTGGCAGTGCTTTCCCTGTCCGGCGGAAACGACGGCCTAAACTGCGTCATTCCTCGTAACAGCGGTTTGTACCGGGACTACCGCCCCACCCTGGCCGTGCCCGAAGACCAGATCATACCCATCACCGACGAACTGGGCTTCCACCCAACCATGGGTCCTTTGAAGAAGTACTGGGACGAAGGCAAATTGGCCATCTTCGTGGGCATCGGATACCCCACCCCCAGCTACTCCCACTTCCGCTCCATGGACATCTGGCACACCTGCGAGCCGGACAAGATCGGGATCGAGGGCTGGCTGGGCCGGGCCACCAAACAACTGGACCCAAATTCAGACAACGTATTGACGGCCGTTAACTTCGGCCGCGGCCTTCCCCGGGCCCTGGTCATGGACGGCGTCCCCGTTGCCTCCGTGGGCAACCTGGAGACCTACGGACTGTTGACCGGCATCGAAGGGGAGAGCCAGCGGGCCGACGCGCTAGACGTATTTGGCCGCATGTACGCCCCCGCCATCGGCACCGGAGCGGTGATGGATTACATCCACGCGACCGGCACCGACGCTCTCAAGGGCGCCGACATCCTGTCCACGGCTCCGGACAAGTACACCTCCAACGTGGAGTACTCGACCACGGCCATCGGCCAGTACATGAAGAACATCGTACAGACCCACCTCGCCGGCTTCGGCACGCGGGTCCTGTACACCACCTCCCCGTACAACGGCTTTGACTCCCACGCCAACCAGGCCCAGGCCAACGCGGCGTTGCTCACGGACGTCTCCAACACCGTGGACACGTTCATGACTGACCTGCGCGACCACGACGCCAGCGACAACGTTACCCTGTTGATGTTCAGTGAGTTCGGCCGCCGCGTGATCGACAACGGCTCCGGCACGGACCACGGCGCCGCCGGAGTGGCCTTCGCGGTCGGCGAACATGTCAAGGGCGGGATCTACGGCGAGTATCCGTCCCTGGAGCCTTCCCAGCAGGAAGAGGGCGGCAACCTGAAGTTCAACCTGGACTTCCGGTCTGTCTACTCCACCATCTTGGAAGACTGGTTCCAGTTGGATCCCGAGCCCATCGTCGGCGGCAACTTCGAGCGGGTAAAGTTCCTCGCTTAAACGGTTGCAGGCCGGTACCGGCTACATAACGCAATGACCAGCTGGGCCGCTTATCTGGCGATTGGCCAGATGACCGGCGGTCCAGCGCACCAACTGACGAAGAGGTAAATAAATATGGCAACACATTTCTTCGGTCTAACCAACCGAACATACCGTCACAGCCATGTCGTTGGCCGGGCAGAATTTGCCGGGACGGGTTTCCGTAACCCCACGGACATGGCCATCGCTCCCGATGGAACGGTGTACATCTGCAACCGGTCTTATGAGAACCGGCCGGACGGCGTACACGTCACCGTGATCACCTTGGACGAAGAGTACATCACCGAATTCGGCGCCTACGGCGAGGCCGACGGCGAGTTCATGTGGCCCACTTCGGTGGTCCTGGACAGCAAGGGCAATCTCTATCTGGCCGACGAGTGGCTGAACCGCATCACCAAGTTCACCAAGGACGGCGAGTTCGTCAGCAAGTGGGGCACCGCCGGTTCCGGAGACGGAGAATTGAAGGGACCTTCCGGTCTGGCCATCGACGCCGACGACAACATGCTCGTCGTCGACAGCGGCAACAACCGGGTCCAGAAGTTCAGCCTCGACGGAAAGTACATCAGCCAATTCGGTTCACAGGGCAGCGCAGATGGACAGTTCAACCTGCCTTGGGGTATCGCGTTGGACGGCGAAGGCCACATCTACGTCGCCGACTGGCGCAACGACCGGATACAAAAATTCACACCCGACGGCAAGTGGGAAGCCTCCATCGGCACCAGCGGCAGTGGCGTGGGTCAACTGAACCGGCCCAACGGCCTGTGCGTGGACGCCGACGGCGATATCTACGTTGCCGACTGGATGAACAACCGGGTAGAGGTTTTCGCTCCCGACGGCCGGTATATAACCGAGTTCCATGGAGAAGCCGAGCTCTCCAAGTGGGGCCGGGACAAGTTGGCGTCCAATCCGGACATGATCCGGCAGCGGTCGCTTGCTTATGCCAACGACCCCGGCTACGAGCGGGGATTGGCCCATCCCTGCGCCGTCAAGATTGACTCCCAGGGCCGGATCGTCATCATAGACCACACCCGGAACCGCCTCCAGGTTTACGTAAAGGAAGCTGAACCGGCGCTGGCCTAAACGTCGACTCCCAGCAAGTAGGAAAGGCAAAAAGAAAGAGCCGGGGCGCCGCCCCGGCTCTTTCTTTTTCAACCTGTCAGGGGATTCCGCGCCTACATCTAGGGTCCTTCGGGCATGCCTCCGTCGATCCAAGCCACGATCTCGTCGACCTCTTCCGTGGCCAAGAAGGGCCCGCGCAAAGGCATCTTCCCAGAGGTCCCAACGGCCCTAGCCAAGGCCTTAACCAGATTTGTCTGCCTGGCCGGCAATCCGGGCTCAATGGCTCGAAGGCCGGACAGCATCGATTCCTGGAGTTCCTGGGGAGTAGCCCAGTAGAAAGAGTGGATGCCGGGCAACGGCTGCCGTCCCCAACGCTCGATCCACCGCGCCATTATTCCGTCCAGAATCTCCTTCACCCTGGGCCAGTAAACGACCCGAACTTGATCAGTCTCTTCGCTCATTGTCACGGCTCTATTTAGATTGAGATCAGGGCCGCCTGTCACGCGGGGCCCTTCGCTTTTGGTCAAAGACCTATTGGGTATGAGATCGGGGCCGCCGGTCTAACGGGGGTGTTCGCTTACGGTGTCGCGGTGGAGCAATTCCAAGGCGTGGGGTATCACGGGCATCACCACGTCCAGACACTCCCGGACCGCCTTGGTGCTGCCCGGCAGCGTGATGATCAGGGTATTGCCCCGTATGCCGGTCACCGAACGGCTGATCATAGCCATCGGGGTAAACTCCAAAGTCTTGGCCCGCATCGCTTCCGCCATACCGGGCACCTCTTTGTCCAGCACGGCCAAGCAGGCTTCGGGAGTAACGTCATGACGCCCCAGTCCCGTGCCGCCGGTGGTCACGATCAGGTCCACGTCTTCCGCATCGGCCCATTCGGCCAACTTCGCAGAGATGGTGTCCTTGTCGTCGGTCACGATCTCATAGCGGACCACCTGGAAGTCGCCGCCTTCCAGCAGGTCTTTGATGGCCTGGCCGCTGCTGTCGTCACGTTTGCCCTGGGACCCGGATGTGCTGACTGTCAGCACGCCTAATCCGAACATGGCGTCCTCCGCTGAAAATGATACCACAGGCTGCGCTCAAGCCTGGCCCGGCATGCTTCCGTTCAATCTCGTTGACAAGAAAAAGGGGGGAACCTATAGTCTCAATACGGGCCAGGTTTGAGCCGCGAAACTAAGAGGACCGACTGCTATTGAGTTCAGACCCCAACTGCGTATTCTGCCGCATCTCCGAGGGCAAAGAACCGGCCAAGTACCGCTATCTGGACGAGGACCTGATGGTCATCGTAAACAAGCTCACCTGGGTTCCCCTGATGCTGTTGGTCATGCCCCGCGAACACATGAGCCAGATACAGGTCTGGAGCAGCGGCCTTTTGGTCCGCATGGGAAATCTGGCGGTGGATATGGGAGCGATGTACGCCCCCAACGGCTTCCGGATCCTCTCTAATTTCGGACGCGACGGCCTGCAGAGCCAGAGCCACGGCCACCTGCACGTTATCGGCGGGACCAACTTGGGGCCGTACGCGTAAGGTTTTGGCCGGCTTTCAACGGACAGGGCCTCCAATATTTCCTTTAGGAGCATACGATTTTGGCTGAGACGATTCTTTACGAGAAACAGGGCAACATCGTCACCATAACGCTCAACCGGCCGGACTCATTGAACGCCATCAACCGGCAACTGCGCCGAGAATTGGGAGACGCCCTCGTTGAGTTCGACAGCGACCCCGAGGCTTATGTCGCCATCATCACCGGCGCGGGACGGGCCTTCTGCTCGGGACGCGACCTGAAGGAACGGGCTGAAGACAACGCCAAGGGTGTCCAGGTCAATGCGTCCCACAGCATGACCAAGGAGACCCCGTTCATGTGGCCCCACACCTGGAAGCCGTTGATCGCCGCGGTGAACGGGTTCGCTCTGGCCGGCGGCTGGTCCATCGCCCAGATGTGCGACCTGCGCATCGCTTCCGAAGAGGCCAAACTGGGCATATCCGAGACCAAGTGGAGCCTGCTGCCGCCTTTCGGCACCATCTTGTCCAAGCAGATGAACCTGGCCGCGGTATTGGAGCTGGTGCTGACCGCCCAGCCGGTGACTGCCCAACGGGCCTACGACATGGGGTTCCTGAACAAGGTGGTGCCCGCCGGAGACCTGATGGAGGAGGCCATGGCCATGGCCCAGCAGATAGCGGATAACGCTCCTTTGGCCGTCCAGACTTTCAAAGAATTGGCCTACCGGGGCCTGAACATGTCCACCCAGGACATATCAGCCCTGACCTACCAGATGTACGACGCCCTGCTCCTCACCGAAGACTCCAAGGAGGGCCCCAGGGCCTTCGCCGAGAAGCGGAAGCCACAGTGGAAGGGGCGGTAAGCCTCGTCCGCCCGTCAATGACCGATCAAAATCCCCTCTCCAGTACGGAGAGGGGTTTTTCGTCATACCGGCAAACGCCGGTATGACAGCGGACCGTAGGCGCGGGTTTCCAACCCGCCCTGCTTCGCAACCGCCGATCTAAGCGAAGGGGGTCTACGCGATGAGGATAAGCCAGACTCACCCTCATCGGCACGGTTGCGGGCCTGAAAGTGCGGGTTAGAAACCCGCCCCTACGCGGTCTCTCCCTTCGGGCGTTGTCTCAATCACGTTTGAGGTGTCTGGATTCCGGCCTTCGCCGAAATGATGCTGCTAACCGGGGAAATCACGTAGGGGCACGGCATTGCCGTGCCCCTACGTGTGGATAACACGACCTGCAAGAGGGGATTTCCCGTTATCTCGGCAAAAACCGGTATGGCAACGCACCGTAGGCGCGGGTTTCCAACCCGCCCTGCCAGTGGTAAAACAAACCGCTGCCGGTCGCGGCCTTTGGGGGGTTGTCTTCCCAAGCCAGGCCATTAAGTTTCGACAACGATTTTGGCGAATAGAAAGGGCGGGTTAAAAACCCGCACCTACGGATGAGACGGCTTCCAACCTGGGCCGGCCTACAACTGGTATTCCGGAAGCCGGAGCAATTGTTTGGCAATCATCAGGCGCATAATCTCGTTGGTGCCCTCGCCGATGATCATCAGTGGGGCGTCCCGGTAGTAGCGCTCCACCGGCAGGTCCTTGAGGTACCCGTAACCGCCGTGGACGCGCATGGAATCCATGGTTACTTCCAAGCACATCTCGCTGGCGAATAACTTGGCCATGCCCGACTCCAGGTCCACCCGCTGCCCGGTGTCCTTCTTGGCCGCCGCGTCAAAGACCAACAGCCGGGCGGCATGAATCTTGGTGGCCATGTCGGCCAGCTTGAGCTGGATGGCCTGATGCTCGGCGATGGGCTTGCCGAAGGTCTCGCGCTGCTGGGCGTATTTGATGGCGGCTTCAAAGGCGGCTTGAGCAACACCCACCGCCCGGGCCGCGATGTTGATGCGGCCGGTCTCCAGACCGCTCATAACCATGCCGAATCCGGCGCCTTCTTTGCCGCCGATCAGATTGTCCACCGGGACCGGGTAGTTGTCGAATATCAACTCGCAGGTGTCCAATCCCCGGTAGCCCATCTTGTCCAGGTCACGGCCAACCGTGAAGCCGGGTCCGCCCTTCTCAACCACGAAGCAGCTGATCCCTCTGTGCCTGGGTTCCATGTCCGGGTCGGTGCGGGCCAGCAGGCAGAACATGTCGCCGTAGCGCCCGTTGGTGATGAACATCTTGGTGCCGTTGATGGAGTACTCTTCGCCGTCCTTGGTGGCCGTGGTCTGCAGATTGGCCATGTCGGTGCCGCCGCTGGGCTCGGTGAGGGCCAGTCCTCCCCGCTTGCGTCCCGAGGCCAGGTCGGGCAGGAACCGCTGCTTCTGTTCCTCCGTCCCGTAATGGGTCAGCACGTAGGTCAAGATGTGGTGGGTGCCGATGGCCCCGCTCAGGGTCATGAATCCCTTGCTAAGTTCCTCGAATATGGAGGCGAAGGTGGTGTAATCCAACCCCATGCCGCCGTACTCTTCTGGCACCGTGATGCCGAAAAGCCCCAGCTCCTTCATGCGGTCGATGAGGTCGTGGGGCACCGTGTCGTCGCGGTCGTGTTGGGCGGCCACTGGCTCCACTTCCCGACGCACAAAGTCGCGGACCATATTCACGATCTGGGCTCTGGCCTCGGGTGGTGTAGTCGTCAAGGGAAACTCCTTTTCTCTGGGGAAATGGGCCTGACACGCAGTCTATCCCAGGGCCAAAACAGGGTCAAGAATACACTGATTAGACAAAAATGACGCCCACAGCCAGATGAACGCCGTCGAGTTCATCAAAGTGATTCTTGGAGGAAATTAGTTTCCGGTCAACGCGGCCTGGGCGGCCGCCAGCCGGGCCACCGGCACCCGGTAGGGCGAGCAGCTTACGTAATCTAGACCGGCTTCATGGCAAAAAACGACGCTAGCCGGGTCCCCGCCGTGTTCGCCGCAGATCCCAATCTCAAGGTTGGGCCTCTCGCGGCGTCCCGCCTCCACCGCCATCTTGACCAACACCCCCACGCCGTAGGGGTCTATCGTAGCAAACGGGTCGTTGGGCAGGATGCCCTCGTCGATGTACTTGCGAAGGAACTTGCCTTCGGCGTCGTCCCGGCTGAATCCAAAGACCATCTGGGTCAGGTCATTGGTGCCGAAGCTGAAGAACTCCGATTCCTTGGCGATCTCACCGGCGGTCAGGGCGGCCCGGGGCGTTTCAATCATCGTGCCAAATTTGTAGTGGACCTTGACGTCGAGGCGCTCCTGTACCTGGGATGCCACCAAGCTCAGGTCCTGCCGCAGCCGGTGCATCTCCTCCACATCCACGGTCAGCGGAATCATGATCTCCGGATTAACATCCAGGCCCTCTTTGACCAGGAGGGCGCCGGCGGTGATGATGGCCTCCACCTGCATCCGGTAGATCGCCGGAAAGCTCAGGCCCAACCGGCAACCACGGTGTCCCAGCATGGGGTTCGATTCGCGCAGCGAGTCCACCAGCTGTAGGAACGTCTCTTTTTCTTCCAGGTCGGCCGGAGGCGCGCCGGTGTGGCGGAGCTCAATAAGCTCGATCAAAAGAGTTTCGTACGGAGGCAGAAATTCGTGGAGCGGGGCATCCAACAGGCGGATGATGACCGGCCGGGCTCCCATGACCCGCAGGATCCCGCTGAAGTCCGCTGTCTGAAGCTCCCGGACCTGGTCCAAGGCTTCGTAAAAGTCCTTCACAGCTTGGGGGGCGCCGCTTTCGTCCTCAACCCGGAATACCCGGTCGTTATTCTCCCTGCGCCAGACCTCGGCGGCCTCGGCGTTAAGCAGCATCTGACGGACAGACGGCAGCCGCTCAGGGTCCAAGAACATGTGCTCAGTGCGGCAGAGCCCGATTCCTTCGGCGCCCATGATCAGGGCTTGGGTGGCGTCTGACGGGGTATCCGCGTTGGCCATGACCCCTAGTTTGCGGGTCTGGTCGGCCCATCCAAGCAATTCGATGGCTTCCGGCAGGTCTTCCAGGCTGGTATTGACGGTGTCCAACTCTCCCAGATAGACCGACCCTGATGCCCCGTCCATGCTGATCTGCTCGCCTTCATGGACGGTCCTGCCGCCGGCCGTGAACAGACCGGCTTCCAAGTCGACCTGGATCCCTTCACAGCCGACGATGCATGGCTTGCCCAGTCCCCTGGTCACCACAGCCGCGTGGCTTGTCACCCCGCCGCGGCTGGTTACGACGCCCACGGCCGCGGTGATCCCGTGTATATCGTCGGGCTTGGTCTCCGGGCGCACCAGGATCACCGCCACGCCGCCGGCAGCCAATTGGGCGGCTTTGGTGGCATCGAAACAAACGGTACCGGAGGCAGCACCAGGGGAAGCGGGGGCGCCCCGGGCCAGGAACCGGTCTTCCAGTACTTCTTCCGGCAGGTCGTCGGAGAATTGGGGGACCAGTAGATGGGATATCTCTTCGGCGTCCACTCTGAGCAGGGCTTGGGACTGGGTGATCAGACCCTCGTTGGCCATATCCACTGCTGTCTTCACTGCTGACAGGGCCGTTCGTTTGGCGCTACGGGTCTGCAGCAGAAATAGGCGGGAGTTCTCGATGGTGAACTCCACGTCTTGCACGTCGGAGTAATGGGATTCCAGGTTCCCGGCCAGCTCCATGAGTTCGTCGTAACACTCCGGCATGACATCCCGGAGACTGGCGATGGGTTCCGGGGTCCGTACCCCGGATACCACATCCTCGCCCTGGGCGTTGGTCAGGAACTCTCCGTAGACCTCCGCCTTCCCGGTGGAAGGGTTGCGGGTGAACAGCACGCCGGTACCGCTTGAGGGCCCCAGATTGCCGAAGACCATGGCCATGATGGTCACGGCGGTGCCCATGTCGTGGTCGATCTTGTTGTGGTCGCGGTAGAAGATGGCCCGCGGGGTGTTCCAACTGCGGAACACGGCCTCCACGGCGGCCATCAACTGTTTCCATGGCTCCGAGGGAGGCTCGGACCCGGCGGCTTCTCGGGTCACTTCCTTGAAGTCGGTCACGACTTCTTTCAACTGATCAGCAGACAACTGGTGGTCCAGGGCCACACCTGCCTTCTGCTTATGATCCGTCAAGACCCGCTCGAAGGCCTCAGGGTCCACGCCCATGACCACTTCCGAGTAGATCTGTATGAAGCGCCGGTAGGCGTCGTAGGCCGGGCGCGGGTCTCCCATCATGGAGGCCAGCCCCTCCACTATCTGGTCGTTGATCCCCAGGTTCAAGATGGTGTCCATCATTCCTGGCATGGAGACGCGCGCCCCGGAGCGGACCGACACCAAGAGGGGATTCGAATTTGAGCCGAAGTTGCGGCCGATGGATTTTTCCAGTTGCCGGAGGTTGTCTTTGACCGCCTCTTCAAGCCCATCGGGAAGAGTCTGGTTCTTGGTCAGGTAGTCCCGGCACACCTGGGTGGAAATAACAAAACCTGGAGGGACTGGCAGCCCCAACCGGGCCATCTCACAAAGGTTGCTCCCCTTGCCCCCAAGGAGGTCCGCCATGGTGGCGTTCCCCTCGTCGAACCGGTAAACAAGCTTCACGGTCTGTGGCGCCTGTATCGTCATGGGCACTTCCTCCCAACGGCCAATGCCCTGGCGGGCATTTAGGCCCCCGCGGCCAAGGAAAGCGCCTTGGCCCCAACCACGGGACTATATAACGGACCCAGAGGACAAATCAACTTGGTCCAGAAAGATATATGGCCGGACCTTACGCCTAGTCGTTACGAAAAGCGTAAATATCCGGCCATATATTCTCTGTTCCGTTGGAGTTTGGCAGGCCTTATACCAATCCGCCCGGCGCATTCAGGCGATGGTTAAAACCCTTTAGATCTCTCGGAATTGGGGTTCTGGTTCCGCGATGTCAAAATCGTGGTCCCACAGCTCGTCCATCTTCGCCTGTTCATCATCGGTCAGCTCTGGGGTATCCAAAGCGCCGGTGTACTCGGTGAGTTCGGACAGTTTGGTGAAGTTAGGCAGCACCGAGATGATGGCCGGCTGCTTCAACACGAACTGGATGGCTGATTGGGCCATGGTCCTGGTGTCTTCTTGCACCAAGAACTTTACCCGGTCGACCTTGCGCATGGCCTCTTCCAACCACTCGTTCTTGCGGTGGGCCCGGTGGTCGTCGGCGTCGAAGACGGGCAGCCCATGGTCGTACTCCCCGGTCAACGTGTTGGAAGCGTGGGGGACCCGTGAAAGCAGGCCCACCTCGTATTCTTCGGCCAGCTTGATCAGGTCCTTGGCTGGGTCCTGCTCCAAGATGCTGTAGATGACCTGGGCGCTGGTGACATGGCGTTCCCGCATGGAATATTCGCCCTCCTCGAACCAGCCGATGTCCGGGCCCAATGCGACGCCGAAGTAGCGTATCTTGCCTTCGAATTGAAGCTGCTCCAGAGTCTCGAACAGCTCGTCCTTTTCCAAGTCGGCTAACTTGATATTGTGCGCCTGATAGAGGTCGATATAATCGGTGTCCAGGCGCCGAAGGCTCTGCTCACAGGCGTACTTCACGAACTCTTTGTCGAACTTCTGCGCCCGTTCTTTGTGGCCGTCTCTGGGGGTTGTGTCGTAGATGTCGTAACCGAACTTGGTCGCAATGATGATGTCGTTACGCTTATGGCCAAGCACGGTTGCCAGAATCTCCTCGCCATAGCCGTCGCCGTAGGCATCGGCGGTGTCGAAGAAGTTGATCCCTTCTTCCACGGCGTTCTCCAAGAGGGCCGCTTTGTCGGCATCTTCGATCTTGCCCCACCAGTTGGTGGCCACGGTCCAGACTCCGAACCCTATCTCAGATAAAACCAGGTCGGTGCGGGGCATTTTGCGGAATTTCATTATTATTACGTCCTCTAAATCTATTGCGAAGGCGGCTTTAGCATCAACGGTTTGGCCTGGCTGGATGGCGTTTAACCCGCGACTGCCGTGAGGCCCAGGCTGCCCTTGATTTCATCGACCCGCCGCTGGAATTCGGCGTCGTTCAACACCGGCTCCAGCTTCCCCAGGTCAACGTCCGATAAGACCTCCACCCAGGACGTGCAACCGCCGTATTCCGGCAGGTAGGGCACGGTCACCGGCTGCTCCAGCTTGTAGACGCGCAACAGAAGCACAGACAGGGGGAGCATGGGCTTCCAATGCAGCTTCGACTGGGCGTAGGCAGCCGTCCAGATGTAATGGGGCGCCAGGTCGTCCACCTGCTCCTGCTCAGAGATCTCCAGCACTTCTTCGGCCTTTGCCCAGTGGCTGAAGGTGATGTGGCCGTCATCGCGGGGCCGTTCCAGCACCTTGCGCAGGGCGGGCTGGTGGGCCGGCTGCAGCAGGTCTTCCTTCTGGTGCAGGTAGGTTGGATAGAACAAGAACTCCCGGTGAATAACGCGGAAGTCCTTGCCGTCTTCGTGGATACCGCCTTTCCGGAGCAGGAGCACCTGGTCTCCTTGGGCCATGGCTTCAACGGTAACCGCCCACTCTTTCAGGGCCATCTGGCAATTGCTGGGCAACATCTGTGCTGTCTCCGTCGCCTGTGGTTTTTCCATCTTGGGTGTTCCAACGAGGCGTTAGTACGAATGGATGACGCTGGAGGCCGGTGACAAACTTGCCAAATCCCCGGATAACTGGCCGAAGCCCAAGCTAACTGCCCAAGCTAACTGAATGAATGCACTAGATCGAGCGTCGCACGGTCAATGGTATCACCGGCCCAAGATACGCTCAATCCCCTCTACGGAACGGCTCCAGGCGTTACGGCCGGGGAGCCGGACCAGTCAAGGACGGTCTTTCAGCCATGAGGAACTCGCGGAAGGCGCGTTGTGATGGGGAGAGATAGCGGTCTTTGGGTTGGATCAAGGTCAAGGGCCGCCGGCACTCCCAGCCCGCCACGTCAAGCACCACCAGCATGCCGGCGTTCAACTCGGCGGTGATGCCCAGCCGGGAGATGATTCCGATACCGCCGCCGGCCATCGCCGCCTGCTTTATGGCCTGATTACTACCCAGTTCGATGGCGATCTCGGGCGCCGTGCCAAGTTTCCGGAATTGCCGCTCGGCCGCCAGCCGCGTCGCCGACCCCTCTTCTCTCGCCACCAGTCCAAGGGACACTATCTGCTCAACGGTGGGCCGGACCAAGCTGGCGGCCGGGTGGCTGGGCGCGGCCACCAGAACGATCTCGTCGTCTTGATAGTCAACCATCTCCAGTTCACTGGAGAATTCTTCGACGTGGTCGCCAACCATCCCCAGGTCCATGTCCCGGTCCAGTATCCGCTGGATTATGGTCCGGGTGTTGCCGATGACCAACTCCACATGTATGCCGGGATACATCTGACGGAACCGCCCCACTACGATGGGAAGCACGTACTCGCCCGGAGTGGTGCTGGCGCCCAACAGCAGATGGCCGGACTGGAGGTCCTCCATCTCTTGGACGGTGTCCACCAGTTGCTTGGAGAGCGAGAATATCTGTTGGGCGTAAGCCAAGACCGCGTCACCCGCTTCGGTGATCCTCAGACCGCGAGGCCGCCGGTGAAAGAGGGTGATGCCCAGGAACTTCTCCAACTCTTGGACCTGGATCGACACCGCGGGCTGGGTGATTTCCATCGCTTCGGCCGCCCGAGAGAAGCTCAGGTGGTTCGCGACCATCTGGAAGATGTATAGCTGATGGAAGTTCAATTGGTGAGCGGATGGACCGCCGCTGGAGGTGCGCTTGGATCGATTGGCCATGGCCGTTAACCCGTATCGATAAGGCGCTCAAGCCGAAGCAGCCGCGCCAGATTTCCCGTAGTTACCCGTGCGACCTCTTCAACCGGGATGCCTTTGATCTCGGCCAGGGTCTGGGCCACCGACTGGACGTGTCGTGGCTCCGTCCAATTGGTGCGGTATTTCTTGAAGGGCTGGGGCGCTGCGTCCGTCTCCAGAACGATATTTTCCAAGGGTATAACCTTGGCCACGTCCTGCAATTCGGGCAGCCGGGTTAGGGGGCGGGCCAATGAGATGTAGAAACCGCAGTCGATGGCTTCCCGGGCTGTGTCCTCATCGCCCTGAAAATAATGCATCGCCCCACCGACCTCGCCAGCGCTTTCCTCTCGCAAGACCTTGAAGACCTCCGGGTGGGACTCCCGGGAGTGGAATATGATTGGCAACTTAAGGCTGCGGGCCAGGCGGATGTGCTCTCGAAAAACCTGGTGCTGGGTGGCGTGGTCTGGGGAGGTGGGGAGGAAATCCAAGCCTACTTCGCTGATGCAGACCACCTTGGATGACGACTTGGCCATCCTCTCAAGCTCGGCATAGACCTCGTCGGTAACCGGCTCGCGGGCCTCCATCGGATGGATCCCAACTCCGGCATAGAGCGGTGGGTGTTGTTCGGCTAAGTCGATGCAGGCCTGGGTAGACTGCAACGTGGTGCCGGCGCAGACGGCGAACGCTACACCCGATTCACGGGCACGCTCCAATATTTCGGGCATCTCCGCGAGGGGATATTGGTCCAGATGGGTATGGCAATCCCCCAGCAGAACATCGCTAGACATTATGTCTTACCCCAAGGGTGAGGTGGATTTATTACGCCGCTGATCGGCACGTTGTCCATGGGCGCTAACCGTTCATCTGTGAAGAAATCATATACTATGGTTGCGAATTGAGGTCAAATAATATCATGTTTCGGAATAATCTTACCTAAAATTGTCGAATTATTGTCAATCTATTCCAGCGAAGATTCCCGAAAAGTCCACGGAGTGATTGCGGCCGGGCGTTGTCAGGAAAGGTATTTAGGCCATGGAAAGCAATCGGACCGGACCATTACGAAACTCGTTGACACCCTCAAACGCCAATGGTAGCATAATTGTTGACCAACTTGGTCGACAATGCAAAATCACCCGTCGGCTGGCCCGTCGATTCGCGCGGGAACCGGTTATTATAGCCTCAGATTAGGGCAGCCGCCCAAACCCAGATCAGGAGTAATCAATGGCCGCACCTAAGGTCCTTTCCCGGAACGCCACTTCCAGTGAGCTGGATACTGACTACAAGTGGGGTTTCACAATCGACATAGAGACCGACCTAGCCCCCAAGGGGCTGAATGAGGACATCGTCCGGCTGATCTCCGCGAAGAAGGAAGAGCCGGAGTGGCTTTTGGAATGGCGGCTCAAGGCGTTCCGCCATTGGCTGAAGCTAAAGCAGCAGGCGCCAACTTGGGCCAACGTGAAATATGCGCCCATCGACTATCAGGACATCTATTACTACGCGGCTCCAAAGACTGACGGGCCCAAGAGCATGGATGAGGTTGATCCGGAAATATTGGCGGCCTTCGAAAAGCTGGGAATCCCCCTTCAAGAACGAGAGCGCCTGGCCGGTGTCGCGGTGGACGCGGTAGTGGACAGCGTGTCGGTGGCCACCACCTATAAGGAAACGCTGGAGAAGCAGGGCATCATCTTCTGCCCCATGAGCGAAGCCGTAAGGGACCACCCTGACCTGGTCCAGAAATACCTTGGCTCCGTGGTGCCCTATGGCGACAACTTCTACGCCACGCTGAACTCGGCGGTCTTCAGTGACGGCTCATTCGTCTACATCCCCAAGGGTGTGCGCTGCCCCATTGAGCTGATGACCTACTTCCGCATCAACCAGGCCGACTCCGGCCAGTTCGAGCGGACCTTGATCATCGCCGAAGAGGGCTCGTACGTTAGCTATCTGGAAGGCTGCACCGCACCCGCCAGGAAGACCCATCAACTCCACGCCGCGGTGGTCGAATTGGTGGCCTTGGATAACTCTGAGATCAAGTACTCCACCCTTCAAAACTGGTTCCCTGGGGACAAAGACGGCAACGGTGGGGTCTACAATTTCGTGACCAAACGCGGCATCGCCCACGAGAGCGCCAAGATTTCTTGGACGCAGGTGGAGACCGGTTCGGCCATCACCTGGAAATACCCCAGCGTGATCTTGGAAGGCGACAACTCGGTTGGCGAGTTCTACTCGGTGGCGCTGGTCAACAATTACCAGCAGGCCGACACCGGCACCAAGATGATCCATAAAGGCAAGAACACCAGGAGCACCATCATTGCCAAGGGGATTTCCGCGGGCCATGGCAACGGCACCTACCGGGGCTTGGTGAAGATACTGCCCTCCGCCGACGGGGCGAAGAATTTCACCCAATGCGACTCTCTGCTGGTCGGAGACCAGTGCGGGGCCCACACGGTGCCCTACATCGAGGTGAAGAATCCCACCGCCCAGATCGAACACGAAGCGTCCACCTCCAAGGTTAGCGACGACCAGCTTTTCTACTGTCAGCAGCGGGGCATATCCGTCGAGGACGCCCACTTCATGATCATCAACGGCTTCTGCCGGGGTATCTTCCAGGAACTCCCCTTCGAGTTCGCGATGGAAGCCTCTCAGCTCCTCAAGGTCAGCCTGGAAGGGGCGGTGGGCTAGATGTCGACCGCCGTGAAAGGTTCCACACCCTTGCTATCCGTCAAGGGTCTCACCGCCTCGGCCGGCAACCTGGAGATACTCAAGGGTATCGATCTGGAGGTCTTTGCCGGTGAGGTGCATGCCATCATGGGCCCAAACGGCTCCGGCAAGAGCACGCTGGCCAACGTGCTGGCCGGCCGGCCCGACTACACGGTCACCGGTGGCCAGGTATTTTTTGATGGCCAGGACCTCTTGAAATTGGAACCGGAGATCAGGGCTCGCATGGGCCTGTTCTTGGCATTTCAATATCCCCTAGAGCTTCCCGGCGTACGGGCTTGGCAATTTCTAAAGGCCGGAGTTGACGCCCGCCGGGTGCATAACGGCGAAGAAGAGATGAGCGCCCGAGAGTTCGACCAAATGCTAAAGGCCAAGATCGAGGAGGTCCAGATCGACCCTGATCTGATAAAAAGGGCGGTGAACGAAGGTTTCTCCGGCGGCGAAAAGAAACGGAACGAGATCCTTCAGATGGCCGTGCTGCAGCCCAAACTTGCCGTTTTAGACGAGACCGACTCCGGTCTGGACATCGACGCCTTGCGCATCGTCTCCGAAGGGATCAACCGGCTGCGCTCGCCCGAGAACGCCATCATTCTGGTG
>JADFNR010000011.1:0-7409 GCA_022563275.1 Chloroflexota bacterium | reverse complement strand
TGGCCGTGCTGCAGCCCAAACTTGCCGTTTTAGACGAGACCGACTCCGGTCTGGACATCGACGCCTTGCGCATCGTCTCCGAAGGGATCAACCGGCTGCGCTCGCCCGAGAACGCCATCATTCTGGTTACCCACTACCAGCGCATCTTGAACTACATCACACCCAATCACGTCCACGTGCTGTTCGACGGAAGGATCGTACGGTCCGGCGGCCCTGAACTGGCCCATGAACTGGAAGAAAGGGGTTATGACTGGATCAAAGACGCCGTTGACGCGGGCGTGTAGCGCGCTCTGCGACGCCGAGACCCCATGACCACCGCACCCGCCAAATACGCCCATTACTTTGCCGATTTCCAGTCCTTGGTCCAGGGACCGGGGGCCGGGGCGCCAACCTGGCTTCGGGACCTACGGGACAGCGCCTGGTCCAAGTTCAACGAGACCGGTTTCCCCACGGCGCGCCGGGGCAACGAACGTTGGAAGTACACCAACGTCGGCCCCATCGCCAAGACCGACTTCAGCTTTGCCAACAGTCCCACTCCCGCCAACGGGTTAAAGGCATTGGCGCCTAGCTATAAGCTGGAAGGGCCGGCGGTCTACGACCTGGTCTATATCGACGGCCGGTACTCAGCGGAGCTGTCTTCACCGGCGGCCGGTTCGAACGGAATAACCGCCGCCAGCTTGGCGTTGATTGCCCCGGATAGCGCTTTCGATCTGGAAAGCCAGGTTGGGCGCTACGCTCCCCCCGACGATGGGTTCGCCGCGCTGAATACGGCTTTCCTTCATGACGGAGCCTACATCCACGTTGCCGACGGCCATTCGGAGAAGGTGTTTGTGCGCCTCTCCTACATCACGACCGATGGCGGCGCTCCCAAGGTGACCCACCCAAGGACTCTGATCGTTGCCGGCCGGAATACCGACGTCACGGTTGTGGAGAGTTACACCGGCCCTAAAGACACTGTCTACTTCACCAACGCCGTCACCGAGATATCGGTCGGCGACGGAGCGCGGATCGATCACTACCGGCTGCTATTGGAGGGCGAAAAGGCGTTCCACGTCGGCACCAGCCGGGTCAAGCAGGAAAAGGACAGTAGTTTCAGTTCGGCGTCCTTTGCCTTGGGCACCGCCCTGGCCCGAAACGACTTGGAAGTGCTGTTTGATGGGCCCGGCGGATACTGCTCGTTGAACGGCCTGTATCTCACCGCCGACAAACAGCACATCGACAACTTGATCAACATCGACCATGCTCAGCCCCACTGCACCAGCCGCTTGAAATACAAGGGGATACTGGACGGCAGGTCCAAGGCGGTTTTCGGCGGCACGGTGATGGTGCGCCCCGACGCCCAGAAGAGCGACGCGGAGCAGACCGATAAGAACCTGATCCTTTCCCAGTGGGCCGAGGTGGATAGCAAGCCCAGCCTCTTTATCTACGCCGATGACGTGAAATGCAGCCACGGCGCCACCGCCGGGCACATCGACGAGGACACCCTGTTTTACCTGCGCAGCCGCGGCCTCGACCTGGACACAGCCAGCAGGATGCTGGTCCACGCCTTCGCCAGCGAGATCATCGAGACCGTCAAACCCGAACCGCTCCGCGAATACCTGAACACCCTTTTCGCCGCGGCCATCCCGAATAAGAGCTTGCCCTTCGCGAGTGTGAGATGACCACGGGAGACCGAGCCGCCGCGGCGGTGTTGGATGTGAATAAGGTCCGGGACGATTTCCCAATATTGAAGCAGTGGGTGAACGGCAACCCATTGGTCTACCTGGACAATGGGGCCACTTCCCAGAAACCCCAGTCGGTGATCGACGCCATCGTCAATTACTACACCACCACCAACTCAAATGTGCACCGGGGCGTCCACACCTTGAGCCAACAGGCCACTGACGGCTACGAGGGCGCGCGGGCCAAGGTGCGGCAGTTCATCAACGCCGGCGAGGACCGGGAGATTATCTTCACCAGGAACACCACCGAAGGCATCAACCTGGTGGCCCACTCTTACGGCCGGCAAAACATAGGTCCCGGCGACGACATCATCGTCTCCAACATGGAGCATCATTCCAACATCGTGCCCTGGCAGATGCTGTGCGAGGAGAAAGGGGCCAATCTGCGCGTCGTGCCCATCGACGACACCGGCGAACTGCTGATGGACGAGTATGAAAAGATGCTCAGTCCCCGCACCAAGCTGGTCTCTATCACCCATGTATCCAACGCGCTTGGCACCATCCTGCCGGCGGCCGAGATCGTTCAGATGGCCCACGCCCACGGGGCGCCGGTGTTGCTGGACGGCGCCCAGGCTGTCCCCCACATGCCCGTTGACGTGCGGGAGCTGGACTGCGAATTTTACGTATTCTCTGGACACAAATTGTTCGGACCGACCGGAATCGGGATACTCTACGGAAAAGCGGAGTACCTGGAGGCCATGCCCCCGTTTCTCGGCGGCGGCGAGATGATCAAGTCCGTCACCTTTGAAAAGACCATCTATAACGACCTGCCATATAAATTCGAGGGCGGCACTCCCGATATCGCCGGGGCGATCGGTCTGGGCGCGGCCATCGATTACGTGAATAACCTGGGCTTTGATCTGATCACCGCCCACGAAGCAGAGTTGCTCCGGTACGGCACCGACGCCCTGTCGTCCATCGAAGGGTTGAAGATAATCGGCACGGCCGCTCACAAGGCCGGCATCCTGTCCTTCGTGATGGACAAGGCCCACCCTCACGACATCGGGACCATCTTGGACGAGCAGGGCATCGCTATCCGCACGGGGCACCACTGCGCCCAGCCGGTGATGGCGCGGTTCCAGATACCCGCCACCGCCCGGGCTTCCATGGCCTTCTACAACACCAAGGAAGATATCGACGCGCTTGTGAAGGGCATCGACCGGGTCCTCGAGGTATTCAGTTGAGGTTTTCAGTTAATGTCCGGCCTTAGCGATCTGTACCAGGAGATCCTCCTGGAGCACAACAGCAAACCCCGGAACTTCCGGAAGGTCGAGGAAGCGAACCAGAGCGCTGACGGGTACAACCCTCTGTGCGGCGACCAGATAACCCTCTATCTCAAGGTTGTCGATGGGGTCATTGACGACGTTGGATTCCAGGGCACCGGTTGCGCCATCTCCCGGGCCTCGGCTTCCATGATGACCCAGAGCATCAAGGGCCAAAGCGTTGAGAGAGCCAAAGAGATCTTCGACGCCTTCCACCACATGGTTACGCAACCTGGCGGCGAACTGGATTACGATACGCTTGGCGACCTGGAAACCCTCTCCGGCATCAACCAATACCCCACCCGGATCAAGTGCGCCGTCTTAGCCTGGCACACGATGAAAGCAGCCCTATCGGGTGAAGCGGAAGTAACCACCGAATAGCGGCACAGCCGCGTCTCCATGGGCATTCTCTACTCCGCGATTGGCTGGGTTGTTAGTAACTCCTCTGGTGTTTGAGCGGAGAGATGTTATTCCGTCACCCTGTGCTAAGCTGGATACGATTCTTACCTATGGCACACTGATTTCAATGCCTCAACTGCCCGACGTCCCCTTGGACGGCCTCTACGGCGAACTGGTCATGGACCATTACCGCAACCCCCGCAACCGTGGGTCCCTCAGTGACGCCGACGTGGAGGCTGAAGAATTCAATCCATTCTGCGGTGACCGGGCCATCTTGCAACTCAAACTGGACAGCCAAGGGAGGGTGTGCGGCGTAAGCGCCCGCGCCGAGGGCTGCTCCATAATCCAGGCTGCTACATCCATGCTGTCCGGCCTTTTGCAGGGCAAGTCCCTGGGCGAGGTGGACGAATTGGGAGCGAGGTTCCGGGCGGCCATGAAGAACGGCGCCGAAGATGAAGATGATGAATTGGAGTTGGGTGACCTGCGGGCGCTTCAGGTGGTGCGGCGATACCCGGTGCGGATCAAATGCGCGCTGCTGCCCCTGACCGCCCTGGAAGAGGGCATCAAAGCCTACCGCAAAAAGACCGCCTAGCGCCCCATCACGGGGCCTTGCTTCGAAGCTGTCATTCCGAGGCCCCGACCAGTCGGGAAGGAATCTCGTTTTGCGTTCGTTGCAGCCTTAGTTTTACCAGAGCAATGAGACCCCTCGCTTCGCTCGGTGTGACAGAGAAACACCTAGCTTCTAGATCCAGACGCTAGGGGTTTAGTAAGTGTTGAGGCAAGCCCCCAAGATGGGGGAAGATTAGGTCCGACGAAGTCGAGACTCCGCGACCGCGGTTGATGATGGGGGCAACGCCCCTAACGGTCCAGCCAGGTCCTCGACCAGAAGTTGTACTCGGAGAGGGCAGTGTTGGGTTCAAATCCCTTCAGATCGCTGGTGAACACCCACCGGGATGCAGCGGTCACGGGGCTGAATAGGTAGGCCTGGTCCAACACCCGGCGCTGGATCTCCATCAATTGGTCCCGGCGCAGGAGATCGTCGAATTCGGCCGCCTGTGTCTCAATCATCGAATCCAGCCGGGTATCTTCATGCCCGGCGAGGTTCCATTGGCCCTGGCTGTGCAACAGCCCGAACAGGTAGCTGTTGGTGGTCGAGGTCGGCGGGACCGCCCCCACCGCCAACTGGAATTCCCGGGCCGGCCCCATGACCAGGTCGTTGAACTGCACCGGGTTCATGCGCCGCAGCTCCGGGTTGAATCCCACCGCGCTCAGGTCGGAGATCAGCCTTTCTTCCAGCGCCAGGTTCTCGCCGCCGGTCCGCTCGATACGCACTGTAACCTCGAGGTCGATGGGCAGTCTCTGACCGGAGTTCAGCAGCAACTGGCGGGCTTTGCCAGGGTCGGCGAAGAAGCGTTGACGCATCTCAGCCCGGTCCAGCAGCCAGCCGGATTCCCGCACCGGGATGCCCACGCTGGCGAAACCCTGCCCGGACCAAACGGTGTCTAAATAGTCCCAGGGGTCGATGGCCTGGAACACCGCTTGCCGCACCGCAGTCTCTTTCAAGCTTGGCGCTCGCGAATTCAACGCCAACACCACGCCGGCGCCGGACCTACGTGAGATGACCGACTGAAAATCATATTCGCCTCGGCGGACCAGGTCCCATTCACTGGGACCAACAGATAGAACGTCGACCAGCCCGGCCCGGAATGCCGCCACTTTGTCTAGCTCAAGCGATCCGGGGGAATTGGCTAACGGGCCGGAACGTATGACCTTGACGTTCAGCTGGTCGAGGAACGGTAGCCCGTCCTCGAAGTAGTTGGGGTTCCGGAGGAATTGCATGCCTTGATTCGGACCGGAGTCCAGCAGCCCCGTCTCCTGCCAGACCCAGGGGCCGGTTCCGATGACCGGAGCTCCCTTCAAGTCGCCGTACTTGGCCACCACTTCCGGGGCCACTATCTTGATGTGGCCGTCGGCCAGGGCAAGGAGGGCGTCGGCGTCTTCCAACGCCAGCTCAACCTGCAGCGTCAGGCCGTCCAAGGCCACGGCATCCCCGATGGATGCCAGGAGTGGGGCGTTGGGCCAGCCGGGGGTCTTGAGACGGTCGAGGCTGAATACGATGTCCTGGGCCGTGAGGGCCCGCCCATTCACCGGCGCGACGTTCTGCCAAAGGATACCGGGGCGCAGTTTGAATACGTAGGCTAGGTCATCGTTCAACTCCCAACTCTCGCATAGGTCGCATTCCAACAGCAGGTTTGGCTGGTTGGAACCCTGTCCGGAGCGGAGCCGCAACAGCCTGCTGTAGGCCAATCCCGGCCCCAAAGCAGTCAAGGTCTCTTGGACCTCCTGATGGACATCGCGGTGTGGTATCTGTGCCGAGGCAACGACCGTGAGGACGCCGCCGGATGTGCCTGAGGGCGCTGGGGAGATCACGGCGGTGGGTCTGGGCACGGGCACGCCATCAGTCCCGGTGGCGTTGGGAGATTGAGTAGCAACCGTCGAGGAGCAGCCGATGGCGAAGATAGCCGCTCCCAAGATCAATAGCCGTTTCGCTGAGATCAGTTTCATGGCTGACACATCCGTCTTAATTCAACGGGATCAGCATTCGATTATAAGAGGGTGTTGTGGCTGGGCCACGAGGGTGAGGAATGCGCGGTATGGCGAAAATGGGGGCGAAGACGGTCAGTCCACAGGCGGCTGGCCCGGCAGGGAGTCGGGGGCCAGCAGGTCCGGAGCTAAGCGGGTTGGTTTCCCGCGGCCTGTGATCGCCCAAGTGGCGAAGACCATGATGGCGATCAGTATCGGGGGCATGAAGAGGATCGCGTGAATCACCAAAGCGAATCCCAAGGCCTCGCCGTCACCCACCCCGATCGTGGTAAGCAAGTAAAAGACCGCAAACTCGAAGGTGCCCACTGAGGCCGGTAGGGACGGAACAAGTGTTACGAAGGTGAGGGTCCCGATCACCAGCAAGGTTGCCACCAACAATGATATGTCGATCCCCATCCCAAAGGCCAAGACCCAAGCCGAGAGCCCCAGCAAGATCCAATATCCCAGGGTCAATAAGAAAGACCAAGTAAGCCTTGCCCGCGCGTGGGCCAGCCCCCTGAGGGACGACGAGGTCGATGCCAGCAATCGCAGGTGGGTGAGGCCGGGCCTCGACCCGAACCAGATGACCACGGGTACCGCCAGGATGCTGATCACAGCCAATAAGACGGCGCCGATCACGTATGGGGTAAATCCCTTCAAACTGGGCAGGACCATCAACCCCACGCTCAGTAAGATGGCCGCGATCACGAAATCCAAGACCCGCTGGATCCCCAGAGTGGCCGCCGCCTCTTCACCCTTCACCCGGTAGCGCAGCGTGAGCATCAGGAATTGGGTGGCTTCGCTGATGATTCGGACAGGGGAGACGCTGTTGAGGCCGATGCCGACGTTCTGCACCAGCAGAAGCCGGTGGAGCGGCACTTTGTCGCCGATGAACAACACCTGCCAACGGTAGGCCCTTAAGGCGGTGGCCGCCGCGAACACCGCCAAAGAAAGCAGGCCGTAACGGATCGGGAAATCGCGGAAGGCGGCGGCCAAGGAGCCCCATTCCATATCCCGCACCATGGCGATGCCGATGGCCCCGCCAATGGCCAAGCCCAGAAATATTCTGAGTTTTGGCTGGAGCAAGGAATTTCTGAGGATGCCGGCCGCTGTTTTCATATCGCTAGTCGAGCGCCAGAGTAGTCAGTGTTGGGCCGTGCCCCTGCGCCGGCGGGGAATATTGGATGGCTAAAGGGGGATTTTAGGCTACGGGGAACCCGATTATCAAGCTACGCGCAGGGGTTTCCTATGTCAAGGAACCTGCTCCGCCCTTTGGGTTGGAATACGCCCATGACTTTATGATACGGCTTTCAGGCCCGGGCCAGGCCCTTCAGGTAGGCGATGTGGCCCTGGTGCTGGTATATCTCGCCGATAACCTGCCTGAATATCCTGCCAACCGACATCTCCGGCCGGGCCTCCCTGGGGACCTCGTCCATCTGCTCCG
>JADFNR010000108.1 GCA_022563275.1 Chloroflexota bacterium | reverse complement strand
GGGCCTACGGGAAGCTGAATATCTTGGTGAACAACGTTGGCATTCCCGGCGCCGTCCCCGGCCTTGTCACTGACGTGGAAGAGGACGACTGGGACATGGTTATGAAAGTTAACCTAAAAAGCGTGATGCTCACCAGCAAATACGCCATCCCCGAGATGATCAAGGCCGGCGGTGGCTCCATCATAAACATGTCTTCGATAGCTGGTTTGCAGGCCGCCTTCATACCAGTGCATGCCTACTCTGCCTCCAAAGGCGGGATGATGGGCCTGAGCAAGTCCATGGCCGTCCATTACGGTAGAGACAACATTCGGGTCAACTGTGTTGTCATTGGCCAGGTCCACACTCCCTTCGTCGCCGCTTTAATCTCCGACGAAGTGCGCAACACGCGACGCCGGGCCGGTCCCCTGGGCATCGAAGGCACCGGCTGGGACGTGGCTTGGGCCACGGTTTTTCTGGCCTCCGATGAGGCCCGCTGGATATCGGGAGTCGATCTTCCTGTGGACGCCGGATTGTTGGTTACCACGCCCCTAGCGATGTACCCCTATTTGAAAGACCCGGAGTAGAAAGAGACTACTGGGACCGGAATATCTCGTTGGCCAGATCGATGGCTGACCGGACGAAGGGCAGGCCGCAGTAGAACGTGGCGTGGATGAAGACCTCAATGATTTCCTCCTGACTTAGGCCCACGTTCAGCGCCCCGCGTATGTGGCCGGCCAACTGTGCTTCCCGGCCCAACGCCGCCAGCGCCGCCATGGTGCAGATGGAGCGCTCTGGCAGGTCCAGTCCCGGCCTGGTCCAGACCGACCCCCAGTAGTACTCCGTGGTTAGCCGGTTGAACTCCCGCTCCGCCTGGGTCACCGGACCCAGTCCGCCGCTTGCGGGCGGTCCCATGTATTCGGTCCGCCGGGCCACGCCGCGGTTGTACAGGTCGTCGGGTGTCTCCGAAGCGTCGAAAACTTTCTGCGGTGTGTAATCCACGCCCCTTTCTTTGAATACCTCGTTGGCGATGGCCAGGGCGTCCAGGGTCGCGGGAACGCCGCTGTAGAACGAAGAATGCATCAAGACCTCGACGATCTGGACGGGCGTCAGGCCCAGGTTGAGGGCGTTGCCCAGGTGCCGGCGCACCTGGTTGTCCCGTTTCAGCACGGTCAAACAGGTGAGGGTGATCATCTCCCGTTGCGTGTCCTTCAGGGCGGGCCGGCGCCAGATGCTGCCGAACAAGAATTCCCCGGCGATGCGTTCCAGGTCCGGGGCCATCTCCCAGGCCACCGGGGTTGAGCCGCCGGTCAGGGTTCCGCCGCCGAATTTGGTGCGCGTTTCGATGCCCTTCTGGTACCGTTCATCCAATGTTGTCATAGTTCACTCCATTGTTTCGTCGTTGACTCAACGCGTTGCACCGACTTAGATATCAGGCACGCCAAGCATTGTAATTACTCAAACAAGTCACGCCAACCCGTGCCTGTGATACCCTGTTAGCCGAATCAAGGTTAAAATCGAAAATCAGGCAAAAATCAGGCCGCGATCCGAGCCGGTACGAGAGGTAAGTCATGGAACTTCGAAATGCAGTCATCGTCGATGGCGTCCGTTCCCCGTTCGCCCGGGCAACCCGGGGCAAACTGGTCGCCACCCGCCTGGACGAGCTTGGCGCCAAGGTCATCCGGCACCTGCTGGACCGGAATCCCAAGGTCGAAGACCGCATGATCGAGGACGTGGGGCTGGGCAACGTGCTGGGCAACGCCGAGTTCGTTGACCTGGGCCGGGTGGCCAAGATGGCCGGGCTTCCGCCCGAGGTGTCCACTTTCAATTCCAACCGCCAGTGCGGTTCCAGCATGGAAACCCTGCACCGGATCGCCCAGTCAATCATGGTCGGCGTCATCGACTGCGGCATCGCCCTGGGCGCCGAGCGCATGGCGCGCACCATCCCCGGCGAAGAGGGCCCCTTCACCAGGATCACCGAGCCCACGCCCGTGGAGTTCAACAAGGCGCAGCGGGACCTGCCGCCGGACCACTACGACAATTTCTCAGTGCCATTTCCGGACTTCATCTTGGACTCGCCCCCCAAGGTGTCCATGCTGCAAACGGCCCAGAACGTGGCCGAGGTATATGGACTGTCCCGCGCCGACCTGGACGAATACGCCGTGCCCAGCCACCAAAAGGCCGTCGATGCCTATGCAGAGGGACGGTTCCGGGATGAGATCATGCCCCTGGAAGTGGAACAACCGGTGTTCGACGACCAGGGCAAATGGCTGCCCGACGAACGGGGCGAGACCATCACCTTCGACCAGGACGAGTGCATCCGGGCCGGGACCAACTTCGAGGCCCTGATGAACCTGAACCCCATCCCTGGGGTAGTCAGCTACGGCGGCAGCGAGATCGTCATCACCCCCGGAAACTCGTCCCCCACCAATGACGGCGTCAGCGCCATCTTGGTCATGAGCGAAGAGAAGGCCCTGGCTTTGGGCCTGGAACCCCTGGCCCGGATAATCGGGTTCGGAGTCGCCGGAGTGAAGCCCCAGGTGATGGGTCTGGGCCCGGTGCCGGCCACCAAAAAGGCCATGAAATACGCCGGACTGACCATGGACCAGATCGACCGCGTTGAGTTCAACGAAGCCTTCGCCGCCCAGATCATACCCAGCGCCAATGAATTGGGCATACCGATGGAGAAGTTGAACGTCAATGGCGGGGCATTGGCCATCGGCCATCCCCTGGGCGCCACCGGCGCCCGGCTGGTGCTTTCCCTGGCCCACGAGCTGCGGCGCTCAAACTCCAAGTACGGCCTGGCCACCCAGTGCATCGGCGCCGGAATGGGCATCACCACGGTGATAGAGAGCCTTTAGCCTTCCGATTCTTTCGAGCGAATCTCACCAGGTCATTCAACAGGTCATCATTGCCGCCCATCAACGGAGGACCGCAGTGGTGGCCTTGTTGTTGCCGTCCCAGCAAGTCCCATCCCTCCGCTGTGTGGTTGCGTTTTCGGAACTGCACGGCTCTTTGCCCAGGCACGGCCAGAAGCATCTCAGGCATGGGGTTTCCAGGGGCTGAGATCTGGGGTTGTTGCACTTAGTGGACATGTTGGTATATTCGTCTATATCGCGTTAAAGATGCGGACTGGGCATCATCACCCAAGGCGGCGCCAAGGACCAGATTCTACACAGATAAATGACGGCGCGGGATGCGCCCGGCCCGTTCGGCAAGGGCAGTGGCGGAGAGACATTCGTCCCCACGGCCCGCCAGAGAAAGCCAAATTCGGGCTAGCCGCCCTTTTTCATGTTGGGGGCGGTGGACAGAGGCCTCGGCACCGGTAAGCCGAGGCTTTTGTTTTTCCGGACCGCCGTTCACCCCGTGCCCCGGAATATCGGGTCATACTCTGACGGTCTTGTGAGAACCCGTTTTATCAGGAGTTACCCCATGCCTCCCACCCAACCCCCCGGCGTGCCGGATGGCGTGCGAGTCTTGGAGGCCGAGGTCATCAAGCTGAAGTGGAACAAATCGAGCGACCTGCACGATTCCGGCCCGTTCGTCGGATACGGCGAGCACAACCAAGAGATCTACGGCGGGGTATTGGGCCTGGACGACCGTGAGATGTCCCGCCTTGCGGCCGAGGGCGTTATCACCTGATCCTTCATCACGGCTCCGCCGTGAGGATTATCAGCCGGTCCGGACCACCAACACCGGGTCTCCCGAGTAGCGCACAACCCGGTCCGTCACGCTGCCCAAGGCCCAGCGGGCTGGCCCCGAGCGCCCGTGGGTGGTCATCGCCACCAAATTGTCGGGCGTTTCTTGGGCCAAGTCAATTATCACGTGGGCCGCCGCGCCGCGCACTATCCGGTGCTCCACCGAATTAACCCCCTGCTCACGTAGTGTTTTCTCCAACCCTTGGAGATAGACCAATGCTTGGTTTCCGGCTTCCGTGGCCATCTCCTCGTAGCTCGGGAAGTGCAGTCCAGCGACCCCCTCCAGTCGCTGGTAGCTGGTCACGCCGCTGAACTCCTCCTCAGTGGCGACCGCGCTAAGCAGGGTAACCTTTAGGTCCAGAGCCTTGGCCAGCGCCGCTACGTGGGGGATCACCTGCTCCGCCAGCGAAGAACCGTCCACCGGAACGATGATCGTCTCCAGATTCGTATCGGGTCCCGGGTCCCCTTCCTGGCGGCCACGGACGATTAACATGGGGGTTTTTGTGGCGTGGAGGACCTTGTCAGTCACGCTTCCCAAAACCCACCGGGTAACCCCTGAATGTCCGTGAGTGGACATGGCCACCAAGGAGTCGGGCGATTTGTCGGCTTCATCGACGATGTGGGAAACGGCGTCGCCCTCATGGGCTGCGTACGTTATTTCCATTCCTGCCGTCTTGCTCAGGGCTCTATTCAGGTAATCGATGGATTCATCGTGGACCCCCGCGGAAATGCCGGTCCCGTAACGGCCGTGGACGGGGTCAGCCAGTGCCTCGGACGGAGAGGGGAAAATTTGCATAAGGTGGACCGGGATCCCCAGGCCCAGGCTGATTCGGGTGACATAGGGCAAAATCTGTTCAGCTAGGGGTGACCCATCGAGCGGTACTAGAATCCGATCGTACATGAAAATTCCCTCCTCTTGTGAATACTGCCGCTGTAGCGAATTATTATCCCCTGGCGATCCGTCACCGGACGGCCAAGAAGCCTAATAATTTAACCTGTGGTTACCCCAGATCCGGGATTGGACCGTCTCCGAAATTCCTGTCTAGAGTTTGCCGTACTGAAGTCGGTTGCCAGTATAGCGCAAATCAAGAAACGCCGGAATCGGCCGTGGGAACCCGGCCGCGACGGGCGAACTAGGACTACTGGAGCAGGCCCAGTAGTGATAGACTCTCCGCCAGTTGTCCGGATACTGCCCCATGTTCGGAGGAGAATAATGGCACGCCTACCAATCGTATCGGCCGACATGGTCCCCGCGGAATTCCGCGAGGCCTTCGCCGAGGTTACCGCCCCGGCCGGCGGTTCCATCACCGGAGGCCCCGGTTCATTCACCATCAACAGTCCGGAGATGGCCAAACGGCGCAATCATCTCACCAGCTACCTGCGTTACGAGACCAAATTCCCCAAACGGATTTTGGAATTGGCGATTCTGACCACCGCCAGGGCCATGGATTGTCAGTATGTTTGGAACGCCCACGCCCCGGCCGCGCGCAAAGAGGGGGTTGCCGACGCTTTGGTTGACGCCCTGCGGGACAAGCGTCCGCTGCCGGACATGGCGCCCGACGAGGAATCGATCATCAACTATGGCAACGAGTTCTTCAAGGACCACAAGATCAGCAAGGTGACTTTCGACAAGGCGCTGGAGCAGTTCGGCGCGCAGTATCTGGTGGAGCTAACGGCGCTGATGGGCCATTACGCCCAAACTTGCTTCTTCCTGAACGCCTTCGAGGCCGAACTGCCGGAACAGGTCACGGAGAAGTTGCTGCCGGTTTAGCGCGGTTACGCTTGGTTCCCAAAGTTTGCTCCGACACCTGTCATTCCGAGGTCCCGACCAGTCGGGAAGGAATCTCGTTGCCGTTGGACCAGAACAGTTGGAAAGCAACGAGACCCTTCGCGCGTCCGATTTGATCCCCCGATGCATCGGGGTCGGCCATTGGCCGGAGCTCACGGCGCTATCAGGCGGCAGCCCATGAAGGCCCCTAGCTCGCCGTGGCCACCGCCCGGCCTTCGTTGGACGCCAGCCTGATGGAGTCGATCAACCGGTGCAGCTCCACTGCGGTGTCGAAGTCGGGATAGCTGGCCTCCTGGCCGCGGATGGCCGCGCCAAACTGGTAATACAACTGGCCCACGTTCTTCGGCGGCCCTTTAGGCATGCCCTCCAGAACGTTGGTATGCCTGTCCGGCACTTTGATGTCTTCCAGATTGTCGCTGCCCTGGGCTCCCTGTAGATAGACCTCGCCCAGTTGGGGGGAGTCTTCGGAGGTTGCCACCAGCGTCCCCTTCCGTCCGTAGATCTCCATCCGGTAGCCGCTGCCGGCCCAGGGGTTGCTGGCGACGTGGGCCGAGACCACCGCCCCGTTGGCCAACCGCCCGCTGACCAGGATGTTGTCGGGCGCGGTCACGTCCAGCATCTGCTGGGTGTCGGTCTCCAGCCATTGTGTGACCTGTGTGGACACGATGGATGAGACCTCGCTGAATTCGCCGGCCACGAAGCGCAGCGCGTCGATGGAGTGCCCGGCGGCGATGGTCAGGGTGTGGGCGCCCAGTTCATTGTCCCGCTGCCAGGTGCGCCCGGACGGCCGTTCCAGCACGCCGCCCCGGATCAGCCGCATGGAGCAGGACATGATCTCGCCGGCGTAGCCTTCTTCCACCAGTTCTTTCATGTGGAGGATGGCCGGGGCCGCCCGCGATTGCAGCCCCACCACCGCCCGCACGCCCTTGGCTCTGGCCAAGTCGGCCATTTCCTGGGCCTCCTCGATGGTGGCCCCCAGAGGCCATTCGGTGAAGATGTGCTTGCCGGCGTTCAGCGCATCCTTGGTGATCTGATAGTGGGCCGGCACCCGCAGCACCACGGCCACCGCGTCGATCTCCGGGTGGGCCAGCATCTTCTTGTAGTCGTCGAAGGCCAGCCTGGCGCCGAACTGTTTCTTGGCCACTTCCGCGGTCTCCATGCGGGTGGTGCAGACCCCGGTCAATTCGAACTCGGGGCTGGCGGCGATCGCCGGAAGGTGCGAGCGGTGGGCCCAGCCAACCGTGGGGCTGGCGCCGATGATTCCCAAACGTATCCGGTCGGCCATGTCTATTCTCCTATCGCCCGTCGTTTTGATCGTCCGTTCAGAGGTCTAACCCAATCTGAAGTCGCGAATGTGGGCGGGTACCTCAAGTCCTTTGAGGTTCTTTGGGTCGGGCACCGGGTCATGCAGCGCCTGACTGACGGGCAATACCCCAGCCCAGATGGGCAGCGAATAGTCTGCATCGTCGTCCACCGGGGGGCCAGACCGCACCTTCGCGGATCCCTCGTCGATGGGCATGGAAAATACCGTGGTGGCCTTGACCTCTTGATCGTTTATCGGCCGCAGTGTTTCCCAGCGGCCTGGGATCAGGTTCTCGACGAAACGCTGCAGAAGATCGTTCTTCTTGGAGTCCTCGATCTGGGTGGCTTTCCCAAAAAGCATTACCGAACGGTAGTTTATGGAATGGTGAAAGGCCGAACGAGCCAGCACGAACCCGTCGAAGTGGGTGATCGCCAGACAGACATCTTTGCCCACGATCTGGCGGAGGAACCGGCTGGCGGACGAACCGTGCCAATAGATCATGTCATCCTCACGCCACTGCAAGGTTGGGGTGACGTAGGGACGCCCGTCGATGATGTAGGAGACATGGCAGAGGGGTGTGGCGTCGATTATCTCGTTGACCGCCGTGCGGTCGTAGTCGGCCCGCGTCGGGTTCCGGACCAGCTTGGTCCTGGGCGTTGTCTTGAGTTTGCCTTGGGGCATCTGCGGACTCCTCGTTCCGGCGTAGGCGTAGTCTCTAGGCGTTTTCGGCCTGCTCCTTGAGCTTGTCGAAGTAAAGCTTGGGCAGTTCCCGGAAGTCGGTCATCAGCGAGCCGAACCCATCGATGACGTCGTCCATTCCGTTGTCCCGCATGGCGTACCAGTAAGTGGCGGTGTTGATGGCGATCACCGGCTTCTTCAGCCACTTTTCCGCTTCGGCCGCCAGCCGGGCCATCGCCAAGTTGGTGCCACACTGGAGCAGGGCTTCAACGTTATGCTCGTTCAACTCCAGCAGGGCGTCCAACATCACCTTCTCGGTTACCTGGGCCATCTCCGTGGGACCCTCGCAACACAGCCCTTTGAGCACCACCACCTCAAATCCGCAGTCTTCCAAGAACAGCTTCACGTTCTTGTCGGCCACCGGCCAGTAGGGCGTGAGGACGCCGATCCGCTTGATATCACCGTAGCATCTCAGGGCCGCCTGGCAGGCATCGGAGCCCATGGCGACGCGCAGCCCAGTCATCTCGGTCATGCGGGCGCGCAACTCGTTGGCCTGGGCCAGGCCGCCCCAGAAGGTCTCGGAGGACATTCCCATCACCAGGTAGTCTGGGTTGCAGGTCATCACCCGGAGGATGGCGTTGTCCCATTCCTTCCGTATGTTGACCATCAACTTGTTGAAATCGTCGTCGCTGGTTACCGGGTCGTTGGGGATCCAGATGCGCGACATGTGGTTGGTGACACCCCTGGGCCGCATCTCGTCGAACTCGGGTTGGACCGACGTGTTGGTCGAGGGCGCTATAACTCCCCAGTTCGCGCGCCATCCCAATTTGTCCGGCATCTCGAAACTCCTTCAGCATCTCATGATGGTGTGGTTTCCTAGAGGTGGATAGATTCTAGCAAGAATCGGTGGCCTGCGCCCAAATCAGGATGAGCCCCCATTGGGATGCGCCAATGAACAAAATGGCGTAGAGTCTTGGGGCCTGCCCGCTACTCGCGAAGATTTGAGGATGCCATGACTAGCAGCAACGTCCCAGCCCCGGACAAAAATGCTCTGTCTGAGACCGCCGCCCAGGCGATCGAAGGAGCACGGCCGGAACTGGTGGAACTCGCTTTGGACATCCATGCCCATCCCGAACTGAACTACCAAGAGCAGCATGCCGCCCAACTGCTGTCTGGGACCCTGGAGAAACACGGCTTCAAGGTTGAGCGGGGCGTGGGCGGCGTGGAGACCGCCTTTACCGCCACGCTCCCCGGAGGCGCCGGAGACGGCCCAACCGTGGCCGTTCTCGCGGAATACGACGCACTGCCCGATATCGGCCACGGCTGCGGCCACAACCTCATCGCCATGGCCGCCATCGCGGCCGGATTGGGACTGAAAGCCAATCTGGACAAACTGCCCGGCAGGGTGATGGTCATCGGCACCCCGGCTGAAGAGGGTGGCGGCGGCAAGATACGGATGCTGGACGCCGGTGTGTTCGAGGGCGTCGATGCCGTCCTGTCCTCCCATCCGTCATCCAACCGGACGGTCATACCCACCGACATACCCATGGGCGAAAGCTGGAGCCTGGCCATGGTGGGCTACCGGTACATCTTCCACGGGAAGGCCGCCCACGCCGCCGCCGCCCCCCACGAGGGCATCAACGCCCTCAACGGCGTGATCCATCTGTTCACCGGCATCGACGCCCTCCGGCAGCACGTCAGGGAAGACGTCCGCATCCACGGCATCATCACCGACGGCGGTAGAGCGCCCAACGTGGTGCCGGAATACGCCGCCGCCAACTTCATGCTCCGCTGCCGCGACCGGGACTACCTGAGCGACGTGGTGGTGGGACGGGTGCTGCAAGCCGCCGAGGGGGCTGCCGCCATGACCGGGTGCCGGCTGGAGGTGGAGGAGTATTACCCCTTCTACGAGAATGTCCGCCCCAACGCGGTGATCGCCGGTCTGCTGCTGAATAACGCAGCGGTTTGCGGCCTCAAACTGGACGAGCCCTTGCCCGGCCGGCAGGGCAGCGCCGCCTCAACCGACTTCGGCAACGTCAGCCAGGCCGTGCCCGCCTACGAACTGCGCTACGCCGTGAGCGAGCAGCCCGTTGCCTCCCATTCCAGGGAGATGGCGGAGACGGCGGTCTCCGAGTATGCCCTCAACGCCGCCATCAATGTGGCGAAGGCGATGACCCTCACGGCCTGCGACCTGCTTCTGGACCCAAACCTGCTGCCCGCGGCCCGCGCCGAGTTCGAACAACGGGGCGGCGCATAGGCGCTGGAAGGCGCCCGGCCATCATGTTTCCCATCCAAGTAATGAGGTGAGTAGATTTGCAATACCGTGAGCTTGGCACTCTGGGAGTCTCGGTGATTGGCCTGGGCACCCTTCGCGTCTTTGACGTTACCGAAGAGTCCGACCTGGTTTCCCGCCGTCAGATAATCGAGAATTGCATCTCCGCCAAGATCAATTTCATCGATTCGGCCGCGGCGTACGGCGCCGCCGAGCAGGCGGTGGGGATCACGATCGAAGGCAAGCGGGACAAGTTTCATCTGGCCACCAAGGTCCGGGTAGAAGGCAAAGAGGCCGGAGAACAGCAGATCGCCCAGTCCTTTGAGAACTTCAAAACTGGCTACATAGACCTGCTGCAGGTCCACAACATGATCGACTATCAGACCCACCTGCCCACTCTGGAACGCCTGCAAGACGAAGGCAAGATAGGGATGATCGGCGTCACCGCCATGGTGGATGAGGCCTATCCCGCCATCATGGACCTGATGCGCACGGGCCGGATCGACACCGTGCAGATCCCCTACAACGTCGTCCAGCGCACCGTCGAGGAGAGACTGCTGCCCCTGGCCGAAGAACTGGGAATCGGCATCATGGTGATGGAACCCCTCAAGAAAGGACGCTACGTCAATGAACTGAAAGGGGAACCAGACCTGACGCCCCTCAAGGAGATGGGGGTTGAGACCTGGGCCCAGGCGTTGTTGGCCTGGGTGGTGGCCGACCAGAGGGTCAGCATCACCATCCCCGCCACATCGCGCCCGGAGCGTATCTCCGAGAACGCCCTGGTGGGCAGCCTAGAGCCGATGCCGCAAGAGTTGCGGGACTACGTGAGAGAAGAGACCGTCCGGTTGCTTTAGGACCGAGCGACTCGTAACCGTGGTTCGACAGGCTCACCATGAGCGGGGATGGGTTCGTCAACAGCGGATCGGCCATTCCGAACTTCAACCGCGTATCAGCCTTACTTGTCCGGGGCGAATCTGTATATCGAACTGGAGAATCGGGAGAGATCAATCTGTTGCGGCGTGCGGCGGCGCACCATTGTTGACGTCAGGGCGAGCCGGCCGCTTGTGACGTGGCGCCCCGAACTCAGGGGACCGGGCTGAACACCCACTCTGTCTGGCCGGTTTGGGCGTCAACCACGTTTAGGGCGCTGTCAGCGCCTCCGAAGTAAACCTTGCCATCGGCGACGGCAGGGGAACTGGCGAGGTCTTTTGTTGTCTGGAACCGCCACTGCTCCCGTGCCGTCTCAGCATCGATCGCATACACGAATCCGTCGTGGCTGCCAATGAAGACGGTGCTATTCGAGACTGCCAAGACAGCGTGGAGTTCGACCTCGCCCACCCTCGACCGCCACTTCTCCCGTCCGGTTTCGGCGTCCAGTGCGTAGAGATTACCATCGTTGCTGCCGGCGTAGACGGTCCCATCGTTTAGCAATGGCGGTGTATGCACGGCGCCCGTGGTCTCAAACCTCCATACTTCCTCTCCCGTCTTCAGATCCAATGCGTACAATTGGTGATCATGGCTTCCAACGTAAATCAACCCTCCGCCGGCCGCCGGGGCAGCAGTGACTCGTCCCCGTGTGGAAAACCTCCACCGTTCCTGACCGGTGCGCAAGTCCAATGCGTAGAGGTTTTTGTCGGAACTGCCGAAATACAAGGTGTCGTCAGCAATCACGGGAGAAGGCCACGAGAAGATTATGTCCCCCGCAGTAAACCGCCACTTCTCCGCACCCGTTCCAGCTTCCACCGCATAGAACCGCCCGTCAAAGCTGCCGAAA
>JADFNR010000107.1 GCA_022563275.1 Chloroflexota bacterium | reverse complement strand
GGAGCAATCGGAACGGTCAGGCCCGGTGCCCACCCTCGCCGAACTGGGCCGGGCCTTCGGGAGCAGCCCCTCACACCTGCAGCGGGTGTTCAAAGAGGCCACCGGGGTCACGCCGCGCCAGTATGCGTCGGCCTGGCGTCTGGACCGGTTCAAGGCGAACATCAAAGACGGCCAGGACATCTCAACGGCGCTCTATGAAGCGGGATTCGGTTCGTCCAGCAGATTGTACGAGACCTCGGAAGAGCAGATGGGCATGAGCCCCGGCGCTTACCGCAAAGGAGGAAAGGGCATGAATATCTATCACACGGTGGTGGATTGCCCCATGGGGCGGTTGTTGGTGGCGGCCACCGACAAGGGCGTTTGCTCGGTGAAACTTGGCAGCTCCGGCCCGGCGCTGGAAGAACACCTCCTGGCCGAATTTCCGTCGGCCAACCACCAACCAGACGGAGGGCATCTGGCGATCTGGGCCGCGGAGATACTGTCGTACCTGGACGGGGAAAAGACCGGCCTGGACCTGCCCCTGGACATCCAAGCAACGGCCTTCCAACAGCAGGTGTGGCGGATGCTCCGTACGATACCCTACGGCGAGACCCGCACCTACCAACAGGTGGCCCAAACACTGGGTAAGGAAAAATCTTCCCGGGCGGTGGGCACGGCCTGTGGGGCCAACCCGGTGGCGTTGGTCATACCCTGCCACCGGGTGCTGCGCAAGGACGGCGGCCTGGGTGGCTACAGTTGGGGGCTGGAACGGAAGAAGTCGTTGTTGGAGATGGAGCAGGCCATCGACTGATTACGAATTCAGGATCGTGGGCCGCCGCCGCGAGAGCCATTAACGGGGATTCGACGTATAATTTATAGGTCTGGCCTGGAACCGGCCAACCCGAATCCCTAGGAACCAGGTAGATTTGCCAAGCTCCATCCCCCCATTGATGTCCTCGCTAATCACGGTCCGGCGGGCCATGTTTCTTGCCTTGGCGGCCGTCTTTCTCGTTGCCCTGTCAACGGCTTCCAGTCTGTCCGCGGCGGGTGGGGGCATTGAGGTTGTAGCGACCGAAGAAGAGGTGAATTTCCCAGGCAACGTGGACCTGTCTGTGACCGCCGAGGGAGACGCCGAAATCGTTGAGGTGCGGATCTTCTACCGCACCGTTGGCAGCCGGGTCTGGGCCTATGCCTACCCGGAATTCGTGCCATCCAACCGGATCACCGCCAGCCTGAACCTCACGGGAGAGGTCTCGAGCTACCTGCCGCCCGGCGCCGAGGTTGAGTATTACTACGAGATAACCGATTCCCAGGGCAACGTGCTGCGCACCGAACCCACCGTGGTGGAGTACGAGGACACCCGGTTCGACTGGGAGGAGGTCAAGATCGGCCCGCTAACCCTGCTTTACTACGACCAATCTGCCTCAAGGGTCAGGTCAGTGGTCCGGAGTCTGGAATCGGACCTGGCGCGTCTGCAACAACTTCTACAGCTTGATCCCGCCGGCGAGATCAAGGGCCTGATCTACAGCAGGCGCTCGCACACCCTGGATGCCTTCCCGCAACAGAGCCGCACCACCACCGAACAGCAGACCTTTCAGGGATTCGCCTTCCCTAAGCGGGGTTTATTTCTCGGATTGGGGATGGACCGTGGACTGATCGTCCACGAGTCGGCCCACTTGCTGCTGGACCAGGCGATGGGCGATAGCGCCCTGCCGACACCTGCCTGGTTGGACGAGGGGTTCGCCAGCTACATGGACCCGTCAGTGAGGATCTTCAGCAGCGGGAGCCTCGACTCCCGCGCAAACCCGCTCCGGGCCATGAACATCGTGACCGGGACGCCCCACACCATCGGCATCTTCTATCAAAAGTCTCTGAGCGTGGTGGCGTTCTTGATCGACGACTTCGGGGAGGCCAACTTTCAGCGGTTCATAGCCCAACTGGGCAGAGGCGTCACAGTCGATGCTTCGTTGACCAACGTGTACGGATTCGACGTGGACGGACTGGACGCCCGCTGGGCGAGTGAGTCTTCGGGTGCGCGGACCCCGGCGCCTTCAGCCCCCGGACGATTAAGCCCGGATTCAGGAAGACCGTCTCCCATCCTTTTCTTCAATAGCTGGCTCCTGGGTGGGCTGATGATGTTGGTTCTAGGGGCGGTGTTCATACAGTACGTGGCGGCCAAGATCCGGCCGGCCAGCAACCCAGAGGAAGGCCTGCAGCCATGGGAAGACCCAGACCTGTGGGACGACGACGACCCGGACAGCAACGGGCCCACCTAGCGCTGGGAGTGACAGCCATCCTCACGGCGCCAGGCCGATGGCGAATTTTCACCCGGCTTCCCCTTTCTGGTATGCTCAGGTGCGTCGCAACCAATCACAGATATCCAATACGTTACGTTGGCAAGTTAATCCTGTTATGACCTCGAACCAAGAGCAGATACCCGCGCTGCAACAGATGCTCCGGTCGGCGCACCAAGTGGTGATGGACTCCATCGACGGTATCGCGGAGCCGGAGATACGCCAAGTCCCGGCCCCCGATGAATGGACCGTGGCCCAGCTATTGGCCCACATCGCGGAGATCGAATACTTCTGGATGGAAAAGGCGGTCTTGATCACGAAAGAGACCGACCCCAACATCACCCGCAGCGACGTCGAGAACGACCGGCGGACCGCTGCGATCGTCGACCACGCCGGCGATTCACTCAGCGACTTGATACACGGCTTGACCGCCGCCAACGAATCGGCCATCGCCACCACGGGAGAGATCGCCCCAGGAGACCTGGCCACCCTTGGCCATAGAGGCGAGAACAACCCCATCACGGTGGAAGGTGTGGTCCACTTCCTGGCCTCCCACATGGAAGAGCACGCCAGTCAAATAAGAGAATGCCGTCGGTTGATCAGCCAGGACCAATAGGAAGAGCACGCGCGCCAGATAAAGGAATCCCGGCGGCTGATCGGCCAGAACCCGCCAACATAGGCAGACGTGAACCAACTGTTGGGCCTATGTTATCCTTTCGGCTATGAAACTAAAACTTCTTCTGGCGGTATTTGTAGCGGCGATCCTTTTAGCTGGCTGTGTGTTGGAAACGCCATCACCCGCTCCCAGTCCCACTCCAGCCGTGGCCCCGACCGTTCCGCCCCAAATTGGGGATGCATCCGGCAGAGGACCGGTCAAGCAAACGGTGAATGTCGGCGGCGCCAGCATCACTCAGTATTCCACCGTGCCTCCGTTGACGATTGACTCATCGGCACAGTACACCGCTGTGATCCGGACCAACATGGGGAGCATTGAGATTGAACTGTTTGCCGGCCAAGCCCCGATCACGGTAAACAATTTCATCTTCTTGGCCAATGACGGGTTTTATAACGGCGTGATATTTCACCGGGTCATACCCTCTTTCATGATTCAAGGTGGAGACCCCCTCGGTACGGGCACCGGCGGACCCGGCTACCGGTTCCAAGACGAATTCGTGGCGAGCCTGACGTTCGACCAACCCGGTATACTGGCCATGGCCAACTCGGGCCCCGGCACCAACGGCAGCCAATTCTTCGTGACCACTGTGCCAACGCCCCACCTGAACGGCGCCCACACCATCTTTGGGAAGATCGTCAAGGGGCAGGACGTGGCGGACGCGATCTCGCTGGCCCCATCGGGAGCCGGAAACATGCCGTTGACACCGATAGTGATCCAGGGGATAGAGATCACGAAGAATCCCTGATCCCTATCTGGTAATGATTCATGCCATCCGATCTATCTGGTCTATCTGACTTATCCCAGTTCGCCCTTTGAACCCCCACACCAGGTCTGCGCCGATCAAAGGAGACTCTATTGGCCTTCGAGTACATAATCTACGAGCGGAAAGGGCCGATCGCGTATCTGACCCTGAACCGCCCGGAGAAGCTCAACGCCCTGAACGCCGAGTTGATGGTGGAGTTTCGAGAAGCGATGGGGATGGTGGAGGCGGACACGGAGGTTCGGGCGTTGATCATAACCGGCGCGGGGAGAGCGTTCTCCAGCGGGTTTGACATCGAGAAAGGCGACGACTCCATCGATCCTTTATCCGGCACGCCCGACGCTTGGCGCACCCGCCTGCAGGGCCTGGTGGAAACCTTCATGACTGTCTGGAACTGCAGCAAACCGGTGATCGCCGCGGTGAACGGCTACGCATTGGGCGGGGCCTGCGAGTTGGTCCAGGTCTGCGACATCAAGATCGCCTCGGACCGGGCCATCATGGGTGAACCCGAGATCAGAGCCGGGTTTGGGCCGCCGCTGCTGATCACGCCCTACAGCGTGAACCTGGCACATGCCAAGGAGCTACTCTTGACCGGAGATACCGTGGACGCCAACGAGGCAGCCCGTATCGGTCTGGTCAACCGGGTGGTGCCCCACGACAAGCTGATGGCCGAATGCGAAAAAGTCGCCAAGAAGATCTGTCTACTGCCCCAGCTCGGCGTGAAACTGACCAAGGAAGCGGTCAACCGCGCCATGGAAGAGATGGGTTTTTTGAATTCCATCAAGCATAACCTGGACCTGATGACCCTGTTCGACACCAGCACCAGCCCGGAGCAGGAAGAGTTCAACGCCATCAGCGAAGCCTCAGGCCTACGGGCGGCGCTGGATTGGCGGGACGCCCGGTTCAAAGAACTGGACTAGCCTCTAGTTCCCTGACGGACATCCCGCTCATGGTGAGCTCCGACCGCAGTCGAGCGCCGATTCTATCGAGCGTCCTCCCCGATGTATCGGGGGACTTGTCGAACCACCGCTGAAGTCAAGTCTTCCTCCACCAGAAACATGACTTATGCGCATCCTTCGACAGGCTCAGGACGAGCGGATTTGTTGGCCGCCCGCCTGGCCATGGAGGGCTGGCTATCCGCTCATGGCGAGCCCTCCCATCCGTTCGTGGTGAGCTCCGACCGCAGTCGAGAGTCTCGATGGAATCGGACCTGTCGAACCACCTCTCCGCGACAAACTTGGTCTATCAGGAACGTTGCCCCCACCTCCGGCCACGTCGAGCGCCGATTCGATCGAGCGTCCTCCCCGATATATCGGGGGACCTAACCCTCCCCCTTGCGATGGAGAGGTGATTTCGCGTCCGGCGCTGCGGATATGCCAGTTACCCGCCGGCCTTTACTTCGACCTTGGACAGTCCCTCCACGAACTTCAGGATGGCCGAGTGGTCTGATTCGGCCTCTCCGTCGTTCACCAAAGCGCCCAACATCTGCTGCAACAGCGACGTCACTGGCAGCGGTATATTCAACTCCTGAGCGGTCTGCAGTACGTTCCTCAGGTCCTTCTGGTGCAGCCGGATGCGGAAGCCGGCCTGGAAGTTTCGGCTCAGCATCATTGGGGCTTTGGCCTCCATGACCGCGCTGCCCGCCAGGCCGCCGCGGATGGCGTTGATAACCCTCTCCGGGTCCACGCCGGCCTTTTGGGAGAGCACCAGGGCCTCGCTCAGGGCCTCGATGTTGGCCGCCACGATGATCTGGTTGGCCAGCTTGGTGACTCCGCCGGCCCCGATGTCTCCGGTGAGGACCACGTTGCCACCCATGACCTGCATCAGGTCCAAGCTCTTGTCGAATATCTCCTGTTTGCCTCCGACCATGACGGCCAGGGTTCCGGCAACCGCGCCGGGCTCGCCCCCGCTGACCGGGGCATCCAGCATCTCCACGCCCTGCTCGGCGCAGGCGGCGGCGATGCGTTGGGAGACCAACGGGGCGATGGAACTCATGTCGATGATCACCGAACCGGACTTGGCCCCTTCCAACACCCCATCGGCGCCCAAGATGACCTTCTCGGAATCAGCCGAGTCCGGGAGCATGGTGATGATGGTGCCGCTGGCGGCGGCCACCTCTTTACTGGAGGAAGCGCCCTTGGCCCCATCGGTGACCACCGCTTCCTGATTGCTCCCAACGATATCGTAGACAATCAGGGAGTATCCCGCCTTGAGCAGGTTGCGGGCCATGGGCTTCCCCATGATTCCCAGTCCGATGAATCCAATCTGTTCGGCCATGTTCCGGCCTCCTCAAGTTGACTTCTCTTTATTGATGCTTTTCTTGGTCGCTTTATGCGTGCCTGTGTGCAGGCGCAAAAACTGTAACACAGATCGAGGCGGGGCTCCATCGACGGGCCGGGTGAACGGCCAGCGCATACCGGGCCACGTGCAACGGCGGCGGCGTTGAACTGCCAACCCCATGGGTTTATCATACTGAGGCGGCGGATTTCGTATTTAATGTAACCGCCAGCCACTGTTATGCAGCCTCAAGAGGTGCGGATGGCAAACAGGAGAACGGCTCTGGTAACCGGCGGCGCGGGATTCATCGGCTCCCACATGGTGGACCGCCTGCTGGAATTGGAATACAAAGTCGTCGTGATGGACGACCTTAGTTCGGGCAAGATCAAGAACCTCAACTCCGGAGCGTCCTTCCACCACACCGACATCAGCCAGCCGGCCATGGGCGAGATCATCCAGCGGGAACAGCCGGACCTGGTGTTTCACATGGCGGCCCAGACCAGCGTGACCCAGTCGACCAAGGACCCCATCGGAGACGCCAACGCCAACGTGCTGGGCACCCTGCGAGTTCTTGAAGCTTCTCGCCGGGTCGGTGTTGAGAAGATCATCTACTCTTGCACCGGCGGAGCGCTGTACGGCGACCCGGAGACCATCCCCTGTGCCGACGACGCGCCCTTGGCCCCGGTCTCGCCCTATGGGATGTCCAAGTGGGTGGCCGAACAATACCTGGACTTCTATTACCGGCTGTACCGGTTGAGGTTCACTTCGCTGCGTTACGGCAACGTCTTCGGTCCCCGGCAGGACCCCCATGGAGAGGCGGGGGTGATCGCCATCTTCACCCGCGCCATGTTGGAAGGGAAGCAACCTCAGATCTTTGGGGACGGCGCCCAGGAACGGGACTTCATCTCGGTGTTCGACGTGATCGACGCCAACATAGCCGCCATCGACCGCGGCGACGGCAAGACTATGAACATCGCCTCCGGAGAAGCGACCAGCGTCAACCGAATCTTTGAGTTGCTCCGAGGCATCACAGGTTATAAGTGGGGCCCACTACATGCGCCCCAGAGGACCGGCGAGGTCTACCGGATATCTTTGGACTGGTCCCGGGCGGCTAAGGAGCTTGGCTGGGCGCCAAAGATCGGTCTGGAAGATGGGCTTCAGATGACGGTGGATTATTTCAAAGGTTCCATGAACTCGGCCGGTGGCGTGCCTTCCGCCGGCTAAGGCCGATTCAAGCGTCCCCGACAGACAATTAGGAGAAGATACGGCAAGCATGGAAGCAGATTACGACGTAATTATTCTGGGGGCCGGCGCCGCGGGCTTGGCGGCCGGCCTCTACACCACCAGGGCGATGCTGAAGACGCTGCTACTAGAACAATTGGGCCCTGGCGGCCAACTGCTGATCACCGACGAGATCGACAACTATCCCGGCTTTCCCGAGGGCGTCAATGGCCAGGAACTGGCCGCGAGGATGGACCAACAGACCGCCCGCTTCGGCGCCGAAACAGAATACACCGAAGTGTTGGGGATCGAGAACATTGAACAGCCGGTCAAAACGATCCATACCGACGACAAAGATTTCACCGCCAAGGCCATAATCATCGCCACCGGCGGCTCCCACAACAAACTTGGCGTCTCCGGTGAAGACGCGCTCGCCGGCCGGGGCGTGTCATACTGCGCGGTCTGCGACGGCAACTTCTTCCGCGGGCAGGACGTGGTGGTGGTGGGCGGCGGCGACTCCGCCTTGGACGAGGGCCATTATTTGAGCGGGATCGTAAACTCGGTGACCTTCATCCACCGGCGGGACGAGCTTCGGGCCACCAAGGTCCTTCAGGAGCGCGCCTTCAAAAACGACAAGGTCAAGTTCCTTTGGAGTCACGTGGTTGAGGAGTTCAGGGGCGAGGAGACCTTGGACCGCGCCCTGGTCAAGAACCTCAAGACGGGCGAGGTCTACGAGTACCCCATGGCCGCCGCCTTCATCTACGTTGGCTTCCATCCCAACACCGGCTACATCAAGGACCTGTTGGAACTGGACTCCGGCGGCCATATCTGCATCGATATCAACATGAGGACCGTCATACCTCGTGTCTACGCCTGCGGCGACGCTCGGGCCGAGTCCACGCGCCAACTTGGCGCCGCCGTGGGAGACGGCATCACCGCCGCCCTTTCGGCTTTTCACGACTTAAACATCTAACCTGATTCGTTGGGTTACATGTAACGGGGCGCCGCCAAAAAATGCTGGCGACCCCCTTCGCCATTCCGGTGCAGGCTGAAATGACTGGTAGTTCCCTCAAACACCGGTAAACTCACGGACCAGTATCACGCTCCCGGCAACCACGATCACCGCAACCACCGCGTAGCGAAAGATTCTCTCGTTGATCCGGTTCACCAGCACCGTGGACAGACCAAATCCGATGAGCAGGACAGGAGTCAGGACTCCGATATTGGCCAGTGTGTCCTGGCCCACAAGTCCAGTGGCGGCATAGAGTCCGAAGGCCACTATGTCCGACGTCAAGAAGAACAGCGCCAACACTGCTCGAACCGACTCCGCCTTCCAACCCTGGGCGATGGCGTAGATGGCTCCCAGGGGGCCGCCGATCCCGATGGTCGTCACCGCCAATGATGTCAAAAATCCGAATACCGGGCCGGCGGGCCGGCGCCGGGCGAACGGCAGTTGGACGTTGGATAGGATGTGCAGGGCCAGGAAGATAATCACGATGGCGATGGTTATCCGCAAGACACCGGGACTGGCCGAGTTCAACGCCAGGACGCCGATGGGCGCGGCGGCCACCCCGCCCAGCACCAGGCCGATGCTGGCCCGTAGGTTCAAGTGGCGCCAGGTCCGGACCAATACCATGGCCATCATGATCCCGATCAGGCTATTCGACACCACCACTGTCTGCTGAGGTTCCAGGTACAGCAGGAGCACCGGCACCGCGACCAGCCCAAAGCCGAAGCCGACGGTCCCGATGACCGTGGAGGCGGCGAGGACTATCAGGATGCTGAGGAAAAGTTCTAGGCCGGTTAGCAAAGCGGGGGCTAGTTCCCCGGCGCCAGGTTGAATAATCCCTGGCTGGAGGCGATCTTTAAGGCCAGATCAACGTCGACAACCGGAGGGCCGTCCCGGATGACCTCCACTTCCAATTGCTGGGAGCGGGTTACCGAAAAAGCCCGTTCGCCGTCCAGCGCCACCATGCAGTCCCGCTTCTCGACGGCCAATCGCTCGCCATCCGCCATGCGCTGCCATGAGGAAATAACCACCGCCGGGACCACGCCCGGAGCGATGGGGGCAAGCACAGTACAGCTTCCAGCCGACGCTTCCTCTTCGGGGCCGGCGATGCTGTAGCGCAGCCCGCCCTCATCAGCCAGGGAGACCGCCGCCAACCGCGCGCCGATGGAAGAGAGCCCGATGGACGCCGGCTCGGCCCTGGTGAGAAAGACTTCAAAAAGGGTGTCGATATCCCAGATGGCCCTGGTGGCTACGAACCGCTCCTTGGAGAGGGCCACGTCGATCAGCGCTATGTCCCGCAGTTCGCCGTCCACGTAGACGTTCATGATCTTGCTGGATTGGGAAACCTCGGAGAGGTCCAGCTTGCCTTCAGCCACCATTCCCGCCGCCAGGCCGGCCAGGGTGCCCTCCACCATGGCGGGAAACACGTTGTTGGTGCCGGTGGAGATCGCCACCATCGGGAGATTCCGGCAACCGACCACCGCCGCCCGGTTGGTCCCGTCTCCGCCCAGGGTGACCAGGCAATCGACGCCCTGCTCCGCCATCAACGCCGCGGCCCGCACCGTGTCTCCTTCAGAATTGAAGGACGGCATGTCCAAGAATTCCAGGCTGATGGAAAGGTTGGGGTCGTCGGAGGCTCGCCGCACCAGGTTGGAGCTATCGGGCATGGCCAAAACACGTTTAACGCCCACCGATTGGAGTCCCAGCATCACCCGGCGGACGGTGTTCACCTTCTCCCAGTCGGGCACCACCCGGCCCTGGGCAACCAGCCGGCGGATGTCCTTGCTGGCGGCCGGATTTGCGATCATTCCTACCAGTCCCAAATGGTGTCACCTCAGTCCGATATATGGGAAGCGCCGCCGCGGGTCCAGCGTGATTCAGTGGTGCGCCGATGCCCGCGCCGTTATAATTGCGCCATTCAGCGGCCAGGTACCAAGCCGTCAGGCCGGTCGCTGAGCAGGCCCGATTATAGCACTGGGAGGGCTGGGATGAGCGCTGAATTGGCTTTCATGTCTGCTGTGGAATTGTCGAATAGCATCCGCGAAAAGAAGATATCGTCCCTGGAGGCCACCGAGAACTTCCTCCAGCGCATCGACCGGTTGGACCCTCGATTGCACTCCTACCTGACTCTATGCCAGGACCAAGCGCTGGCCGACGCCCGCGCCGCCGATGACGCGGTGCAGCGGGGTTCGGACCTGGGGCCGCTGCACGGCGTTCCCATCTCCATCAAGGACCTGGAGATGACCAAGGGAGTGACCACCACCGTGGGGTCGGCCGTGTTCCGGGACCGGGTCCCCGACATGGACTCCATCGTAGTCGAGCGTGTGAAGGCGTCCGGGGCCATAATCTTGGGCAAGACCAACACTCCTGAGTTCGGCCAATCGGGCACCACCGAGAACGAGCTGGGCGAACCCTGCCGAAACCCCTGGAACACCGAGCGCACCCCAGGCGGCTCCAGCGGCGGCGCGGCGTCAGCCTTGGCGGCGGGCCTTTGCACGGTGTCCATCGGCAGCGACGGCGGCGGCTCCATCCGTATCCCGGCAAGTTTCAGCGGTGTCTTCGGCATCAAACCCACCCAGGGCCGGGTGCCACGCTACGGCGGCTACGGAAGGCCTTCGGCGAACCATTTCTCCCAATCTGGGCCCCTCACCCGGACGGTGGCCGACTCGGCCCTGCTGCTCCAGGTGGTGGCAGGGCCCGACTCAAGGGACGTAACTTCTTTACGCGAACCCGCTCCAGACTTCAGCGCGGACTTGGGCGCAGGGGTCAAGGGGATGCGGCTGGCCTGGAGCAGCGACTTCGGCTTCGCCGCCGTCGATCCCGGCGTCGTCAAGGTGACGGAACGGGCGGCCAAGTTGTTCGCCGGCATGGGCGCCACCGTCGAGGACGCCAATCTGAAGTTGGAGGACCCGTTCCAGGCGTTCTGGGACGTCTTCGCCACGGCGGCCTACACCTCTTACGGGCATCTGTTGGAGGAGCACCGGGACGACTTCTCGGACTACGGCCTGGTCTCCCTCTTGCACGGCCAGGAGGTGACCGGGGCCGACATGTCCCGGGCGATCTACGAGATCGACCGGCTGGGCCGGCGGATGGAGGAATTCTTCGATGACTTCGACCTGCTGCTCTCGCCGACCATGGCGGTGCCGGCCTTCCCCATCGGCCAGCGCCCCAGCGTGATCGGAGGCAGGGAAGTCGAGCCGTTCTGGGGATTCCTGCCCTTCACTTATCTGATCAACATCACCGGCCAGACGGCCGCCAGCGTCCCCTGCGGCTACTCGGAAGACGGCATGCCAATCGGCCTGCACATCATCGGGCCACGAGGGTCAGAAGCTAGGGTTTTGCAAGCAAGCGCAGCATTTGAGCAGGCGCAACCGTGGGCAGGGGTGAGGCCGGAGGTTTCGTAGGTCGATATTGGCTTTTGCGGAGTGCGGAAATCCCCCTAGCCCCCTTTTAGAAAGGGGGGATGTTGGTCGGACGAGAAAGTATTAGTCGTAAAAGACAAAGCCCACCTTTCGTAAAGGGGGGTTGGGGGGATTTAAGCCGCCATCTTCTGCCGCAGTAGCGGCAGCACGTCTGCGGCGACGCGTTGGCATTCTTCCACGTGGGGGAAGCCGGAGAGGATGAACTCGTCCACGCCCAGCTTCCAGTAGTCCAGGAGCACGTCGGTGACCTGTTCGGGGGTGCCGACGATGGCGGTGCCGCAGTTGACCCGGACCTCGGAGAGGCCGTTCCACAGGTGGGGCGCGACTATGTGGTTGGGGGCTTCCCGGGCCTGGGCCGCCTGACCCACCAGAGCGGTGCCCGCGATGGCCGCGCGGCGCTGGGCCTTGACCGCCGGGTCGGCGTGGTCGA
>JADFNR010000106.1 GCA_022563275.1 Chloroflexota bacterium | reverse complement strand
GTCTGCTGGACCGTCCCTGGCCCGAGCGTGCCGGCCTCGATGAAGGCAGCCCCCGGCAGCACTGACCGCTCACCCAATACCTCGGCCGCCATCAGGTAGCTATCCACCCCATTCTGAAGGCACAGCACGGTGGTATCTGGCCCCACCAACGGCTGCATCAAGGGCACGGCGACCCCGTTTTGGTAGGTCTTTACACAAAGCAGCGCCAGGTCCACCGGTCCTACCTCCGAAGGGTCATCGGTGGCCTGGCATCGGACCGTGAACTCTTCGTCGTCCCGGACCACCTTTAGTCCATTGGCCCTGATGGCCTCCAGATGCGCTCCCCGGACGATGAGCGACACATCATTCCCGTCGCGGGCGAGCATCCCGCCGAAATAGCCGCCGATGCTTCCGGCCCCCATGACCGCGATCCGCATGTTTTCAGACCTCCACGAATCCTCAAGTGCACTGGCAACGTTAACCGAAGGCACGGTCAATCCGCAACACTCCGGCCATCCCGGTGCTTTGGTAGCTCAGGCCCCATTCTTGACGCCTCTGGCTTTTGTCCCTATTCTTTTGGTGGCATTGCTCCGGACCCGCTTGAGTACCCGCCAACAGGAGTGGTTGATGACCCAGCAGCAACAGTCTTCGCCGCCGATTCCGGCACCGCAACCCCAACCGGAATCCGATTATTACTGGGAGAAATGCAAGGAGGAAGAATTGTGGCTGCGTCACTGCAAGTCCTGCGATTCCTCCTACTTCTACCCCAGAGACATCTGTCCCCAATGTTTCTCCCGGGACACCGACTGGATACAGAGCAGCGGCAAGGGCATCATCCACACCTTCTCCATCGTCCACCGCGGACCAACTCCTCCCTTCCGCGATAAGGCCCCCTACGTGCCGGTGATAGTTGAACTGGAGGAAGGCCCTCGCATGCCCAGCAACTTGGTGATCGACGATCCGGACCCGGCCAACATCAAGATCGGCATGGCCGTGGAAGTGGTCTTTGAGGTCCTGGACGACAAGATAACCCTCCCCAAATTCCGCCTGACCGCTTAAGTGATTGCCTTCGGTCCTCATAGTCTGGTGGGCGGGCCCACGGAGTAAGTATGGCTGCCACAGGAGAACTCCGAGGCAAGGTAGCCATCGTGACCGGCGGTAGTCGAGGCATCGGACGGGCCATGTCCCTGGCCTTCGCCGCCGCCGGCGCTCAAGTGGTGGTGGCCTCCCGCACCGAGCATGAGCCACCCCCAGACTCGCCGTTCTTGAAGTACGGCGCAGGGACCATCAACGACACCGCCCAACGGATAGCCGAAGCGGGCGGCGAGGCGTTGCCGGTCCGCTGCGACGTGACCAAGTCGGAGGACCTGCGCCACTTGGCCGACCGGACGGTCAAACACTTCGGGCGCATCGACATCGTGGTCTCCAACGCCGGTGTGGACTGTGAATCACCAGTGGTGGACCTGGAAGAAGACCTGCTGGACCGCTGCCTCACGGTGAACATCCGGGGGCCGATCCTGCTCTGCAAATACGTTCTTCCAGCCATGATCGAACAGAACGGCGGTGGGTCAATCTTTTGCATCACCTCCGGCGCCGCCCTGGGTTACCGGGAAGGACGAGTGGGGTATTCCATGAGTAAAGCGGCGTTGGAACGGGCCTTCCTGAGCATCGCCGAAGAGGTCCGTGAGCATGACATCGCCGTCAATGTGCTGAGCCCCGGCCGCGTCGATACTTGGATGAACCGGCACGGCGACTGGCCCGGCACCGGCCACATTCCCATGGAACAACCCGAGTCCATCAACAGCGCCGCAGTGTGGCTGGCCGCCCAGAAAGCGTCCACCTTCACGGGACAGCGGGTGGAAAGGGCTGAATTCGGCACTAACTGGGGCCCCGGCATACCAGCCCTGGCTCCTTGATAGGCAAAGACCAAATTTAGTTTAAAGGTGTCAGATTGACTTCACCACGTAGCGCCATGCAAGAGGTCTCGCCCAAGTTGGCGAAGATAGCGGCCGAGGTCCTATTCGGCGAGATCATCCTGCATACATCTTTCTACGCCGGAGTGCCCGTGGGCGCCAACGCCGTCCGGGTGGCCAAGGAAGTATTCGACGAACGGGGTATCTAACTCCGCATTCCTACCCAGCGCCCATATCAGATGTTTGAGGGGGACAATCATGCCTAAGATGAGCGGGGCCAAATATCTGGCCGACACCCTGAAAGCCTACGGAGTCACCCACGTGTTCTTCGTGCCGGCGGTGCTCCGCAGATCTCTGGCCGAGATGGACCTGGTCGGCATCAAGCGCGTGGTGACCCATGGCGAGAAGGCGGCCGCCTACATGGCCGACGGCTACGCCAGGGCTTCCAACCGGGTGGGGGTCTGCATGGCCCAATCGGTAGGCGCCGTCAACCTGGCCGCCGGTCTTCAAGACGCCTTCTTGGGTCTTTCCCCCGTGCTGGCTCTGACCGGCCACAAATCAAATCTGCAGCAGAACCGCAACGCCTATCAAGAGATTGAGCACTCCAAACCGTTCGCGTCCACCACCAAATTCAGCGCCGTGGTTGATTCCGTGAACGAGCTGCCCGGCCTTTTGCGCCAGGCATTCCGTGAGGCTACCACCGGCGCGCCGGCCCCGGTGCACCTGGATTTCGAAGGGATCAGCGGCAACGTGGTGGAGGATGGCGAAGCAGACTTAGAGATTCTGCTGGAAGCGTCGTTCACCCAGCGGCCCGCGTTCCGCCCCGAGCCGGAGCCAGAGAGGGTTAGGGAAGCGGCCCAATTGCTGGCCAACGCCCAGCGTCCGGTCATCGTGGCCGGCGGTGGGGTGACTTCCTCCGGCGCCCAGCAAGAGGTTGTCGAACTGGCCGAGTTGCTGAATATTCCCGTGGCCACCTCCCTTAACGCCAAAGGCGCCATCGCCGACAACCACCCGCTGGCCGTGGGGGTCGTCGGCTCGTATTCCCGGTGGTGCGCCAACCGTGTGGTCCACGAAGCCGACCTGGTGCTCTACATCGGCAGTCACACCGGCAGCCAGGTGACCAACGAATGGCGCGTGCCGGCCATGGGAACACCGGTGATCCAGATCGACATCGACCCATCGGAACTGGGCCGAACCTATTCAGCCACGGTGGCGTTGCAGGGCGACGCGAAAGCGAGCACTCGCCGGTTGATCGAGGCATCGGAGCCCGTCGGCGATAGGACTGCCTGGGTGTCCAGGGCCCAGGAGTTGGTGCGGGAATGGCGGGAAGAGGTTGCCCCAAAAGCCAACTCGGAAGCCATGCCAATTATCCCGGAGAGGCTCTGCACCGAGATCACCAAGTTCCTCCCCTCCGACGCCATGCTGGTGGCCGACACCGGACACGCCGGCATCTGGACCGGTTCGATGGTGGACCTGAACGAGCCTGGCCAGGGTTACATCCGCTGCGCCGGGTCGTTGGGCTGGGGACTCTCCGCGGCCATGGGCGCCAAGTGCGCCCTGCCGGACCGCCCGGTGCTCTGCTTCACCGGCGACGGCGGGTTCTGGTACCACATCGCCGAGTTGGAGACGGCCGTCCGGAACAATATTCCGGTGGTGATAGTGGTGAACAACAATCACGCCCTTTCTCAGGACAAACGCGGCGACGAGCGCGCCTATCAGGGCCTTGAAGGAGGCTCGCCCGGAGAACTCTGGCAATTCACCGACGTGGACCTTTCCAAGGTAGCCGAATCCATGGGCGCTTTGGGCATCCGGGTGGAGAAGCCCGGCGACATTGGCAGCGCGCTGGAGCAGGCGTTCGCCTCCGGCCGGCCTGCGGTGGTGGACGTGGTCACGGACCAATTCAACAGTGAGGCGCCGGTGCCTTGGGCGCCGTAGGAGCTGTCAGCTAACAGCGTTCAGCTATCAGCAAATCGAAAAGGCCGCCAATTATTCCGGCGGCCTTTTCTTATAACTTAACGGCTTTGCTCAGAAATTCTTTGGCTGCTTCGTAGTTGCGGGCGCCGCCGCGTTTGATGGGGGGCATCAGATATATGTTGTTGAGGCGGGCTTCTTGAAACTTCTGGTAAAGCTCCAGGGCGATATCGACGCCGGAACGGCCACCCTCCAACTCAGTTCGTACCGATTCGGGCACGGAACTGAATAGCACGCCGTCCTGTTCCAATATCTGAAGACCGAAGTAGATGGGCAGGGTCCCGGCTTTGCCGGCGTGATAGGCGTAGGACTCCCGGTACCGGGCGACGTGGTCCACATTGAAGATCGGTTGGGTGATGAGAAATTCCGCCCCCGCCCGCACCTTACGCACCGCCAGCTGGGCTTCTTCTTCGATGCCACGGCCCAGGTCCACCGTCGCCCCGATACAAATATCGGCCGGCGTCCGCAACTTGCCCTCTCTGAAGTCCAGGCCCTGGTTCATCTGGGCGATGGCCGCGATCAGTCCGGTGGGCTGGTAATCGTTGACCGTAGCCACCCGTTCCCGGTCCCGTTCATTGAACGGATCTCCTTGGACCACCACCACATTACGGACACCCAGTATCTGGGCGCCCAATAATTGTGACTGGAGCGCCAGTTTGTTCATGTCCCTGGTGGCCAGGGTAAACACGGTGTCCTTGCCGGACCGCTGGATGGCGGCGGCCAACATGGCCGAGTTGGTCCTGACCGCCCGCCCTGGGTTGTAGGCCACGGAGATAAAATCGGCGTCGATCTGGGCCTGGTCCACCACTCCTGGGTCCCCGGAACGGGGAGGGGAGAAGTCGCAGATGATAGACGTGTGACCCGTGGCCTCGAAGCAGCCCTCGGTGACCTTCACCACAAGCGCACCTCCGGTATTCGACGGTGGATAACGACGCCTCTCCAGCCTAAGAAGGCAGTTCGGCCAGGTACTCTTTGAAAAGGTTGATGGACTTGCGCTCGGACAGGCCGACGAAGTACCGGTAGCCGATGATGTAGTCGACGATGTCACGGGCCATCATCAAAAGATGGTCCTTGGGCTCGGACAGGTGAAAAAGGCTGTCCACTCCGTCTTCCAGCCCGACGTACAGGGTGTCTTCCACCAGCAGGGTATCGTCTTCGCTCATCTCTTTACGGGCCATCCAGCGGGCGAACACAAATGGCAGGCTGGTCATGGTATGCCACTCTTCGCCCAAGTCGTACCGGTGTCCGTATCCCCTTGCGCCCCGGCGGCGGCGCAGGGCGTCGTCCCCGGAGATCACAAAGGCGTCGTGTTCATCAGGCATCGCCACGAAGGAATCGGATTCACCCTTATATTTCTGAGCCAACAACACCTGGAACAACTTCCGGGTGGTTGAGTCGGCGGTCGCCGCGGCGATGGTGGCCCCGGAGAGTTCCTCCATGGGCTTCTTGGAGTACAGCAAGTTACTTCCAGCCCGGTTCGACGCCGATAGGCAGAAACCGGACACGGGGTCACAGATGTCTTCCAGAGCAAAACTGTCCACCAGGCTTACCGGCCCGGCGTTGATGTATCCGTCACGAAATGCCTGGGGCACGTCTTTGAGACTCACGCCATAAAGGACGATCCCCCGGCGTTCCATATCGATGTAGAAAGGCTCGAAATTTAGGTCTATAACCCGGCCGACGATGATCGCCATCTATGCTGCACCAAATCAAGGTTGGAAATTCTACGAGAAGCGCCCAAAGACCGTTAAGGTACCACACGACCGACGGGAAAGCCGTTGGTGAACATGTGCCTGGGAGGCACGCGTACCTGCCGGGCTTGCGTGCCTATGCGAATAACGTGCCTGGGCTGGTTGCGTGGTTAATATTAGGCGTATTGAAAATCACCGTCAAGACGATTAATCTTGGCCTGGTTCTAAGGTCCCGAGGAGCCCAGCGGGAGTCCGGTTTGTCGACATTGGCGTAGCACTAACGTAAACTTGATCGCAGAGGAACCTTTGCGCACACTCGTCTTCGTCACAAGTTTGGTCATATTCGCCGGTTTGGCATTTTCAGGGCCGGCGGTTACCCGTGCCGATGAGGGGAATATCAAGGTGGCCGAGGCCAAAGCGGAGAGCAATTTCCCTGACGGGATAAAATTCTCCGTGATCGCCAGCAGCGTCGATGAGATAGACGACATACGGGTCTTCTTCAGCAAGGTGGACCAGAAAGGCCGCAGCGCCTACCGTTCCGTGGACTTCGAGCCGGGCACCCACGTCGTCGGCGAGTCCATCCTCCCCAGTGGCAGCGGAGGGAATTACTTCCCTCCCGGGACCATGATTGAGTTTTCGTTCGAAGTTCGGGACAAGGCCGGCGCGGTGTTGCGCACCGAGCCCCAGGAATTCGTCTACCAGGACAACCGGTTTGAGTGGGACACGGTCGTTGAGGACCTGATCACGGTTTATTACTACGGGGAATACGTCCGAGACCGCGCCGTGACGGTCCTTGAGGCAGCCAAAGAAAACCTAGAGCGTATGCTACCGGTGCTTGGTATCGCACCCACGGAACCGCTGCGCATCGTTTCTTATAACAACTACCGGCATATGGCTTCGGCCTTGCCCTTCCGCTCCCAAGCGGTAAGCGAGGGGCTGCAGACCCAAGGGATGGCCTTCAGCAACGAACGGGTGTTGTTGGTCCACGGGTTCGACCCAACGGTCACCGGCACTGTCTCCCATGAGTTCACCCACCTGCTGGTGGCCGAGGCGGCCGGAAAAGCCTACGCCCAGGTGCCTTCGTGGCTCAACGAGGGCCTGGCCGAGTATGGAAACGTCGACCCGACGGACGACTACGAAGCCGCTCTGCGCTACGGCATCTTTACCCGCCGGATCAAGCCTCTGTGGTACCTCAGCTCATTCGGCGGTACACCTGAGGACATAATCATCGCCTACGGTCAGGCCCGTTCCGTGGTGCAATACATGATCGACAACTACGGCCCGGACCGAATGGCCGCCCTGTTCCCGGTGCTGCAGCGCACGTTGAACATCGACCAGGCGTTGCTGGAAGTCTATGGCATGGACCAGTTTGGCCTTGATTCCGCCTGGCGAAAGTTCATGGGCTTAGAGCCGCTGCCCTCTCCCGAGGAGCTTGAATCCCAGCTGGACGAGACCACTGAAAGTCCTGATTCAGAAAGTTCCGGAGCCGAAGAGTCATCGGGAGACACTGAGGGCGCCACTGGGGCGGCCGACGAAGCAACCAGCATGCCTGGACCTACTCCCGGCGCTGAAGGCCAGCCGGCCGGAGCCGAGGGAGACGACGGCCAAGAGTCCGAGGGCGGATTAAATTCTCCGGGCTGCAGCGCCCCGGCGAGTGGGTCCGGCAACCTTTCCATCGGCTTGGGGATGTTGTTGCTGCTGAGCACTCCACTGGGCCTGGTGGCACTGCCCCGTCTTCGCCGCCGCTGGCCCTTCCGCTAGGCGAATCCAGGCACACGGCCAACTTTTGACCTTGGGTAAAGCTGCGTTTCCCGCCAGACGAGGATCTGCCGGGCAGGCGATCGGGAGATCAGCGGGCCCGGGGATTGAAAGCGTCGTTCACTGCGTCACCCAACAGATTGAAGGTGAAGAGCAGCACCGATAAAGTGAGCACTGGGAAGAGCAATAGATGTGGATTGGACCGCAGTACCGATATACTGCCGTTCTCGAAGATCATTAGGCCCAGACTGGGTGTTGGCGGCTGGATCCCGATGCCCAGAAAACTCAGAAATATCTCCGACCCCGCCACGCCGGCCAGCCCCGCCGACACCATCACTATCACCGGCCCCATCACGTTGGGCAGCACATGCCGGGATAGGATCCGCGGCGTGGAGGCGCCGATGGACCGGGCGGCCTCCACGTATTGGTTCTCCCTGGCCTGGAGGACCTGGCCACGCACCAGCCTGGCCATGCCGAACCAAGAGAAGATGGCCAGGGCCAGAGACAACGTCAGGTAGTCCACCACCCCCAGACTCACAATATCGAAGCCGACGACGTCTTCCACCTCGCGGACCCATTCGGTGATCGGAGGCTTGAGGGTGGATACGATTATCAACACCAGGAAAATCTCGGGAAAGGCTGAAGTCACCTCCCCGACCCGCATGATCACGGTGTCTATAAGTCTGCCGAAATAACCCGCAAGCAGCCCCATCGTGATGCCCAACGCCAGGCTCCCGGTGACCAGAGTCACCACGGTGATGATCACGGTGGTCCGCAGCCCATAGATGACACGGGTGAAGACATCCCGTCCCAACCGGTCGGTACCGAATGGGTGACTGAAACTCGGGCCCTGCTTGGTGATAGAAAGGTCTTGGTCGTTGAACCCGTAGGGCGTGACCAGCGGGGCTAGGACCCCAGAACCGTACATCAGCAGGATTATCGTCAGGCAGGCTACGCCGATCTTTTTCCGGAGCAGCCGGCGGAGAGAGATGGCCCAATAGCTGGGGTCGGTCTGGCGCCGAGGGCCGATGGCCGATTGGGCCTCGTCACGTTGCATAGGCGCCTCCCAACCTGATCCTTGGGTCGAGCCACGGGTATATCAGGTCAACGATCAGGTTGGCTGCTACGAACATCATGGTGCCGATGAGTATCACGGCATTGATGATGGGGTAGTCTCGGGCGAAGATGGACTCTATGAACAGATTTCCGATGCCGGGGATCCCGAAGAACCGCTCCACGATGAACGAGGTAAACGCTATTCCGGCCAGGGAAAAGCCAAGCATGGTGACCACTGGGATCATGGCGTTCCGCAGGACGTGCCGCCGTTGGACCGTGAATTCCGAAAGGCCTTTGGCCCGGGCGGTGCGAATGTAGTCCTGGCTGATGACCTCCATTGTGCTGGCGCGGGTCAATCTGGTGATTATGGCGATTCCTGGGACGCCCATGACGATCGCCGGCAAGATTATCCGAGTGTCGAAAATCCCGCCCCACCCATGGGTTGGCAGGATGTCCAATTTTAGGGCGAACACCAGCAACAGCACCGGCGCGGTGAGGAAAACAGGGATGGACTGGCCCAGTAGGGTGAACGCCACCGTACCCGTGTCCCACAGTGTCCCCTGCCTAAAGGCGGCGAACAGGCCCAGGGGAATGCCCAGGGATACCGAAAGGAACAGGGCCGCCAGATTGAGTTGGGCGGACACCCACATCTTTTTCTTGAGGAGCTCGCTTACGGTGCGGCCGCGGTACTTGAAGCTTTCGCCGAAATCGCCGCGGGTCACGTTCTTAACGTAGCGAGCGTACTGGACGAAGATAGGGTCGTTTAATCCGCGTTGTTCGCGGATGCGCTCAACAACCTGCTCATCGGCGTATTGGCCCATGAGCACTTCAACCGGGTCGCCCGGCCCAAACCGTCCCAGGGCAAACGTTATGAACGAGACGATCACGAGTATGATTGGCAGCCAGACCAACCGGCGAATTATGTATGTGCCCACGCTAGCGCCCAGCCCCTATTTGTCTTTGTCTGTCAAGTATATGTGCCTGAGTTTCGGGATGATCAACGGGGTCAGCAGATAATCATGCACGTAAGGCTTTACCAGCAGGTAACGCTCTCCGCTATACCAGAGAGGGATCCAGGGCGCGTCGTCCAAGATCATCTGCTCCACTTTGTTGTAGATGCTGAATCGCAGGGTTTCATCGGTCTCGACCCTGGCCTTCTCCAGTAGGGCGTCAACCTCCGGGTTGCTGTAATTCGTGTGGTTGTTGCTGCTATCACTGTAGAAAAGGATGTCCAAGAAGTTCTCGGGGTCCGGATAGTCGGCGATCCATCCAATGTCGAACATCTGGAAACGCCGCTTGTTCAGGTCCTTCAAGAACGTCGCGAATTCAGTCTGCTGGAACTCCGTCTTGATCCCAAGATTCTTCTCCCACATCGCGAGGACCACTTCCATGTCCAAGCTTACGTTGGCCCCGAAGCTCCCCGGAGTAGTGATGGTGATGGGAGGCATGTTCTCCAAGTCGTCGCCGTACTTGGATTCGAGCAATAGTTGTTTGGCCCTTACGGGGTCAAACCCGAAGCCGGACACCGACTCGCTGAATCCCGGGAAGCCCGGAGGCAGGATGCCGGTGGCCGGTACAACCTGATCGCCCAGCACGATGGTGGCGATCTCCTGCTTGTCGATGGCCAGGTTCAGCGCCTGGCGCACCTTTCGGTCGTCCAGAGGCGGCTCGTTCACATTCAGGCCAATGTACTGGATGCTGAATGAGGGAGCCGCCCTTTTGAGCTCGGCATTTAGGCTGTTGGTCGGTTCGAGTAGCCGGTCTAGGTCGGCCAGGCTCACTCCAGCGATGTCGATCTCATCATTTTCGTACATGAGCATCGACGTTCCACCGCTTAAAATGAACTCCACCACAGCCAATTTTGGCGGGCCCAGGTGGTAACCATCATTGCGGCTGAGGATCAGGGTTTCGCCAACTTTGTACTCAGTCATCTTGAAGGGGCCGGTGCCGTTGGGCTGGCGGAACCAGTTCTTGGGGTTGGCCTCGACGTTTTCCTTGTCCAGAACAAAGGCCGTTGGATAGGTGAGCTTGGCCAGGAAATACGATTTGGAACCGTCAATGGTGATCTCGATGGTGCGTTCGTTTATGACCCGTATCCCGGAGATCTCCAGGGCGTCTCCGGCCAGTTTCGCGTCCACGCCAACGATGTCCCCCAGGTACTGGTCAACGTTGGGCGCTTCGGTCAGAGGGTCGGTAGCCCGTTCCAACGACCAGCGCACATCTTCCGCCGTGACCGGCTTGCCGTCGTGGAAGGTCGCATCAGGACGGATCCTGAATGTGTAGACCCGTCCGTCGGGTGAAATGTCCCAGCTTTCGGCAAGGTCTGGCACCACATTTAGGTCCCTATCGATAGTCACCAATCCGCCGAACACCTCAACGATTATCTGTGCCGATGTTGCGTCGGTGGTCAGATGCGGGTCCAGGGTGGGCGGGTCCACGAAGAGCCGGACGAAACGTCCTCCTTCCAGTGGTCCCTTGCTGCCTGTGGAATCGCCGGTGGCCGGAGCATTGGAGGATGCGGTAGGCTCCGGTGACTCACTGGTCGATGCGACGCTTTCGCCACCGGACGACCCGGAGCAGGCGGCCACCAAGAAAAGCAGCCCAAAGGTTAGCAGGAGTATCTTCCAACCCATATTGTTGTTCCTTCATAACGGGGATTTGGCGCTCTGTTTGCCGGGAGCTATGGGCTACAGCTTGTCGATTAAGCCTATTTTAGATAGCCCGGCGCCCTTATTTCAATGGAACACGCTGAAACGCCGTTGGAAAACCCCTCAGGAAATCCGCTGGCGCTAGCTGCGGCTCCTTGTAAGAGCCACGCCCATTTGCTAACATATTTAAGCCTATTTCGGCTGTGTTTGGCTGGGTCCAGCCCTCCTCGGCACAGCGGTGAATTCCCACCATGGCGAGCGTAGCCAAGAGGCCTAAGGCGCCTGTCTGTGGCACAGGAGATCACGGGTTCGAATCCCGTCGCTCGCCCCAACAGCAATTCTACTCGATTCATCCGTTAGATGCGCCTGTAGCTCAATGGATAGAGTACTGGGCTTCGAACCCAGGGGTTGTGAGTTCGAGTCTCGCCAGGCGCACCATCATTGGAACTGATAAGGCTCTTGGGTAAAACCGGGAGCCTTTCACCATTTGCGGGGCCCAACCTGGTCCCCCGGCATATCGATATACGCGGGATAGACGCTGCCTGGATGTCAAAGTCCCGGCGTCAACCGCTGGATGGAGTAACCGAAACCCACAAACAGCTACGGCTCGGCGCTAGGATCATGGCGGTGTCTGCCGGGCTGCCGCATCAAAAACGTGCCTATCAGTAATACCGCGGAGATCCCCAGGCCGCCCACGATTGAAATGACAGCTAATAGCAACGAGCCAGACCTGCTCTTGCCAACCGCAAACAAATAATCGGGACCCACTACGCCTTGGGGAAACCCGCCGCCGACAGTGTATATGCCTGCCGAATCGATGGCGAATTTCAGGACCGAATACCCGGCTCTACCCGAAAATTCATATCGTTTATTGACGCTGGAGACCGTCAATTCTACGCCGGTATCCTCGGGGGAGATCACGAAGAAACGTATCCCCGGCACATTGGGATCGCTTAAGAATACATCCCCATTGATCTGGCTTCTGTATTCTTAGAAAAGCGTGTAGCTTCCTTTTTCAAGTTCAAGTTGGTGGGAACCGGGCAAGACGATCCGTAG
>JADFNR010000105.1:2625-12127 GCA_022563275.1 Chloroflexota bacterium | reverse complement strand
TCTTTCCAATCAGGCGGCATCAAGCCACCAGGCGACCTTCCCAGAATCCATCAATCTGCCTGCGATTTCATGTAACTGCTGGAAGGTTAGTCTAGGGTCGACTGGCACTAGACCAACCGGTTAATTGGGCTAATCAAGCCTGTAACAACAAGTGATAGCACTACGCCACCGAGGTACCGTTGGATCCCTCGCTACACTACCTCTCTGTAAAAAGCAGGCAAATGAAAACCCGTGGAGCAGGGCAGTCAGTCCGCCAGCGGCCCAGGGAGGATCGCCCCTTTACCTTCGCTCCGCTAGAACCCCCTAGCGAAACGATAGATCGAAGATCCGTCTTCGGCGATGACGACATCTAAGCCCTTCGTCCTTAAGTATCTCCTAAAGGCTACAGCGAAGATCTGGACCGTCAACAACAACCATAACGGCGCTTGTCGTGTGTAGGTTCTCCCTAAGATTTATATCGCAGGTAAAATGACCTGAATCACGGTCCCGCAGGTCGACTCTTCATTCCGACGGGCGCTGATCGTTCCTCCGTGCCGTTTGACTATTTCCTGGCATACAGCCAATCCCAAACCCGTGCCCTTGGTCTTCGTCGTAAACAATGGGTCGAAGATCTTTTCGATGTTCTCATCACTTATGCCCTCTCCGGTGTCCTTAAATTCTATCTCCACATTTTTGTTGACGCTCTTGGCGGTGATCGTTAGCCGCCCCCCATTGGGCATGGCTTCTTGAGCATTGTTGGCCAGATTCAAGAAGACCCGCTGCAGTTGGTCACCATCAGCCATCACCGTGGAAAGGTCTGGATCCACGTGTTGTGACAGTTCGACGTTATCTTCGCCGACCCAAGATTCGAGGAATTCTTTCAGCACCAGGTCTATATCGGTACCGGTCAGCGAGGGGGGCCTCACTCGGGAGAAGGTCAACAGGTCGGTGATAGTCTCGTTTGATTTAGCGACCTGTTGTTCGATGATTTCGAAGTATCTGGCGAATTTGCTGTTTGGGTCGATTGCGCCATCAGAAGTCATTTTTTTCTTGAGCAGGTAGGCGGCGTTCTTGATGGCGCCAAGAGGGTTTCTTAAATCATGGGCTACTCCGGCTGACAGCTGGCCCATGGCAGCCAATTTTTCCGAGGCGGCAATCTGTTGTTGCGCCCGGCTTCGCTCTGCGAGACGGCCTTCCACCAACGCCAATTCCCTCTGATTAGACCGGTAAATCATCCGGTCGGAAACGACCACGAATCCTACGAGGGCTAGGAATAGCCCGGCCATCGTCGCCACGGTAGTCCATACCACAGTCGATTTAGTTTCATTGACGAGTTGGTCCAAATCGGTCCCAACTTCCCTCCGTATTTCCAAAACCCCAACGACTGGGCTAGTGGGGCTGTCTCGTAACGGCACGAAGGTCTCCACGACATCCATGGTGCGTACTGTGCCGTCCAGTCCAATAATATTCCGATCCTTTAGTAGCGTGGATGAAATTGCGCCGGCCAAGGCATCATTGATTTGGATTTTCTGATGTTTTGTGGGATCTGAGTGGAGGTAATCACTCCACAAAGTCTCGCCGGCCGGAGAAAACAGCCTGGATTCCACCACGTCCAAACCTTCGAGCAAGCCCGAAAAGAACTTAGTCAGTTCAGAGGAACCGATCAGTAGATCCAAAGTAAAGGGTGCATTATCACCAGGACCAATATCGCTGGAGGCCATCACCATCGAGTCGCTGGTGGACATTGCCATCGAATCGCTGGTGGACATTGCCATAGAACCATCGGAATCCCGAGCCATCTGCGCAACGCCGCCTACGGCCGCCATATCCTGGCCCATGGAGGGCATCATTCCCCCGCCGGCAACCATGGATTGGATATGTCGAGCGTCCTTCCTAGTATTTTCCTCGGCAAGGTCTATAAGCTGTGTCTCGGCGAGGTTCGCGATGACGTTATTTACTTTTGTTGCGGCAATCCCGGCGGCAATGCTCATGACGATCAATGCAGTTATGGCAAACATTATCGTCTGCCGGTATTTTGCCAATCCTTTCCCAACTGCCGTAGCGTCCAGTTGAATCTTCTGATCTGACTTGGTATTTAAATGGTCTGCAACTTGGCCCATACCAAACCTCCCAACTGGATCCTATTGAGTTCGGTAAATGGCATCCGTCAGTGAATTCTCGCCGGGGTAGTAAGTACGGCGGAATTGCAACCGGTAACCGGCATGCCTTGGCTGGAGCCCGGGTGTGTTATAGAATCGGCCGTGCTTTAATTGTATCGTCGGCGATTATCGGTAAAACGACCCGGAAGGGCCCTAATTTGTGGGCTAATCGGCTCGGTAGGCGATACCCAAGGGTTCATCGCCGCGGAAACACCCCACGCCTGCATTGGCCGAGCAACCGTCGGCAGTTCGACGCCAAGACCTCGTAAACGGGCGTTTACCTTTGCACTTTAGGGCAGGACCAGCCTACCGTAAGTTTCTGGACGGCGGTCTCTGAAAAACTGCCAAGTCTGACGGACATCTTCAATCTCGTCCAGGTCCAGGTCAGCGACGATCAGTTCGTCTTTGTCGCGGGAACCCTGGGCAATGATTTGGCCCCTCGGGTTACAAAAATAGCTCTGGCCGTAGAACTCACCGATGTTCCAGGGTTTCTCATACCCTACCCGGTTGATCGCACCTACGAAGTAACCGTTCGCCGCCGCAGGGCGGGTTGCTCCAATTCCCAAAGGTGGTCCGACAGACCGGAAACCGCGGCGGAAGGAATGAACACAATCTCCGCTCCGTTGAGACCCAGTTCCCTTGCCCCCTCAGGAAAATGACGGTCGTAGCAGATATACACGCCAATCTTGGCTACCTTCGACTGGAACACCGGGTAGCCACAGTTTCCGGGCTTGAAGTAAAACTTCTCCCAAAAACCAGGTGGCAGATGCGGGATATGGCTCTTGCGGTATTTGCCCAGGTAGGAACCATCCGAGTCCAATACCGCTGCCGTGTTGTAATACACCCCCGGCATCGACTCTTCATAGATCGGAACGACCAGAGCCATCCCATGTCTCTTTGCCACATCCTGCATCAGCCGGACCGTCGGGCCGTCGGGTATTTTCTCGGCCATCGCCTACCAGCGCCGGTCTTGTTCGGCGCAGAAATAAGGGCCTTAGAACAATCCCTGCAAGCAGAGTACTTCGACGCCCTGGTTGGCGGCATCGTCGATCAGAGCCATATGCTTCTCGATCATATGGGTCTTGATGCTTTCCAGTTCATCCGGAACGTCGTCGCCTAGAGAGGTTTGAATCAGGCCGGCGCGAATCACTCTAGTCATATGTCCTCCTGGAAATTTCAAAACGGCGACCGCTCATAGGCGGCAACACTGTTAGAACTTAACATCTGATCGCCGGACTGGTCTACGTGCCTGGTATTCGGTACCAGCCGGCGGCCTCGAGCGGGTTGTGGGCTTTGGTTATCCTGCCGTCGGTGTAAAAATAAGACCCGGAGGCGGTGGCATTGCGGGGCTTCAAAACCGTCGGTAAAGCGGCAGTCGTAACTCTTCTTCTGAAGCCAGACGTTATTTGGTTTCGGTACGGCCGGGCATGATACATTGAAGCCACCGGAGGGAGGGCCGATGTCAGATAAACCCTGCTCGCACGTCACGGTTACAACACTTATTGTACGTCCGGCGGATATGGATGCGGACCGGAACGTAAATAACGCGGTCTACTTTGAGTATTTCCACCAGTCTCGCCTGGAGCATTTAGCCCGTCTCGGCGTGTGGCGCCCGCGTGGCTCACAGGACGAAAACCTCTTCGCCTTAGCGGAAAATACCTGTCGATACCTGGCCCCGTCTTTTTACGGAGATGTGTTGTTGATCTGGACGGCAACGCACGCTGTCGGCCAAAGCAGCTTCCAGTTGGTATATCGAATCTGGCGTAAGAGCGACGATGCGCTGATCGCCGCTGCGCATTCCGTGCAGGTGTGGCTAGATGGGCGCAATCAGCCCACATCGCTGCCGCTTCCCGTGCGAGAGGGACTTACCGCTTCTCTCTGTACCGACCTGCCAAAGATGCCACCACGCGACACCTGAAACACGGACTGACGGCGTTAATAGCGAGTCGATCGACTGGATTCGTCAATAACGCACAGGCGCAGCAATTACCCGCACATCTCCAACGCCGCTAAGGCGAGGACTTTGCTGCATAGGATCATCTCGTCGATGTCGGCGTAGTCGTCGCCGTAGGAACCGCCGGACGGGCCGTAGATTGGCGCCGGGATTCCGGCTTCCCATAGGTGGGCGTCGTCATCTCCATAGCGGCCCCCCAGTTGCGTCGCGGGCGGACCGACACCCCGCGGTTCATGTCCGGTCACCTGTTTATAACCCGAAACCAGTGCTCGGACTATATCCTGGTCCACCGGCATGTCCATGGGCGGGTGGTCCAGAATCCAGGTGCGGAATTTCCGTTCCACCGGGTGCACCAACTGATAATCGAGGCCTGGGTCCTCCGCCTTGAGCCGGTCCAGAGTCCGCTCCAGGTCTGTGCGGATGGTGGCGGCCGTCATCCCCGGGACCGTGCTGATGGCCACGAAAGCAGTACACAAATCCGAGTTACGGCTTACGGAGCGCATGTCGTAGTCCTCTCCTCTTCCGCCTATAATCGAGCCAATCTTCAACCAGGGTAGCCCCTCCACGGTCCACGCCTGGTGGGTGAGCTTAGTGTCGTAAATAGCCCTGATGGCTGTGATCATCTGGAGGATGGCATCGACACCATCGATGTCGTCACCGCTGGGATGTCGACCCTTGATATGTAGGGAAAACATCGTCATGCCACCGTGCTTGGTGACGACTTGGTGCGCCCCATAGGGCTCGGTGACCACTGCAGCGTCGGTGTTGTAGCCGCTGTCGAGTAGGTGTTTGGTTCCCAGACCGCCCTGGAGCTCCGCCAGCACGCAAGCGATGACCAAGTCGCCGGCCAGGCTTACTCCGGACTTTCGGATGGCTTCCGCCGCGTGAATCATGGAGGCAACGCCGCTTTTCATATTGCGAATGCCTGCTCCGTGTAGACGGTTCCCTTCCACCCACGGGTCGAACGGGTCGCGGGTCCAACCCAAAGCCAGGGGATTGATGTCCAGGTGACCGTTGAACATGAGACTGGGGCCGTTTCCGGAGCCTTTTGCGGTCGCGACCATTTGGAACCATCCCCGCTCCACTTCTTGCAGCTCCACCTCGTAGCCTCGTGCTGACAGGTAGCTGGCAACCCAGCGGGCAAGTGAGGTTTCCTCGCCGATGAAACTGGGTATGCGGACTAAGGACTTTCCGAGATCGACCAGTTCTTCCTGGTCAATCTGCTGTAATACTCTATTCGCCGCATCCGGGTCCATTGATCCCCCCTCCTTTTAGGAAGCCTCCGCAATCTAGGAGATCAGCTCCCGGGTTTCAATCCTTCGAAGTACCTTTTGGGATTAGCCTTCATCAGTCCGTCGATTACTGACTGCCCGACGCCAGCCCCCTTCAGCCTTGGGATCACCGCCCGGGTCAGCCACAGATATCCGTCCGGATTCTCTTCCCTGCTGGGAAATCCTGGAGACCCTAGCCGGGTGAGCACTATGTTCCAGTCGTGGGATAGCATCAAGTTGCTCCCGAGGCCCTCGTCCAATAGTTCTTTTAGGTAGTCGGTCCTCTGCTGCCAAGGAGGCAGGTTAGGACGGCCGAGAGGATTGTTTATATCCCAGCCCAGCCATACGCCCAACCTGGCTAACTCTCGGTGGTAATCCTTGTCCGGGGTGTTGTTGATATGGCCGATGTAGATGTGGTGAGGTTCGACCCCCTCATCTTTTAAGATATTCACTTGCTTCTCTCCCACCCGGGACTGGGGAGGGGTGTGAGTCGTGATGGGAACACCGGTGCGGAGGTGGGTTTTAGCTGCCGACCGAAGCATCAAATCTTCATGCTCAGAAATGGGGTCGCTAGTGGCCACCTTGATTATTCCTGCTTTGATACCGGTGCCCTCTATGCCTTCCTCGATCTCCCGAGACCACAACGCTGCGACGAACTCGGGAGTCCTTCCCCAGAAACTGCGAGGAACGTCCAGCCAACAGCCGGTGCAACATATGAACTGTACCCCGCTCCTTTGAGATACCTCCTTCATCAGAGAAACTTCACGGCCCAGATCCAAAGGTGATACTTCGACGATGGTGTCGACACCTTCACTGTGGGCCTGGGTCAGGTCTGCCACCGCCGTTTCCAGTGCCCATTGCCGGTCGACCAGTTCGCCATACGTGAAGTTGACGCCGGCGGAAGAATCGATTAGATGCTCATGTGGAAGCGTGAAGCCCAGATCCGCGGTATCCATGGGGCCAAGCACAGAGTTGATCGTGGCCATGCAACACCAACCGTCGCGTACAATGTTTTGACAGGCTGAATTATACAAGGTCGCGACCTGGAAACCTTCGAGCAATCGGATTACGACCAACGTTATGGCGCCAAACGGCGCCTCATAGTCGTCGATGAGACTCGCACCAAAGCCGTTCAAAATAGCATCTGAAGACCGTGGAGATGGCGGTTGACAGGCTCCCGGCGGTAGCAGTACTCTCCTTTTTTCCAGCGGAGCAGGCCGGTACTGGTGTAAATTAAAGATTTCGGTTCAGATTCCGCCGAGCCTACTAATCTACGATATTAAAAGAGGGTCTCATGTACGCAGTACCTGACGTCGATCAAGTTGTGGCCGTTGCCAAGGACCTGGGAATCCACCTTGGTCCAGATGAGGCCGTCAAGTACCAGAAGTACCTTATAGAACAGTTGGATCAGTTGGACTCCTTCGTCCAGGCCCGGTTGGAAGAGGCCGACCCTCCCATGGTCTCCGCCTCCCGCGAGCCCGGGTACCGTCCGAGCCCAGAGGAAGACCCTTTAAACGCATGGATGTGGAAGTGCCGGATCGAAGGGTCGGGCGATGGTCTGCTTGTCGGCAAAACCGTCAGTTACAAGGACCACATCGCTGTGGCGGGTATACCCATGAGCTTCGGCTCCTTCGCCCTCGAAGGCTTCATTCCTGACTTCGACGCTACCGTCGTCACCCGGGTGCTGAAGGAGGGGGGCACTATCATCGGCAAAAACGTCATGAACGGACTGAGTGGTGGCTTCGGTACCGGCGGCGGAATTGGCGACTACGGCCGGGCGCTCAACCCCCATAACCACGATCACGTGACCGGCGGATCGTCCGCGGGCTCCGCCGCGGCCGTGGCCGCCGGAGAGGTGGACATCTCCTTCGGCGGCGACCAGGGTGGCTCCATCCGTATCCCTGCGGCTTACTCCGGCATCGTCGGACATAAGCCCACGTTCGGATTGTTGTCGCACTTCGGGATCGGGTTTGGCTCAGACCAGAGCATCGACTACACGGGTCCGATGACCCGTACCGTAGAGGACGCGGCGGCTACGCTCCAGGCGACCGCGGGTTACGACCCTTACGATCCTCGCCAGACGCGAGATGTCCCAACCACTATCGAAATACTTGGAGGACTGACCGACGGCATATCAGGGCTGCGAATCGGTGTTCTCGGGGAGGGCTTTGACGACGCTGAGGCCGACGTACGCGACCTGGTGATGGCGGCCGTCGACCTCCTTGCCGAGGCAGGCGCCGACATATCCAAAGTGTCCATCCCAGAGCATCACCACATCAGGGCGGCGCAGGCCGCGCTCACGGGCGAAGGGGCCCTGGCCGTGTTCAAAACTGGGTTCTTCGGCGCCTTCACCAGGACCTACTACCCCGCATCGATCATCGCAGCCATCAACAAGATGTGGGCCTACCAGGCCGATGTGCTCACCCCCCGCAGCAAGCTTTCGCTTATCGCTTCCGAGATGAGCCGTCGCAACTACCATGGCCGTGTGTACGCCAAGGCCCAGAATGTGCGTCCCGGCTACATCAAGGCCTACGACGCCGCACTTGCCAACGTCGACGTGCTCGTTATGCCCACATGCATCATGACTGCGCCCAAGAACCACACTCCGGGTAGTTACCTCGAGGCTGTCGAGGACAACCTCGCGACGGTGAATTCGAAAGGCTCCCGTAACACCTTGCCCTTTAATTACACCGGCCACCCAGCGCTCGCCCTTCCTGTGGGCAAGTCGTCAGGTGGTCTCCCAGTTAGCATGCAGCTCGTCGGGCGCTTCTTCGACGACCCGCTCCTCATGAGGGCCGGTTACGCCTACCAGCAGTCGACCGACTGGGACAAGATCATCGCCGTCGATTCCCGATAGGTCCCCGATACACAATCACATTGAAGTAACAGGATGCTGAACCGAGAAGAGCTGGCCCGCCGAGCCGCGGTGTTGGTGCCCGCGCATCGTAAGCGCGAATTCCTAACCCGGCGATCACCTGACCCTGAAATGAGAAGTGAATTATCCTCACTTTTCCTCGGAATCTTAATCGTTCTAGCGTTGATTGGATGCAGCACGTCAGTCACACCAACCGCGCCGGTTTCACCCCCATCAGCAACTCCGCCCTCAACGACCAGACTGGCCAGAATCTCAACCCCGGTACCGACATCGCAGAAAGCTTTTCCAACTGAGTCACCTTCGGAGACTTCCTTACAAGCGTTCTCGCTTCCAGCAGGGTCTCGACCCCACGATGTCGCCCCTGCCGATGACGGCGGGGTCTGGTACACGGCACAGGGCTCCGGGGCACTTGGCTGGCTAGACCCCGAAACTGGCGAGACCCGACATACGTCATTGGGTGTAGGATCTCGACCTCACGGGGTAATCGTGGGCCCGGACGGTGCGCCGTGGATTACAGACGGAGGGTTGAACGCTATCGTGCGGGTCGACCCAGCCAGCCAGATAGTAGATATCTTCCCCTTGCCTCAACATCGCTCCAATGCAAATCTGAATACGGCAACCTTCGACGATGTTGGCGTGCTTTGGTTCACCGGACAAAATGGCGTCTACGGCCGGTTCGACCCACGCACACTTCAGATGGACGTCTTTGATGCTCCACGCGGTCGTGGGCCGTACGGAATCGCGACCAGTGCCAACGGAGATATCTATTTTGCGTCTCTGGCCGGAAGCTATGTCGGCCGTATCGACCGGGAGTCTGGCGAGGTAACGGTCCTAGAACCGCCAACACGGGACCAAGGCGCGAGAAGGGTCTGGCCGGATTCCCAAGGGAGGATTTGGGTAAGCGAATGGAACGCCGGCCAAGTGGCGGTCTATGACCCTACCACCGACCATTGGCAGGAGTGGAAACTACCGGGACCGGCACCTCGTGCTTACGCGGTTTACGTGGACGAGAATGACATCGTGTGGCTCAGCGACTTCGGCGCCAACGCGGTGGTTCGGTTTGACCCGAACAGTGAGGAATTTAGCGTGTTTGAGCTGCCGGATAGCCCCGGAAATGTCAGGCAGATCCTTGGCAGGCCCGGGGAAGTTTGGTTGCCGGAATCCGCGGCAGACCGGCTCGTGGTCATCCGCTGATCGGACATCGCCGACTTTCTGCATTAGCCCGGTTTACGCTCGGCTAAAGTCGCTCGGCGGAAGATTGCAT
>JADFNR010000105.1:0-2527 GCA_022563275.1 Chloroflexota bacterium | reverse complement strand
GACCCGGGGAAGTTTGGTTGCCGGAATCCGCGGCAGACCGGCTCGTGGTCATCCGCTGATCGGACATCGCCGACTTTCTGCATTAGCCCGGTTTACGCTCGGCTAAAGTCGCTCGGCGGAAGATTGCATTTCCAGATCGTAGTCTTGCCGACGCTAAGGATTTCCGGTGCGGAAGAGCCAAGGCCTGAGTAGACGGGTGGCCCAGAGCATCAAAATATAAGTCTTGGATGTGCCAGCCAATACCACGGTGATAGGTAGGTAAATCGGTTGAGGCAACCCCTCCGGAAGCAAGTTCAATGCGGATCCGATCAACCTGATCGTCGGATAAATTACCGCAAGAGTGAGGAAGGCATTTTATGGACCATCGAAAAATATATGTCGACACATCTAGCGAGTCAACTTGATTTTGGACCGCAACACCTCAGCTCAGAGTGGAGTCTAGATAGGCTCCTCAGTGTCGTATAATTTGGGCGTTCCGAAGTCGCGATCACCGCGATCACATGGAGGGAGAAATGGCACGAGTTCCCGCATTGTCTAGAGAAAATATCCCAGAAAACCAAAGAGCCACATACGATAGTCTGATACAGCAGCGAGGCGAAGTTCCCACTACCGGGCCGGGTTCCGTGATGCTTAACGCCCCGGAAGTCGCAGAGCGTGCGCTCGGACTCGCACTTTACCTGCGAACGGAAACATCGCTGCCGCCTCGCATCCGAGAACTCGGCATGATGGTTGCCGCCCGCGAGAACGATTGCCAGTTCATCTGGCACGCCCATGCACCGGTTGGTCGGCAAGCTGGTTTGAAGGATGAATCCGTCGACGCCCTTCGTGACAAAAAAGATATCCCTGGATTAGAAGACGACGAAGCCGCGGTTGTCAATTACGGACAAGAGTTCTTCCGTACCAGGAAGGTCAGCAAGGACACCTTCGATGCAGCGTTGGCGCAATTCGGTGTTCTCGGGTTGACTGAGCTAACCAACCTCATGGGTTGCTACTCCATGCTGGCCTTCAACGTCAACGCGTTTGGAGTCGAATTACCAGAAGACAGTCCTGAAAAACCACTGCCGGTTTAGATATTTCCCCTAAGGGGAATCGACTCGTTCGAGGAGGCGGCAATGACATCGTCTCTGATACGTGGGAAATACGTTATCGCCAAGATCACCGGTCCTTCATCTGCAGATGTCGTAACCGATGGAGCTGTGCTGCAACAAGACGGCCTGATCGCCGAGGTGGGCGATTACCAGGAACTCAGGACCAGGCATCCAGAGGTAGAGGTGATTGGGTCCTCAAATCATCTCGTAATGCCCGGCCTGGTCAACGACCACTTTCACGTCGGCCTCACCCCTTTCCAGCTGGGAGCCCCCGACCTACCCCTGGAGATGTGGAGCCTGGCCAGGATCGGCACCAGGTTGATAGACCCTTATCTGGACCAGCTGTACGGCGCGGTCCAGATGATTGAGTCCGGGACCACCACGGTGCAGGCGATCCATACGCCGGGCCGCGGCTTCGGTCCCGTCAGTATGGAAATAGCCGACAAGGTGGTGAAAGCCTACCAGGACTCGGGCATGCGGGTTTCCTATGCTCCTTCCATCGCCAATCAGAACTCCATGGTGGCTGGCGCTGGCGGCGGAGAAGAGGAGTTTGCCGCCCAGATGCCCAGCGACCTGGGGGAACGGTATAAGTCTTTCATGGCTCAGGGTTACCGGCCGGTGGAAGAAGTGATGCCCATCCTCGAGGAGATCTGCAACAAGTACGGCAACAACCGCCACGAACGGGTCCAGGTGACGATGGCGCCCAGCAACGTGCACCGGTGTTCAGACGAGTTGTTGATGGAGCTGAAAGGACTGGCCACCCGCTACAGCACCGGCATTCACATCCACCTCCAGGAAACCGTTTACCAGAAGCTGTACGGGTTTCGGACCTGGAAGAAGACTCCCCTTCAGCATCTCCATGAGCTGGGCTTCCTGGGACCCGAGGTCACCTGTGGCCATAGCGTGTGGGCCACCGACGAAGACCTTGATCTGATGGCCTCTACTGGGACCAACATATGCCATAACGCTAGCTCCAACCTTCGCCTGCAAAGCGGAATCGCCCCCTTGGGACGCATCTTGGCTGCGGGGATCAAGGTGGCCATCGGCAGCGACGAGGCCGGCATAAACGACGACAAGGACCTTTTTCAAGAGATGCGGTTGGTCCTGAAGTTACACCGCGTTCCGGGGATGGACCTGGACCCGCCAACCGCCTACCAGGTGTTGCAGATGGCAACGGTGAACGGCGCCTACGCCAGCTGGTTCGGCGACCGTATCGGCACCCTGGAGCCTGGCAAACGAGCGGACATGGTGCTGGTGAACCTGCGAAACATCGAAGAGCCGTTCCTCGACCCCGAGGTATCTGTTGTCGACGCCCTCGTACATCGTGGAAGGAGCGTCGACGTGGACACCGTAATGGTCGATGGAGAGGTGCTCCTACAGGATGGGCAGTTGACCCGGATCAATAAAGAGGACCTCTATAAAGAGATCAAAGACGCCCT
>JADFNR010000104.1 GCA_022563275.1 Chloroflexota bacterium | reverse complement strand
ATGAAGCCTATATCGGCGAGCACCACAGCGCCGGATGGGAGACCATCGCGTCGCCCGAGCTATTCATCGCCACCGCCGCCGAGCGCACCCGCAACATCCGGCTGGGCACCGGCGTAACCAGCCTGCCTTACCACCATCCTTTCATGGTGGCAAACCGTATGGTCCTGCTGGACCACCTGACCAAGGGCCGGGTGATACTGGGTTGCGGCCCCGGCGCCCTGGCATCGGACGCGCTGATGCTGGGCATCAAACCCGAGAGACAACGAGCGATGATGGAGGAGTCGTTGGACGCCATCATGCGGCTCATGTCCGACCCTGAGCCATTCACCTGCAAGACCGACTGGTTCGAGATGAACGATGCCGTGCTGCAACTGCGGCCCTACCAGGACCCCATCGTCCCCGTGGCCGTGGCCTCGGTTGAATCGCCGGCCGGCGTCACCCTGGCCGGGAAACACGGGGCGTCTATCCTGTCGCTCAGCGTGCCCCGGGACACCATCCGCAAGACGTCACTGGCGGAACTTTGGGCCATCGCCGAGGAGACGGCGGCCGAACACGGCAAGACCATGCACCGGGAAGACTGGGGCGTGGTGATGGGAATGCACCTGGCGGACACCAAAGAGCAGGCCATGAAAGACATCCGCGAGAGCAGCGCCAGGTTGGTAACCGAGTACTTTGGCCAGACGCTGGGCAACCCGGTGCCGGACGTGCCCCGTGACCAGATCGTGGACTACATGGTGGACCACAACCAGTGGATCGTCGGCACTCCCGACGACTGCATCGCCGGCATCGAGCGGCTCCAGGAAATCACGGGCGGCTTCGGCAAGTTCATGATTCGGGTCGAGGACTGGGCCCCCCGGGATAAGATCCACCGCAGCTACGAACTCCTGGCGCGCTACGTGATGCCCCATTTCCAGGGGAGCCTGGAAGGCATCAAGATCTCCAGGGACTGGGCCAGCGAGCGCCGTGAGGCGCTCCAGGAGAACCGGTACGCCGGGATCAAAGCCGCCACCGACCGGTACGACGCCAGGAGAAGCAATGGCCGGTAGCAGGTAGCTGACAGCTATCAGCTATCAGCTTTTTGGGAAGGGGAAGGGCGTCTCGATCGATTGGGACGCCCTAATTGCCGTTAATCCATGATCGGTATCGGTTAGTAGAATACTTGCCCGTCTGTTATATTTTCTTTAAGGGAATAAATTCACACCGGCGAATGACGTTTGGGCCTTTGCACTGGTCCCGCTGCAGGCTCCCGGCCCGAGCTTCCCGCCCAACCTTGAAAGGGCAGTCACCATGCGAAAGACAAAGATCATCGTCACCATCGGACCCGCCTCCAGCGACCCGGACATGTTGGAACAGCTCATCGGCCTGGGCCTCGACTGCGCCCGGCTGAATTTCTCCCACGGGACGTTAGACGAACACGCCGAGGTTATCGCCAACATCCGGCGGATCTCCAAAAAACACGGCCGGCCGGTGGCTATCCTCCAAGACTTGGGCGGCATCAAAATGCGCCTGGGGCGTCTGGAAGAGCCGGTGCTGCTGAACCCAGGAGACACTGTGAGCCTGGTCCCGGAGGCCGAAACTCAAGAACCGGGCGTGCTGCCGTTTCCCCAGCCAGCCGTGTTCAAGCACTTCAAGCCAGGAAGCAACATCTTCATCGCCGACGGCACGGTCCGGCTGACAGTGACGGCGGCAAGTTCCTCCAGGGTAGACGCCATAGTCGAGTCTTCCGGTATCGTATCGTCATTCAAAGGGGTGAATCTGCCCGGTGTACCCATAGACGAACCAATCCTAACCGAGCGGGACAAGATCGCCCTCCAATTCGGCGTCGAACACGGGGTCGATTGGGTCGGCCTGTCCTTCGTGCGCACGGCCGAAGACATCCTCTACGCCAGGGAACATCTGAACGCCGCCGGCAGCAAAGCGCTGGTTATGGCTAAGTTGGAGCGGGGCGAGGGCGTCGATAACATCGACACCATACTTCCCGAGGTCGATGGCATCATGGTGGCCAGGGGAGACTTGGGCGTGGAGATTCCCATGGAACGGGTGCCCATCGTCCAGAAGCAACTGGTGGCCAAGTCCAACGAGGCAGGCAAGGTTTCGGTGATCGCCACCCAGATGCTCTGGTCCATGGTGGTGGCCCCGGCGCCGACCAGGGCTGAGATATCCGACGTCACCAACGCCGTTCTGGACCGGTGCGACGCCATCATGCTCTCCGATGAGACGGCGGTGGGCCAGCATCCCATTGAAGCGTTCAAGGTGGCCGACGCCACCGTCCGGGAGGCCGAAACCATCTACCCCTATTTCAGCGACCTGGGTTCCAGAGACCGGACCCAGGCCATAACGTCCGCGGCGGCGCGGCTGGTCCAATCCCTGGGTTCGAAGCCATTGGTTGTAACAAGCACCGGACGGGCCGCTTTGGAGCTCTCCAGGTACCGGCCCGACGCCGACATCCTGGCTTTTTCCCACGATGCTGCCGTGCTGCAGAAACTGTGCTTGGGCTGGGGGATCCGTCCGGGTGGCGTTATCCCGCCCCAACAAGACATCGCCGGGTTGGTTGCTTCGGTTATCAAGGCCGGCCTGGATGGCGGAACGATCAAAGAGACCGACGTTGTGACCATCGTCCATGGTTTCTCCCCGGGCGTCTCGGGCACCACCAACGCTGTGCAGGTGCTGGACATGCGGGAATATCTGTCCCATGTCAACGAAGAGCGCACCGCCGCCGCCCAGAGTTAGGACCTTGCTCCCCTACAAGTTCAAGAATCGCGCCGTCACGGCTATCTTGGCCACCGTGGTGGCGGTCATCTTTCTTGCCGCCTGCTCCACCGAAACAACACTCTCCACCGAAGTCCCGGAAGCCACGGCCGAACCCACGGCCGTTCCGACACCCACCCCCGTAGCATACGAAGATTTCGCCAACGCGGTGGTGCCGGCCGCCGACCCGGAGCGGCTGGCCCAACTAACCAAGCTGCTTTCATTGGTTCCGGAGACCTATAACGCAGCGGTTTACCTGGACCTGGAATTCCTGCGGTCCAACGAGAGCCTGGCGGCCTTGATCAATCCCGAGGTCTTGGGGATGGATGTGGCATTGCCGTCCATCGCCACCGGACTGGTCAATAACATCGCGGTGGCCGTGAACCTCCAGACCCGCGGTCTGATCACTCCCTTCCAGAACGATTTCCCCATCGCGGATATGCTCCGGCTGGCCAGCGGCTTCGGCCTGCAATTGGGGGGAGACGGCCCGCAGCCATATCAGGGCCACGATGTCTGGGAGATCAACATCCTGGGAACGGCCCTGGCGATGGCGGCGGCGGATGAGTCGACCGGGGTTGCGGCGTCGGGCCGGGGCCTAACAACCATGGATGCAAGAGCGCTGACGGAAGCCTCACTTGACGCCTTCGACGGCCGCTCCGATTCCCTGCTTGATGCACCGGGCCTGACCAGCCTGTTGGGAGATGTGCCGTCGGGGTTCGCGGCAGTGGCGTTATCACGATGCGAAGCGCTCCCGTTGTTCGACGGCATTCCTGGATTGCCCGGCTGCACCGGCGTCGTGGTTACTGCCGACGTTTTGCCCGGCGACTTGGTGGTCTTCCACTCGCTCATCGGCTTTGCCGGCCAAGACGATGCCGCATCCGCCATGCAGCGGGCCGCCGAAGCATTGGAAAGCGAAAAGCAGTTGCAGGGGTTCGAGGACCTAGGGGTGCGTCAGGAGGGGGAGAACTTGAGGGTGAGGGTGATCGTAGACGTTTCCAAGTTCGCTGACGCGTTCCGGCTGTTCGCGCCCGGCAACTAGACCTGCCTAGCCGTGCTCCGGCAGTGAATGGGGGAGGGAGGTCTCTCCCATGAGGTAGAGGTCCATGGCGCGGGCTGTCTCCCGGCCTTCGGCGATGGCCCAGACCACCAGTGACTGACCCCTGGCCGCATCGCCGGCCGCGAACACTCCCTTAACGCTGCTCATGCGGTTGCCGTCGATGGCGATATTGCCCCGCCCATCCAGTCCCACACCGAGCTGCGCCAGCATGCCGTCCTGCTCAGGATGCAGGAACCCCATGGCCAGAAGGGTCAATTCAGTTTCAATCTCGAACTCACTGCCGGGGACCTCTTCCATGGTCGGACGCCCACCGTTGGCCCCTTCCTTCCACTCAACCCGCACCGCGTGCAGCTTCTCCAATTTGCCATTGCTTCCCGTGAAGGATTTGGTCAACACAGCGTAATCGCGGATGCCACCCTCTTCGTGGGCCGGAGACGACCGAAGAATTATGGGCCACTGGGGCCAAGGGTTGTTGCCGGGCCTCTCGTCAGGGGGTTCGGCCAGCAGTTCCAGTTGGTACACCACTTCGGCGCCCTGGCGGTGGGCGGTGCCCAGACAGTCGGCTCCGGTGTCTCCGCCACCCAAGATGACCACCCGTTTGCCCTCGGCGTCTATGCGTTCATCGGCGGGGATCTCTTCGCCGGACAACACACGGTTCTGCTGGGTAAGGTAATCCATGGCCAGATGAACTCCCTCCAGGTCCCGGCCCGGAACGTCCAATTCCCTGGCTTGGGTGGAGCCGCAGGCCAAGCAGACCGCGTCGAATTCAGACAGCAGCCGGTCCACCGGGAAATCGGCGCCAACGTTGGTGTCGGTCAGGAAGGTGACCCCCTCCTGGGCCATCAGGTCAACGCGGCGCTGGACCACGTCCTTTTCCAGCTTGAATTCGGGGATGCCCAGGACAAGAAGACCGCCGATATAGCCGTCACGCTCGATGACCGTCACCAGGTGCCCAGCGCGGTTCAACTGCTGGGCTGCGGCAAGACCCGCCGGGCCTGACCCGACCACAGCAACCTTTTTCCCGGTCCGTGTGGCCGGCGGCTCGGGCTTGATCCAGCCGTTCTCAAAACCCTGCTCGGCGATCTCTTTCTCGATGTACTCGATGGTGACCGGGTCGGAGTTTATGCTCAGGACACAACTCGCCTCGCAGGGGGCGGGGCAGATGCGGCCGGTGAACTCCGGAAAATTGTTGGTGGCCAGAAGGGTGGCCAAGGCGCCTTTCCAATCGCCCTTATAGACTTGGTCGTTGAAATCGGGGATGACATTGCCCAAGGGACAGCCCATGTGACAGAAGGGGACGGCGCAATCCATGCAACGCGAACCCTGGTCCCGGGCTTGGGCTTCGCCCCAGGCCAGGTAGATTTCGCGGTAGTCGCCCTTTCTCTCGGCCACCGGACGCCGCTCAGGTGGTTGCCGGCCGGAGTCCATGAAGCCTGTCGGTTTACCCATTTCCGACCGCTTCCAGTTCCCGCTCCGTACCCTCCTCGGCCCTGCGCGCCCGCTCTTCCAATACGCGGCGGTAATCTCTGGGCATGATCTTTTTGAACCGCTTCAAAGCTGCATCCCAATCGGCCAGGATCTCGGCCGCCGGGGTGCTGCCTGTGTACTTCTTGTGGTCTTCAATCAGCCCTTTAAGGACCGCGATGTCTTCGGGGTCCGTCACCGGCTCCAGGTCGGCCATGCCGTCATTGAACCGGATGTGGAAGTCATCGTCCTTGTCGTAGATGAAGGCTATCCCGCCGCTCATGCCTGCGCCGAAGTTGCGGCCGGTGGCGCCCAACACCACGGTCACGCCTCCGGTCATGTATTCGCAGCCGTGGTCGCCCACGGCTTCCACCACGGTCTTCACCCCGCTGTTGCGGACGCAGAACCGCTCACCGGCCACGCCGTGGATGAACACCTCGCCGCCGGTGGCGCCATACATGGCCACGTTGCCGATAACGATGTTCTCCTCGGGCACGAACTTTGATTCGGGATGGGGGCAGACCACGATGCGGCCTCCCGACATTCCCTTGCCCATGTAGTCGTTGGTGTCTCCTTCCAGATCGATGCTGATACCCCTAGTCAAGAACGCGCCGAAGCTCTGTCCCGCGGAGCCGGTCAACTTGATGTTGATGGTGTCGTCGGGAAGGCCGTCTTCGCCGTAGGCTTTGGCCACCTTTCCGCTGAGCATGGCGCCCACGGCCCGGTTGGAGTTATGGATCGGCAGGTTTATCCAGACCGGTTTCTTATCAACCAACGCCGGCTGGGCCTGGGCGATCAACTGGTGGTCCAGGGCATTTTCCAGGCCGTGGTCCTGCTCCCGGTCACAGAAGACCGGCTCACTTGGGTCATTGGACTCTTGGCGGTGCAGCAGACGGGAGAGGTCCAACCCCTGGGCCTTCCAGTGATCGTCCGCTTCCCTGGAATCGAGGACATCGGTCCGGCCAATCATCTCGGCGACGGTCCGGAAGCCAAGTTCGGCCATGATCTCCCGCATCTCTTCGGCGACGAAGGTGAAGTAGTTGACCAGATACTCAGGCTTGCCGGCGAACTGCTTGCGCAACTCCGGGTCCTGCGTCGCGATACCCACCGAGCAGGTGTTCATGTGGCACTTGCGCAGCATGATGCAGCCGCTGACCACCAAGGCTGAAGTGGTGAAACCGAATTCCTCAGCGCCCAGAAGAGTGGCGATGGCGGCGTCCCGGCCGGTCTTGAGCTGACCGTCCGTCTGGACCACGATGCGGCTCCTCAGTCCGTTGGCCACCAGGACCTGCTGAGTCTCGGCGATGCCAAGTTCCCAGGGCAGCCCCGCGTACTTGATTGACGACTCGGGCGAAGCGCCGGTGCCTCCGTCGTGGCCGCTGATCAGCACCACGTCCGCATGGCCTTTCGCCACACCGGCCGCAACGGTGCCGACACCGACCTCCGCCACCAGTTTCACGTGGATCCTGGCGTCGGGGTTGACGTTCTTCAGATCATGGATCAACTGGGCCAGGTCTTCGATGGAATAGATATCGTGGTGGGGCGGCGGCGAGATCAACTCAACACCGGGCGTGGTCTTCCGCACCCAACCGATATACTCATCGATCTTGTGGCCTGGCAACTGTCCGCCCTCGCCGGGCTTGGAGCCCTGGGCCATCTTGATCTGCAGGTCGGTGGCGTTGACCAGATAGTTGGCGGTAACGCCGAACCGGCCCGAGGCCACCTGCTTGACGGCGCTGCTTCGGGAATCGCCGTTCTCGTCCGGCCAGTAGCGGTGGTAGTCCTCACCACCCTCGCCGGTGTTGCTGCGCGCCGACATCCGGTTCATGGCGATGGCCATGGTCTCGTGGGCTTCGCGGCTGATGGACCCCAACGACGCGGCGCCGGTGGCGAACCGTTTCACGATCTCTGAAGCAGGTTCTACCTCTGCGACCGGCACCGGAGCCCGGTCGTGCTTGAAGACCAGCAACCCGCGCAGCGTGGCCAACTTCCGGGTCTGGTCGTTGGACAGACGGCTGAACTCTTTATAGACATCCCAGTCGTTGGCGCGGGCGGCGTACTGCAATTTGGCGATGGCGTCGGGGTTCCATTGATGGAATTCTTCGCCCCGCCGCCACTGGTAGGCGCCCCCCTGTGGCAGGTCCTGTTGCGCCGCGATCTGGGCTGATCCAAAGGCCCGGTCGTGACGCTCGTTCGCTTCCCGCTCCACACCGTCCAAACCGATGCCACCCACCCGCGACGGGGTCCAGGTGAAATATTCGTCGATCAGTTCTTGGTTCAGGCCCAATGCCTCGAAGATCTGTGCTCCGCGGTAGCTCTGCACCGTGGAGATGCCCATCTTGGACATCACTTTCAGCACGCCTTTCTCGTTGGCCTTGATGAAATTCTTCTGGGCGGAATCGGGTTTGGTCCCGTTTATCTGGCCGGTCTTGACCAGCTCCCGGACCGTGGCCAGAGCCAGATACGGGTTGATGGCGCCGGCCCCGTATCCGATGAGCAGCGCGAAATGGTGAACTTCCCTGGCGTCGCCGGACTCCACGACCAGAGCTACCTTGGTGCGGGTGCCCTCCCGGATGAGGTGATGGTGGACCGCCGACACGGCGAGCAAGCTGGGTATGGGCGCCCAGCGGCTGTCTGACCCGCGGTCCGACAGTACGATGATTGAGCAACCGGACTCTATCGATCGGGATGCCTGCTCCCGCAGTCCGTCCAATGCCTTCTTGAGCGCGCCGTCCCCGGCCTCCCGGTCGTAGAGCGCCGACAGGGTGCCGGAGCGCAATCCCGCCCGGTCCAGCGCCTTTATCTGGGCTAATTCCAGGTCCGAGATGATGGGCGACTCCAGTCTCAACTGACGGCAGTGTTCCGGGGTCTCGTCAAACAGGTTCTGTTCGCTTCCCAGAAAGGCGCCCAGCGACGTGACCAGCTCCTCTCGGATGGCGTCCAGAGGCGGATTGGTCACCTGGGCGAAAAGCTGCTTGAAGTAGTTATAGAGCAGTTGGTTCTGGTCGGAGAGCACGGCTAGTGGAGCATCGTTGCCCATGGAGCCGATGGCCTCACTGCCATTCTCCGCCATGACGGTGGTGATCATCCGAATCTCTTCGATGTTGTAACCGAATGCCTGCTGCAGCCGCACCAACTCGGCCGAGTCCATGGGAGGGGCTTCGGCCGCCTCCGGCAGGTCTCTCAGCGTTAATTTGTTGTCCTTCAACCACTGGCCATAGGGGTTCTTCTTCGCCAGCTTGAGCTTCAGTTCATCGTCACCGATGATTCGTCCTTCTTCCAAACTGACCAGGAACATCCTGCCCGGTTGGAGCCGGCCCTTGAACTTGACGTCGGCGGGAGGCACATCCAATACCCCGGTCTCGGAGGCCATCACCAGCTTGTCGTCATTGGTGACCAGGTACCGGAAGGGGCGCAGGCCGTTCCGGTCCAAGAGGGCGCAGATACTGCGGCCATCGGAGGCCACGATCATGGCCGGACCGTCCCAAGGCTCCATCAGAGAGGAGTGGTATTCGTAGAAGTCCTTCTTCTCCTGGGACATGGTCTCGTGCTGGTCCCATGCCTCGGGAATGAGCATCAGCAGGGCATGGTCCAGGTCGCGGCCCGTCATCTGGAGGAGCTCCAGGGCGTTGTCCAAAGTGGCGGTGTCGCTGTCGCCGGGGTTTGTCACTGGTGCGATCTTGGCCATGTCGTCCCCGAAAAGGGGAGACTGGAACTGGGCCTCCCGGGCGTGCATCCAGTTGACATTGCCCCGGAGGGTGTTGATCTCGCCATTGTGGGCCAGATACCGGTAGGGGTGGGCCAGCCGCCAGCTGCCCAAAGTATTGGTGCTGAACCGGGAGTGGACCAGCGCAAAGGCGCTGATGAAGTCCTGGTCTTGCAGGTCCAGATAAAACCCTGATATCTGGTGGGCCATGAGCAGGCCCTTATACACGATAGTGTTGCAGGACATGCTGCAGATGTAGAAGCGGTCAGCCTGGTCTTCAGTCAGTCCAGAACCGTCCCCTGAAACACCAACGGAATGCTCAAGGACCTTGCGGACCACATAGAGCTTCCGATCCAGGTGGGCGGGGTCCTTGATGCCGGGGCCCATGCCGATGAACACCTGAGCGATGTGAGGGCGGACCGCCTGGGCGTCCTTACCGATCTTAGAGTGGTCCAGGGGCACATCGCGCCAGCCCAACACCTTCAGCCCTTCAGCCTCGATGGCCTTGCCGATCAGGCTGCGGCAGTCGGCTTGGACCTCAGGCGGCATGAACACCATGCCAACGCCATACTCGCCGCCGGACGGCAGGTCGATCCCCAGGGCGGCGGCCTCGCGTTGGAACAGCTTGTCTGGCATTTGGATCAACATGCCGGCCCCGTCGCCGGTCTCCGGGTCACGCCCGGCGGCGCCGCGGTGGCCGAGGTTGATCAGCACCTCCACACCCTCGTCAATGATCTGGTGTGTCTTCGGACCCTTTATATTGGCGACTAGACCCACGCCGCAAGCATCGTGTTCCTGCTCCGGCGAGTAGAGTCCTTTCTTAGCCAGTTCTTTTAATGGGTCCATCAGCCGATAACCTATCTATCAATAACAGCGCGGCTTCCATACGGAAACTGCGGTGGAAATAGCGGCGGAAACGCCAAACCGCCGCTAGGCGCGGCGTAAGCACAATCCTCCCTGAAAAACAGGGCCGCGAAATGATTTTGTTAAATATATCACAATATCAGAATGGCACAAGGCCCACGCTTGAGATTCCGTGTGTTCGGGGGCCAGGCCGCGGGTGGGACAAAGGGCCGTCCGGCGAGGCTTGAACACGCCTGATCCTATTATAGACGCCTGAATCAGGCTTGAAAAGAGCGTAAACGGGGATACAATGCCGAAATTAGAAGTTATTACTCTCTAAAATAGTTGATAACAATGATTAATGTCGCATTATTAGTAATTTACCCCCAACTGACTCATCTGGTCGATATCCGAATGAAAAAGGGGCGTCCCAACGGATCGGGACGCCCCAGCGTTTCTTGGCCTTGCATTCGCCGAAGATCAGGTCAGCAGGCGATGCGCTCCGGGCCTGTCTTGCCGGCAAAGGTCTCAAAAAATAGGCCGATCTCGCCGGTCCTAACGCCTTCCATGAAATGTACCCGGCCCCAGGCTGAAAGAGCCACCTCACCGTCGGCAATCTTGTCATAAGACCGGGCGACGCCCCAGATCTTGAAAAGTCCGGTGGCCTCAAGCGCCTGGCGCAGCTCCGTAACTTGGGCCGGGTTGGCGAAGTTGTAACTAACCACTATGTTGCCGTGCTCCAGGTTGTGGGTGATCACTTCATCAGGCAGACCGCCCGGATACCATCCGCAGTCCGCCCAGCGGGCCCAGTGCTCCCCAGACGTCGGCGGGTTGGTGCTATATTCCACCTTTTGGCCCTCGGCGACGTGCAAAGCGCTGGGCATGATGGCGATCTTATCCGTAACCGCCGCTTCGAGAAGCCTGGTCTCCGGGACGCCTCTTGACGTCCCGGCGGAGGATTGAAAACTCGTGCCGGTGGTCAGGTCGCCGAAAAGACCCGGAATATCCGCCGTGGGAATACTGATATTGATGGTGACCCGGCTTCCGTCGCGGTCAATCTCCAGACCGCCGAGTATTCCTGAGGTGCGCGGGTCGGACAAGAAACCGGACGCCAGAGTAATGATCCCGCTGATGAACCCCTCCAACGACTCCGCCGCCTTTTCATCGGTGAAATCCATGGTCACCACCAGGTCCAGAGAGCCGTCATCCAGATCGCCTCCGAGCCCCACGATATCCAGGGCGGATATGAAATCCAAGGAGATTGGCAGGTCACCCAGTCCGGGAATGGAACCCAGGTCCGCTTCGTCGGCGATATCCTGGGGCACCTCGAGGGCAAACCCGAATAAACCACCGCTCAGGTCGTTGAATGTATCCATCAGGGCGCCAGAGGCGGGATCGGCGTCTCCGGTTTTGATATCTATGACGTCGTTGATGGCCCCGCCTATCCCCATGACGAACGTCGAGCTATCCAGAACGCCCAATTCAAATTCTTCCGCGTCGTCTGCCGGGGAGTAGACATTGGTGCCTTTGTAGGGTTCTGACACCAGGCCGCGGCCGAGGACAGACTCTAATTTCGCGATCAAACCAGCCTCGTCGAAATCGCCGTGAAGCAATACGGCAAAATACTCCGCATCATCGCCATCTGTGATCTCGCCGAAGATGTCGGCCCGGCTGATGTCACCAAACAGACCCCCTGACCTGAATTGGTCGATGTTGAATAATGTATTAAACCCTTCTGGCCCTTCTTTTTCGCCGGGCGAACCCGATGAAAACATCTCTGAAAACTGGTCAAGGTCCAGGTCGAAGGCGTCTAATGCTTGGGCAACGGCCAAGCTCCCCACCACGCTGGCCCGTTGGGGGACCAAACTGTCGGGACCACTACTACCACCGCCGTCGCCGCCACAAGCGCCGGCCACGCCCAGCAGCATGATTCCAGCGGCCAAGGCCATTCCTTTAATCACTCGGGTGATGCCCATCTATTTCTCTCATTCTCTATTCAGGAGGTTTTGGAATCATACGTTCGCGCTCGTCGTACGGATCGTGACCCGGCACACCGGCCAACAATGATTTCTTGATTCCAGGCTAACGGCCCTCGGCGATTAACACAATCCTGGTTCCAGACCCACCACGGGTCTCAGGCGAATAAACCAACCTCGCCGGAGCCGACTGGCCGGTGCCCTCGGTCATGGGATTAATTTGACCTCGTTCCACGCCTGGCCTATACTCGAATAAATGCCTTGAATCTCCTGTGATTCGATCAAAAACCTGGAGGCCCAGTAACTGGAACCGTCGGAAGTTGCGCAGTTGATCGTTGAGGTCGCCTCGGAGAAACTTGCCGCCGACATCGTCATGCTGGACCTGCGGGGTCTGGCCTCTTTCACCGACTACTTCGTCGTTATGTCCGCAGACTCTTCGCGC
>JADFNR010000182.1 GCA_022563275.1 Chloroflexota bacterium | reverse complement strand
GGAGTGTTGATCGCCTCGCTGCCGGTAATCGGACTGCCCGTTGGCGTCCTCTGCCTGTTCTTGCTCTACTTCACCCGCAAAGTGATCTACGCTCTGGCAGTGTTCCTAGTAGCCATACCTGTCCTATCCTGGCCCGCCGGGTATTCTGTCTCCCTGGCGGTCTACGCGGTGGCTATCCCGGTTGCCGTCGGCCTGAGCCATTTCTTCACCACCCGGGTCCTGAATCGGGGCGCTGCCGGAAAAACCGGGGACGCCGGCGAATCGCCACTCCCTCAAGAATAAACCGCACTTAAATTGGAGGCAAAATGGGCTGGTCACTGCATCACCCCCACGGACTCATCTATCACGCGCCCCAGTATTGTCACCGGGGCTACACCCTGTTCGCCAACCTGCGCGGCCATGACGCCAATCTCATCGACATGGAAGGCCGCATCTGCCACCGGTGGCATTGGCCCGGCGGCATCAACTACGCCAATCTGCTGCCCAACGGCAACCTTCTGTTCTTGAGCCTGGCCCCGGACGAGAAAGGACCGATGACCGGCCTCGGCGGCCACTCGGCTGGGCTGGTGGAACTGGACTGGGACGGTAACCTGGTCTGGGAACTTGAGAACCCCTGGTTGCACCACGACTTCCAACGGCTGGCCAACGGCAACACCCTGGCCCTCATGTGGGAGGAGATGTCATCGGACACCACCTTCCGAGTGAAGGGCGGCTTCACCACTGCGGACGACCCGGTGCAGATGCTGGGCGACGTGGTGCGGGAATTCTCGCCTTCGGGGGAGGTGGTGCACGAATGGCGCGCCTGGGAGCATCTGGACTTCGATGAGGACGTGATCTGCCCCTTGGAGGGCCGGCGCGAATGGACCCACGGCAACAGCATCAACGTGACCGCCGACGGCAACTACCTGATCAGTTTCAGACAGACCAGCACCGTGGGGATAGTGGACCGGGAGAGTGGACGGTTCATCTGGAAATGGGGGCCCGGAGAGGTATCCCACCAGCACAACCCCAGCTTCTTGGACAATGGCCGGGTCCTGTTGTTTGACAACGGCGCCCACCGCCGCGCTCCCAACACCAACTACTCCCGGATCGTGGAGATCGACCCCGCCAACAATGAGATTGCCTGGGACTACCGCGGGGAGCCGGCCATCTCTTTCTACAGCTACCAGATCAGCGGGGCCGAAAGACAGCCCAACGGCAACACCCTGATCTGCGAAGGGGCCACCGGACGGTTCATCGAGGTGACCTCAGGCAACCAGATAGTTTGGGAGTACATCAATCCGCTGATGGCCGATAGCGGCAGACTGGCCGGCGGCAGTTCATCGGGCCGGGCCAATTCGGTCTTTAGGGCCCACCGGTTCGCACCCGACGACCCGGCGCTGGAGGGACGGGACCTGGACCCGGCCCTCTATGCTAACTTGAACCGTATATTGGGCGCGAGCTAGGTATGGGACGAAGCGGCCAGCACCAGCAGGCCGCCGTCGTCTTCCAGCCGGCCTTCCGATAAAAGCCCGCTGATTATCGAGTCGCACCGGTCCTTCATGGCGTCGGTGGTGCGGCTGTAACCCAACAACTTGAAAACGGCTGCGGGCGCCTGCTCCCCGGCGATTCCGTAAGACTGTCCCACCACCACGCAGACGGCCTCGGCCAATTCCTCGTCTGAGACCATTTCAAGCTTGCGGGACGCGGGAGGAAGGCCCGACCGGTCCCGGACCGGCGGTTGGGTCATGCCGGCGCTCCAGAGGAAGTCTCCGCGCCGTAGGACTTGGCCCGACTGGACCAGTTCGTCAACCGCTTCCTCCATGGCCGCCTGCACCCGTTTGCCCGGCCGCTTGACGCCGGCTTCCGTGAATATGCGGCGCGCGGCCTCGACGACATGGACCGGGCTCTCCTTCTGGACAACCTCGGCGGTCCAAAGAGCCAGCGATAGCGTGGACGCGGCGGCTAGGTCCTTGTCCTTGCGTTTAAGACTGGGCCGGGCAGTCTGGTATTCGGTAACCTGAGGGACCGCCGCCGGCGCGGGAACGTCATCGCGGACGATTGTCTCGGTTGATTCGACGGGCTTTGGTTCTGGGGCAGCGGATTCGGCCGGTGTTTTGGGGGCGCCGATGGCCGCCAAGACCCGCTCTAGCTCCCGCTGCGGATTGCTGGCCCATTCCGGGCTCCAGGCGCGGTGCAAGCGCCAGCCAAGCCCTTCCAGGACCTGAGGCCGCAGCCGGTCGCGGTCGCGGGCTGATCTGGCGCTGTCGTAAGACGGGCCGTCGCATTCGATACCCAGGATGTAACGCCCCGGCCGTTCCGGGTCCGAGACCGCCAGGTCCACCGTGCCGGTGCCCCATCCCGGAGACTCCGCCACCAGATATCCATTCTCAGTGATGGCCTCGGCAAGCGACTTCTGGAATGGGGTAACGGGGTCAGCCTCATCGCCGGAAGCAGGCTCGCCGGTTCCCGTGTCCAATATTCCCCGATGGGCGAAGGCCAGAAAAGTGCGCAGCGCCCGCACCCCCTTAGACGAAGTGCGCTCCAGGTCTATGTCGTCCTCGGTCATATTGGTGAACACTTCACAGCGCCTCCTGGCCCGGGTGATCAGGACGTTGAGCCGGCGCTCCCCACCCTCCCGGTTGAGGGGCCCGAAATTCAGGTCCACCCGGCCGTCTTCCGCCCGGCCGTA
>JADFNR010000010.1 GCA_022563275.1 Chloroflexota bacterium | reverse complement strand
CTTGGTCCGCGGCGAAGAGACGGACCTGGTGGAGATACCGGCCAACTGGTATCTGGACGACCTGCCGCCGATGATGTTCATCAAGAGCGCCCCCAACAGTCACGGCTTCGTCAACCCCAGGGACATCGAGCAGATGTGGCGGGACCAATTCGACTTCGTGTACCGGGAGTATGACGAGGCGGTCTTCCCCATAACCATCCACCCCGATGTCAGCGGCCGCCCCCAGGTATTGCTGATGCTGGAGCGGTTGGCGGAGTACATCATGTCCCACGACGGCGTTGAGTTCCGCACATTCAACGACATAGCCGACGATTTTCTGGCCAACCATCCACGGGGGTAGGGTTAACCTCTAGCTCATTGTCCGTACCGAGTTTCCGGGTAGCGATGCGCCGCCCAAATGTCACCCTGACCCTTCCGCGGAAGAATCAGGGTCCGCAAAGGTGGAGATTGGCAGATACTTCGTCGGCCTACGGTAATCACCAGGGGGAGGTTATTTTAACTCGCCAGTGAATACATTGAAATATATTTTTTTATTTGGTACCGTTACGGCAACCAACTGCAGTCGTACAGCATGGTTGAGCAAACAATTTCCACGTGTCAGATTCCCAAGTTGGAAGACGCTCAGGTAGACCTTAACCTACCCCAAAGAGGAGGCCTATTATGGCGACCACGCTGACAGGAGAGGAAAGAGAAGTGTTTCAACTCGCGAAAGATGGGTCCGCACTGTGGACCAGAGATTGGGCGAGCAGACTCCGAGAAGAAATTGAAAGTATTATCGGAAAAATGTCCGCTGATTCTCTCATGGTGATCAACGCTTCAGGCGTAAAGGTGTTTGATTTTTCGTTTGCGAGTGAGTTTTTTGCCAAGCTAGTGCTCAGATTCCCCAACGAATATCCGGGCCGGTGTATAGCTGTCTCGAATTTAGCCCCACATGTGCGAGAAAACCTAGAGGCCGCGCTCCACAGAGCCGGTGTAATGATGCTGGAGCTCGTCGACAAAACGTGGGAGCTGATCGGAAAGTTTAGCGGAGCCGACGAAAATACGTTAAAAGCTCTTAGCGACACGGGCAAGCCGATTAGCGCAACAGACCTAGCCGCGCAACTAAATATCCGAGTGACAGCATGTAATGAACGACTCGCCAGACTTACCCGATTCGGACTAATTCATCGCTTGGCATCAAAGTCTGGCCGTGTGCAATATCTTTACTCTTTTGTCCATTAGCTTAATCCCGTAAGAGCAAAATCCGGCAGCGTAAATAAAAGTGGCTAATTTAGCCCTAATTATTCATTGACACCATTGAAATTAATGGTGACAATATTTATGTGAACTCGATTCACCGCCTATTTTGAAGAAAGGATTGTGGACTGATCGATGAATAAACCAGATGGAATACCGCCAGTTGATCCAGGTCGCCCAGATAGCCCCGGAAAACCAGAAGGGGTACCACCACCAAGAATCGTCGAGCCGGAACGACCACATGGGGGTTCCTGCAAATTGTGGTGAGGTGGATGAACTCTGCCTGGTGGAAAACTGAGCGCCATTCAGTAATCAATTATTACTCTGGCGCTCGGTTCATTCAACGTGCGAATGTCAGTGGTGAGACCGTGGGTGTTTGGAAGCTAACCATGGATCACGTCCCGATTCGGGAGGAAGTCGCATTAGTTCTAGGAGACCTAGAGGAAGGAAATTTGGTGAGTATCGGAGCTAATGGAAAAATCGCTCACCTTCCGGAATGTGATTTCGATCACGACCAAGAAAGGAATTGGTCGGCTATACGACTAATTAATAGGCGGATTGAAGTCGAGTTGGAATACCCGACCATCATTAACGGCGAGGTAGGTCCAGTCCATCCGAAGTTTCGGGTGCTTAGTCCTGGAATCATCGGCCCTAATCATCCTCATTTGTATTTCGGAAACAACGGCAAGGACATCTGGGCTTGCCCCATCGCACCGCATGAAACCACCTGGGACTGGGAGCATGGAGGAACATTAGGATACCTTGACCATTGCGCTATTTGGCTTCTCAAAGCTGAAGTTTGGACCGCTACAGGTGGGAAGGGCCTTCTTTCGATGGGAAGATGGTTCGGTCCCGACGCAGGCCATGAGCCACTGGAAGTTTTGAATCAAGCAAAGTTGGACGGGCCTTGCCCTTGCGGTCGCGGTAAAGCTTATCGGAATTGTCATCATGCGACCGACATAAACTCGGCATTCGTCCAGCGTCTGGAGCTGCTAAGTAGCCAATAACGACTCCAAGGTGCGGATTGGTAGATTCTTTGTCGGCTGGGGCCTCGTCAGAATGACAGTTCTGTGGCGAGTCCCGTTGCAGGGAAATGGATGGATAGAAAAGACCCGGCGGATTTCCGCCGGGTCTTTTCTATTCTAGCGAACGGGCTCTACCGGCCGCCGTACATGGGCTTGAAGAAGCTGTGGAGGAAGTTGCGGCCGTGGGCCCAGGAGTGGCAGCGGCGCAGCACCGGGTCGGGAATCTTCTCGCCGGACCTGTGGGTTATGCGGAAGGTTTCGTAGTTCTTCAGTTCCGGCGGAACGTCCACGGTGAAGATGAGCTCGCACTCGGAAGCTTCCAGGAATAGTTTCAGCGATTCGAAGCCCTTGGGTTTCTTGTTGGGCGTTTGGTACACGAAAAGTTCAGTGGCGCCGATCAACTCGTCGAAGTGGTCGTTGCCGTTGCCGCGGCCTCCTCCCTGACGCAATTGCGCTCTGGTCAAACCGGCATTAGTAAGGCTGCCTCGTCCTTGTAAAGACATTGTCTTGCTCTCGCTGGTAAATCGAAACCGGCGGTGTTAGTTGGCTAAATAACGCTCTTGATTGGAACCATGATAATCGGAATCGCCCTCCCAAGAAAACCCGGATGCACTGGCGGCTAAGGGAATAAGGCCCAGCCCTCCATGTCGGTCTCGGCCTTGAAGAAGTGCCCCTCGGCGCTGGTCACGTAGAGGGTGGAGCGGTCCGGGCCGCCGAAGCAGCAGTTGGTGGGCCGGATGCAGGGGACGGGGTGAGTCTCGATGATCCGCCCCTTGGGGTCGAACACGTAGATCAGCGGTCCGGGTCCGGACGAGGGCCAACCGGCGGTGGCGACGATATTGCCCTCCCGGTCCAGGCACATGCCGTCGATGCCGCGCTGGGCCTGACGCTTGTTGGTGCCGAAGGCATGGAGCGTGTCGTAGGGGCCCAGGGAGCCGTCTTCCCGGATGGGATAGGCCCGAAGTTCCCGGTCGATGCTGGCGTCTTCGCTGTTGCTCTCAGCCACGTACAGGGTGTTGCCGTCGATGGACACCAGGATGCCGTTGGGCATGGTGCTGTCGGTCTCCACCCTGGCCACCGAGTAGCTGCCGTCGGCTTGAGGGGTGGCGCACAGCACGGCGCGGAGGCCCGGTTCTTCGATCTCGGTGGCGTCGATGTTGGTGGCGTTCCACGGGTTGGTGAACCAGACCCGGCCTTGGCGGTCGATGGCCAGGTCGTTGGGGGTATTCAGTTTGTGGCCATCAAATCCGTCGGCGATGACCTCGTTGTTGCCGGCTGGGTCGAAGCGCAGGATGGCGCGGCCGCCGGAGCAGCAGCCGAAGAGCCGCCCTTGCTCGTCATGGGCCAGGCCGTTGGTGCGGTTGGTGCCCTCCCGCCAGACGGTTATCTCATCGGTCTTGACGTCACAGCGGTAGATGCGGCTAGCGGAGATGTGGGTAAAGAGCAGGTTCTCGCCGTCCCATACCGGGCCTTCGGTAACGCTGCCGTAGGGTTTGTTCAGCAATTGGAAACGCCAACTCATGGAACGGTCCCTCCGTGATTTCAGGGTGATTTGAGGCTTGCAAACCTAGGCGCAGATTGTAGCAGACGGCGGGTGTGGGGACAAACGGTGGCATGGGTCCAGAGGACGGATGCTATACTTTTTAAGCCCCACTTGAATCTGAGGGAGCCAATACCCTTTGTCACGTGTTGCTAGAGAAATAATCGAAGCGGTGGTTTTGGCGGCGGTGGTGTTCATGTTGCTGCAGACCACTGTCAGAAACTTCAAGGTGGACGGCTCCAGCATGGACCCCACTCTGGAAGACGGCCAGTACCTGTTGGTCAACCGCCTGGTTTACCTGCGCGTTGACCTGGACCGGCTTTCCAAGATCGTTCCCTTCTGGCAGGCCAGCGAAGAGTCGTCCCGCTACGCCATCCACCCCCCCGAACGGGGCGAGGTCATTGTTTTCGAGTTCCCGGATAAAAACGCCCAGAACCCCAGGAAAGACTTTGTAAAGAGGGTAATCGGGCTGCCGGGTGAATCGATTGAGATGAAGGCCGGCACAGTTTTCGTGAATGGCGACGAATTGGATGAGCCGTACCTGACCAGCAAAGACCGTTCCAATGCGCCGTTGATCGAATTGGGGGAAGGGGAATATTACGTTCTGGGGGACAACCGGGCCCATAGCAACGATTCCCGTAGCTGGGGAGCAGTCCCGGAGGCCAACCTCCGGGGCAAGGTATGGATGGTGTATTGGCCGGCGCCGAAGGTCCATATCCTGAACATATTGGACCGGATTCCCGGCTTCGGCTAGCCTTCCCTAAACCCTGGCTTGGGAAGGCCGATAGGGGAAAGGGTCGCCTACCCGGTGGGCGGCGCCACCAGGATGTCGTCACCGTCGATCTGGACCCGGTAGACCCGGATGGGCTCACTGACCGGCGGGTTCACCGGCGTTCCGGTGGTGACGTTGAAGGAGCCGCCGTGGAGGGGGCACTCGACCTCTTCCCCGTTCAGGTCACCCTCGGATAAAGACGCATAGGCGTGGGAGCAGGTGTCGTCGATAGCATGGATACTGCCGGCCACGTTGACCAAAACCACCTGTTCGTTGTCCACTTCCACCGCGATCATCTCGCCGGGCCTAATCTCACTCACCTGCGCAACTTTTACAAAGCCTGGATCGGCCATGATTCTCTTAACTCCTGTGCGTTATGGGGCTGGGGACTATTATAAGGGAGTAACCGGGCCAATTTGAAGGGCAGAGATGGGCAATCCATGCCTGAGTCTGTGGACAGCCCAGCGGACCGTTGCCTATAATGGCTTGATGTCTCAGGGTTCCCGGCCGCGCGGCGGCTCCGGGTCTCTGGGCGGGAATCTCCCGCCAAGCTGGAGAGGTGCCGGAGTGGACGAACGGGCGCGACTGGAAATCGCGTAGGGGAGCAATCTTCTCGCGGGTTCGAATCCCGCCCTCTCCGCCACACTTTTTGTCCCCCCTCCCATTGCCACAGAATCCCGCTGGTCAGATGCCCAGGGACTCGTACACCTCCGGGTTGGCGCACTCCTCCAGCCGCTCGCCCTTTAGACCGGCCACCAGGTTCCTGGCCGCCAGAAGATGCATATCCCTCCGGGAGCGGTTGGACGCGCTTCCGATGTGGGGCAGGACCACCACGTTGTCCAGCCCAAGGAGCGGGTGGTCTGCCGGCACGGGCTCGGGGTCGAACACGTCCAGGCCCGCCCCGGCGATCCAGCCCTCGGTCAGGGCTTTGTACAGAGCGTCGGTGTCCACCACCGGCCCGCGGGACAGGTTTATCAGGATGGCCGTGGACTTCATCTTCTTGAGTTGCTTTTCGCCGATGAACCGGTTTGTCTCCGGCGTCAGGGGCACGTGAATGGAGAGGAAATCTGATTGGGCCAGCACCCGGTTCAGCGTGGCGTATTTAAAACCGTACTCCGCCTCCAGTTCCGGCTTTCTGGTGCGGGAATGGTAGATGATCTTCATGTCGAAGCCCAGGCCCCGTTTGGCCGTCTCCAGACCGATGCCACCCAGGCCCAGGATGCCCAAGGTGCTGCCGTTGACCTCCGAGCCCAGCCAGAACATGGGGTGGTGGGAGATCTTCCAGTTGCCTTCCCGGACCCATTTGTCGCTCTCCACCACGCGCCGGGCCACGGCCAATAATAGGGCGAAAGCCAGGTCGGCGGTCGATTTGGCCAGCACGCCCGGCGTGTAGCCCACCAGTATCTCCCGTTTGGTGGCCTCCGGGATGTCGATGTTGTCCAGTCCCGCCGCCACCTGACTCAACACCCTGAGTTTGGGCGCGGCGTCCAGAAGCGGCGCATCGATCCGGTCCATGACGTTGATGATAGCGCCCTCCACGTCAGCCATGGCTTCCCTGAGTTGTTCCGGCGATGGTGGCTCCTCGTCGGGCCAAAGTTCCAATTCCGCGGTCTTCTCGATGAGGTCCAAGGCATCGGGAAATATCTGCCGGGTGACGTAAACGCGGGGTTTAAACATCTGTGGAATTCTTCCCTTATCTAAAGGCTATTGCCGGTGCTGCCGGTTCGCCCCATACCTAAGCTCGTGCGCACGCTCTAATTGTAGCAAAGGGGCCCCTGATTTTGATGCGTATTCGGAAGGAATACACGGTGCTATACTGGGCTGTCGCCCGTGCCTGGGCACGAGCAGCGATCGGACCGCGCCGGTGAAGGGCGCAAGAAACGCCAGGAGAGAAATATGGCCCTGTTTTTGAACGACCAGGAAGTGGCCCAACTACTGCCCATGAACGAGTGCATCGACGTGCTTGACCAGGCCTTCGCCCACGCCGGAGAGGGCAAGGTGGACAACCGTCCCAGGAACCGGATCCGCATGCCGGGCGGCTTCTTCCACTTCATGGCTGCGTCCAACCAAGGACAAGGAGTCTTCGGATACAAGGCCTATCCCTCTTTCGGCGGGCCCGGCTCGGCCAAGATGATCGTCATGCTCTACGACTATGAGACCGGCGGGTTGCTGTCTTGCATGGAGGCGGGCCGCCTGGGGCAGATCCGCACCGGGGCCGCCAGCGGGGTGGCCACCAAGTATATGGCCAAAGAAGACGCCGCCACTGTGGCGGTGATCGGGTCTGGCTTCCAGGCCCGCACCCAGTTGGAAGCGGTCTGCTCGGTCCGCGGCATCAAAGGGGTGAAGGTGTTCAGCCGCCGGGAGGAGCGCCGCGAGGAATTCGCCAAGCGCAGCAGTGAAAGCCTGAAGGTGGAGGTGAAGGCGGTGGACAGCGCACAGGAGTGCGTGGATGGGGCCGACGTGGTGATCGTCATAACATCGGCCCGGGAGCCGGCGCTGCTGGGCGAATGGCTGTCTCCCGGCGCCCACATAAACGCCGCCGGCGGGAACCACTGGATGCGGCGGGAGATCGACGAAGAGACGGTGCTGCGGTCTGACGTGATTGTTGTGGACAACCTGGAACAGGCCAAGATCGAGTGCGGCGACCTGCTTTGGTTGGAACCCAGGGGGAGCTTCCGCTGGGACATGGCCAAGGAACTCCAGGACGTGGTTTCCGGAAGGGTCAAGGGCCGTCCTTCCGCCGATTCGATCACGCTGTTCGAGTCCATGGGCCTGGCCCTTGAGGACATCGCGGCGGCCCAGTTGGTGTACACCAAGGCGAAAGAGCAGGGCATCGGACAAGAATTGCCGTTCTAAGAATGAGAGAGGGCGGACAAAGAAATGGCGGCAGCTAATTTCGCTGCCGCCATTTTTTTTGTACCCCGGTCGCAATCGCGTGGGAGGGTGCGCGGTTCAGGCTGCGACCGGGGTTACGTCCGGAGAGTCGTCTCCGGGGTGAGAGGGGTATCTTCTTACAAGCTCATGGGGCCGATGCGCCGGATGGACTCAGTCTCAGCCAGTCTATGCTCCGTGCGCTGTTTTTCGGTCATGGCAGGACCGGACAGCCAGTCGTAGGCGGCCACCACCCCGTCTTCCACGTGATGTAGCATCTCGCCGATGTGCAAAAAATTCGGATGCCCGTTCTTGTGCTTGTTCGCCTTCGCCATTTCTTGATTCCCTAGCCTTCGGACTTCTCGTCCGGTTAAGTATGTAGTTTCGCGATATTGTTACCGCTACTTAATCTATATTTATGATACTACCAGCCCTTTATAGTGTCAACGTATAATATGTGCCTGGCATCATCGGATTTCATGATGGTCAATATCATAACAAGATGGGATTGATACTAACGCATATCAGGAATCATAACTTATGAGGGTGCTAACTGCGACTGATTACGTAATGATAAGTGAAAAATAGGCGATTAAAACGTACAGACTATTAAAATGTAGATATAACTTTTTGAGCGAAGAGACGCATCGAAGCCGCTGCGTCGGCTGCGGGGACGAGGTGGAAGTTGACCTGTAACGAGGCGGTATGGAACCCGCCCACCTCTTGAGCGTAGCCCCTGATCTGCTGGCGGATGTCTTCTGGGGTGCCCACCCAGATGGTGCCGCCGTTCAGCAAAGAGTCGAAGTTGGCGGCCCGCAGGATGTCCAGGTAGCCGTCGTAACCGGGGTAATCCCGGGACGATGCGCCGGCGCCCCATCCTGAGTCCCGTTCGGCGGCGGCCACCAGCGATCTGAAATAGGCGTTAACGTTGGGCTTGGCGACGCGGTGGGCCTCCTCGCGGTCTTGGTGGCAGAACATGTGGAATCCCAAAGCTATCTTGCCTTCTCCAGGGTGTCCCGCCTGCCGCCAGGCATCCCGGTAGATGCCGATGGCCTCCCGCATCTTTGGTCCGGCAAAGGGCACCAACATCAGGTTGTACCCGTTCCTTCCGGCAGCCTGCATCGACTCCGGGGTGCCCAGGGCCGCGACCCAGAAAGGCGGCCGTGGTTTCTGCGTCGGTCTTGGCAGCGATGTCACGTTTTTGAAGCGGTGAAATTCCCCGTCGAAGGTGACGTTTTCCTCTTCCAGCAGCCGCCGCACGGCCTCCACTCCCTCGTCGAACCGGGCCCGGCTCTCGTCCATGGTCCGGTCGAAGCGTTGGAATTCATGGGGCAGGAAGGCGCGTCCGAACCCGCAGTCCAAGCGGCCGTTGGAGATCGCGTCCAGCATGCCGATCTCGCCGGCTATCTTCAGCGGGTGGTTGAAGACCGGCAGCACGGCGCCGGTGAGCAGCCGCGCCTTGCTGGTGCGTTGGGAGGCCGCGGTGAGGAAGATATGGGGCGACGGGCTGTAACCGCCGTAGGGTTCGAAGTAATGCTCAACCGTGCGGACCTGGGTGAAGCCGAGTTCGTCGCAGAGGCCGGCCAGGTCCAGGCATTCGTTCCAATACTGTTGCCCCGATTTTTCTTCGGGGCCGACGTCGGGGAAGAATTGTAAGCCGAATTCCATTGCCGCCCCTTATAGACCCAGCTTTCCAGGATTCATGATGTTGTTGGGGTCCAAGGCCTGTTTCATAGCCCGCACCACGTCTTGGCCCACCCCCATCTCCCTGGCCAGCAGGTGGTTCAGTTTTACGCCCACGCCGTGGCAGTACTCCATCACGCCCCCCATGTCCTGGGCCAGTTCCAGCAACTGCCGCACGGTTTTGCCCAGCTCCTCCCTTGAGTTGGCCGCAGCGCCTGATTCGGGGACGATCAACATGGAGAATAGCTCGGGCCGGGACCAGATGGCGTACTCGATGACCCGCACCCCGGACTTGGACATGATTTCCTCGCACCGTTTGCGGTATTCCAATACCTTGGAGATGGGCAACCCCAGGTGCAGGTAGTCGAAGCCCCGGCGGCCGCGCCAGCGGCTCCAGCGGACGCTCCGTGGCTTGCCAAGGGCCGACACCTTGTAGTTCTCCGCTGACTGGCGCCGTTCTTCCCAATAGGTGGTTGTTGGGCCGGGTCCGAGCATCCGTCCGCCGAATTGGGCGCACACCGCTAAAGCCCGCGTTTCGTTGGCTTTAACGCCTTCTTTGAACCCCTCGAAGAGCAGGTGGAACGTGATGCCCTCGTCCTCTTCGGTCAGGTCCACGAGGGTGGGCCGCACGCCCAGGGCGAATATCTCGGCCGCCGCGTTGAATCCTTGGTCGAAGGTGTCGAAGGCGACGCCGGAGAAGACCTGGGCCTCGGGCAGGCGGAACACCCGAATGGTCGCCTTGGTGATCACGCCGAAGACCCCTTCGGACCCGATGAACAGGTGTTTCAGGCTGGGGCCAGCGGACTGATTGGGAACGGCCCGGGTGCTCATGACCCGCCCATCGGGCAGCACGGCCTCCAGGGCGACAACCTGGTCTCCCATGGGGCCGTGGGCCCCGGCGCGGTAGCCGACGCCGTTGGTGGCGATGGTACCAGCCACGGTGGCGATGGGCACGCTATAGGGGTCATGGCCGGGCATCAGTCCTTGGAGCGAGAGGGCGTTTTCCAGGTCTGCCAAGACCACGCCGGCCTCAACCTCGGCGGTCATGTCCGTGGGGTTGATGGCCAGTATCTTGTTCATCCGCTGCAGGTCCAGCACGATTCCCCCCATGGCGGGGACCGTGGCGCCCATGACGCCCGTACCGGCGCCATATGGGATCACGGGGGTGGCTGACTTGTTGGCTAGTTTTAATACGGCGCTCACATCTTCGGTGGAGCCGGGGCGCGCCACCACGTCGGCCAGGCGCTCAAAGGAGTCTTCAGCCCCGAAGGCACGTGTGGGGGAGAGGGCGTCGCCGGAGTAGCGGTCCAGATCGTAAGGGTCGGTCAGGACGTTTTTCTCCCCCAGGATCTGGGTCAGTGAGTCGATCAGGGAACTTGGCAGGGCGGTATTGGGCATCAGGTTTAGCTCCGTTACGCCCAGACGCTTAAGGCCGCTATCTTCAGCCGTTTCATCGGCCAGCCGTGACCCGTCACGATACTGGGCGGTACATCCAGATGCTGCCCGCCGCCGAGTCTTCCACGGAAATTCCCTGACTCTCCAGCCAGTCCCGGATCTCGTCGGCCAGAGCGTAATGTTTGTAATTCCGGCATTCGGCCCGGAGATTTATCAACAGGTCGATGTTGGGGGCCGATACCGTATCCGCGTTTGCTCCATCGGCGCTGGGGAGCATGCCGGCCAACTCGCTCTGCCCGGTCTCCTCGATCTTGGCCCGAAGGTCCAGCACCATGGCGTGGTACAACCCGGCGTCTATGTTGAGGGGAGCTGTCCGCTCTTCGAAGGTCAGGCCCAGGATTGAGCCCAGGTGACGCAGGCAGTCCTGGGCAGCGGCGATGGAGTGGCCGTCGTCGCGTTGGCGGTTCATCTCCCGAGACAGGTCGAACAGGGCCGCCAGGGCCTTGGGGGTATTCAGGTCGTCGTCCATGCCCGCCAGGAATTGCTCTTGGAACGGGGCCGGGTCCATGGGCTCGCCCGTGGACGTAGCCGTGGGCTCGGACTTGAGCACATGGCGCAACCGGTCCGCGCTGCGCTCCATGGCGGCACAGCCCTCGTCGGAGTAACTCAGGGGGCTGCGGTAATGGGAGCTTAGGAAGTAGAGCCGGATGGCGTCGGGCGTGTAGTTCTCCAGCGCTTCTTCCACCGACACCAGGTTGCCCAGGGACTTGCTCATCTTGTCTTCGCCCAGTTGCAGCAGGCCGTTGTGCACCCAGTACCGGGAGAAGGGGACCACGCCGGTGGAGGCCTCGCTCTGGGCGATCTCGTTCTCGTGGTGGGGAAAGACCAGGTCTTGGCCGCCGCCGTGGATGTCCAAGGTTGATCCCAGGTAGGTCAAGGCCATGGCGGTGCACTCGATGTGCCAGCCGGGCCGGCCCGGTCCCCAAGGGCTTTCCCAGGACGGTTCTCCGGGGCGCGCGCCCTTCCAAAGCACGAAGTCCATGGGATGCTCTTTGTTCTCGTCCACCTCGATCCGGGCGCCGGCCTGCATCCCGTCCAGGGTCCGGTGGCTCAGTTTGCCGTAGTCGTCCTTCTTGGTGACGCGAAAAAACACATCGCCGCCGGCCGGGTAGGCCGAGCCGTTGTCCACCAGGGTCCGAATGGTCTCGATGATCGGGCTAATCTCCTGGGTGGCCCTGGGATAGACGTGGGCCCGCTGGATGTTTAGGGCGTCCATGGTGCGGTAGAAGTCGTCGATGAACTGCTCCGCCAGCTCATCGGGCTCGATCCCCTGTTCCTTGGCCCGCTGGATGATCTTATCGTCCACGTCGGTGAAATTCTGGACGTGGCGAACCTCGAAGCCGAGATATTCCAGGTACCGCCTGAGAGTATCGAAGGCGACGTAGCTGAGGGCGTGGCCCACGTGGGTGGAGGAATAGGGCGTCACCCCGCAGACGTACATCTTGACGGTTTTGCCATCCGCGGGGGCGAAATCTTGGACATCGTGGGTGAGGGTGTTATATAGCTTCATGCATCAACTGGAGCCAGTGATCACTGGCCGCCGGAAATCCCGGAAATCCCGGACATCAGTGAGACCACGGCGCAGGCGGCGATCCCTTCTTCCCGGCCCACGAAACCCAGGTAGTCGGTGGTGGTGACCTTGACGCTGACGCGGCTGGGGGAAACGGACAGGCTCTTGGCCATGTTCTCCCGCATCTCCGCATTGAAGGGACTGAGCTTGGGATTCTGTGCCAGGATTGTAGCATCAACGTTTGAGAGCCGCCAACCGGCCTCGGCGATCAGGACGCCGACCCGCTCCAGCAGAATGAGGCTGGAGATGTCTTTGTATTGGGGGTCGCTGGAGGGGAAATGGAGGCCCTTGTCTCCCAGATTGGCCGCCCCCAACAGCGCGTCCATGACCGCGTGCACCAGCACGTCGCCGTCGCTGTGGCCGGAGAGCCCCCGGTCATGGGGAATCTCCACTCCGCCCAGCACCAGCTTCCTCCCGCCGGTCAAAGGGTGGGAGTCAAAGCCGATCCCAGAGCGGAATTCCAAGGATTCAGGTCCTTGAAGAGTGGACATATCGCGGAAAGTCTACGCCAGGGGAAGCGGGGGAGTAAATCCCTTGAAGATGGGAACGTGGCTAAAAATTTACTTTTTAGGTTCGTTCTTATCGCCTACCGTCCGTGGTGAGGCTTTTGGCACGCTCAGGACAGGCTCCGTCGGGCCATGATTGCGCACAGGTCCTTCGACGGGTCCCCCGATGTCCCGATACCATCGGGAGGGAGACTTCCCGGCGAAGCCGAGGACGCTCGATAGAATCGGCGCTCGACACCGGTCGGAGCTCAGGACGAGCGGGTGACCGCAACCGCTATTTCTGAAACTCGGTAGACATGGCTTTTAAGAAAGTCTCGGCGATGATCAGGTCGCCGGCGGTGGTTACTTTGATGTTCTCGTAAGCCCCCAGGAACATCTTGACCGGGTGGCCCAGGCTTTCGACCATGGCCGCATCGTCAGTTACGTCCTGGGGGCAGGCGCGGTGCGCTTCCAACAATAGGTCATAGCGGAACACCTGGGGGGTCTGGGCGGCCCAGAGCAGGGAGCGGTCGGGGGTTTCGTTCACCATCTGGTCGGACGACACCAGCTTGATGGTGTCCTTCACGGGCACCCCGGCCACGGCGGAACCGCAGCCGGCGGCGGCGTCCAGTCCCCGTTGCAGCATGTCCTCGTCGAAGCAGGGCCGGGCGCCGTCGTGGACCATGACCCAATCGCATGGGGACAGGAGTTCCAGCCCGTTCCGCACCGAGTCCTGGCGTCTCTGGCCGCCGGCGCAGACGTGGGCCACCTTGCGGTAGGCGCGTTCTTGGACCAGTTGCCGGCCCCGCTCCAGGGAATCTTCGGCCAAGACCAGCACTATCTGGTCGATCAGGGGAGATGATTCGAAGCGGTCCAGGGTATGGGCCACCAGGGGCTGACCCAATATGGGAGCGAAGGTCTTGTCCACCCCGTCCATACGGGCGCTGCGCCCGGCAGCCACGATCACCGCGCCTACAATTACCAACGTTTCTCCAGCACCCAGCCGAGAGTCCGTGTCCGGCGCTATTCGCCTTTGGGTTGGGCGAAGATAATCCGCCCGGCCGCAGTCTGCAGCACTCTGGTGACTACGACATCGTGGAAGGCGTTCAGATAGCGCCGGCCCCCCTCAACCACCACCATGGTGCCGTCATCCAGGTAGGCCACGCCCTGGCCCGCCTCTTTGCCCTCTTGGACGATGTTCACCCGCAGCTCTTCACCGGGGAGAACGATGGCCTTGAGAGCGTTGGCCAGTTCGTTCACATTCAAGACCTGAACGCCTTGAAGCTCGGCAACGCGGTTCAAGTTGTAGTCCGTTGTGAGGATGGCCGATTTCATCTCCCGGGCCAGTTGGACCAGGACCGCATCCACCTCGTTGCCGTTCTCCACCCCCACGTCCAGGATCTCGAGAGTCACCGACTCATCTTTGCGCAGCTTGCCCAGGACCTCCAACCCGCGGCGGCCACGGTTGCGCCGCAATGGGTCGCTGGAGTCGGCTATATGGCGCAATTCGTCCAACACGAAGCGCGGCACCACCAATGAGCCTTCCAGGAAACCCGTGATGCTGAGGTCGGCTATGCGGCCGTCGATTATCGCGCTGGTGTCCACGAGGATGTTTCCATTGCGGGAGGGTTTTCGGGATTTGACCTTATCGGCTCTGCCGGTCCATCCGTTCCCCTTGGCCGTCATGATGGAGCCACCGGACGGAGCGGGCGCCTCCAGGCCTGGGAAGATCGCGCGCATGTCCCGTTCCCGCTGGACTCCCAGTGCGAGGCCGAACAGCCCCAGGACCACGCTTACGATGACCGGGACGCCCCAACTGGGCCAGCCGGACAGCGTGTACAGGGGGATGGAGATAAGCGAGGCAACCACCAAGCCCACAAGCAGGCCCGCGGTGCCCGAGATCAATGCCGAGCCGGGCAGGGAATCGATATATGCAGCGCTCATGCGCCAGGGCTTGAGGATCAAGTAGGGGATTAAAACTCCCCCGATGATTACGCCGGCCAGGGTCGATGCGAGACCCCAAGGAAGGAATTCTGGTTTATCTGATGAATATTCCGATATATAAAGTCCGAGCCGCCAGCCGATTACCCCAAGACCCCCTGCGCTCAGCGCTCTGAGTATCCAAAGGGCCAACAACGGAGGTCACCTCCTTACCAGCCGCGGGTCCGGCTTTAGGCCAGCCGGGCCAGCAACCGCTAGATGGTTCGATTTTTAACGTTAGACGAAGTTTAAGCCCCGGGAATTTAAAAAGGCGGTGGTATAACCGCCTTCTATTTTTTGTCCGGCCATCTCTGCCTCGGACACCTACCCTGAAGCTCCTTGTGCTGTATCTGTTACGGGGATTCCCGCCGGATGGCCTGCTTCGCGGGCTTTGTTTTCTAAGTCTGTTTCCGCCATTCCACCCAGGCCCGAATGCTTGTTTGAAGTGGCCCAGGGTTATTATTTAGTCATGATTACGAGAAACGTACCGCATCGCCGTACATTATTGAGAATAGCACATGCGCTTAGGTTGGGAAAGGTATTTTACCGGAGTCGGCCCACAAGTACCGGCCTGTTGGCCCCATCGCGGCGGCGGGCCTGTCCATCGGTGTCTACTTGGCAGACCCGTCGTATACTTCTGGGCGGAGAGCGGCTCTAAACATCGTTCAGGCACGGTTTTATCTTAACAGGGAGTTTATCCATGACTAGCGAAAGCAAGCCGAGGGTTTATCTGGTGGGCACCGGCGGGAGCATTTCTTTCGTGGGGCGCACCCGCACCGACTACATCAATTACAGCTACGACGGCAAGCACCTGACCATCGAGGAACTGCTGGAACGGGTGCCCGAGGTGCTGGAGTTCGCCGACGTGCGGGCCGAACAGTTCCTGAACCTGGGGAGCACCGACATCACGCCCGAACACTGGCTGGGGTTGGCCAAGCGGATCAACCAGATCTTCCGGGACGACCCGGACGCCGCGGGCGTGGCCATTACCCACGGAACGGCGACCCTGGAAGAGACCGCCTATTTTCTCAACCTGACGGTGAAGAGCAGCAAACCAGTGGTGATCACCGGCGCTATGCGCCCGCCCACGGGCTTGGGCACTGACTCGGATGTGAACCTGATCGACTGCATCCGGGTGGCGGCGGCCCCACAGTCGGCGGGCCGGGGGGTGTTGACCATCTTGAACAACCAGATCCAGGCGGCGCGCGACGTGACCAAGACCAACAGCTACCGGCTGGAGACGTTCCAAGCTCCCGATTTTGGGTTCTTGGGCTATGCCGATTCCGACGAGAAGGTAGTCTTCTACCGCCATCCGGACCGCACCCACACGGCCGATTCTGAATTCGACGTGGAGGGAGTGGACCAACTGCCGCGGGTGGATATCGCGCCGGCCTACGCAGGAGCCGATGGACTGGTGATCAGGGCCCTGGCCCAGGCGGGTATCGACGGTCTGGTGGCCGCTGGGCTAGGAAGCGGCAGCTCGCCGCCCCCGTTCATGGCTGCCTTGAAGGAAGCGTTGGACGCCGGGTTGCCGGTGGTGATCGCCACCGGCACCGGGAGCGGCCGAGTCATGCAGACCCGCCGTTTCACCGAGGACGGCTACATCGTGGCGGACAACCTCACGCCGAAGAAGGCGCGCATCCTGTTGATGCTGGCCCTGACCGTCACCAAAGACCCGTCAGAGATCCAGCGGATGATGCTGACCTACTGAGCAAGGATTTCCGCCGGTGGGCCTTTGGGAGCTGTTTTATGCTGCCAGAGTCTGCCGGTGGGCGACGGCCTTGATGGTGCGCTGACGTTGAAAGAGCCGCCCCTGGAGGAGGGCGGCTCTTTTGATGTGGGGGCAACCCGGATGAGGACGGGTTATCCAGTCCACTCGGAGGTGTCGGGGCCGTGAACGTAGAAGTTGTTGACCCAGGCCGAGGGCTGGACGGCGTCGTAGTCGTGGACCAGGAAGTTATTGACCCTGGCCGAGGGCTGGACGGCGTCGTAGTCGTGGACCAGGAAGTTATTGACCCTGGCCGAGGGCTGGACGGCGTCGTAGTCGTGGACCAGGAAGTTATTGACCTTGGCCGAGGGCTGGATGGCGTCGTAGTCGTGGACCAGGAAGTTGTTGCCCAGTTTGTTGAGATACTCGATGTCCATCTCATTGGGTCCGTGGGCCACAAAGCTACTGGACACGGATGGGCTGTCGGCCGAAACCGAACCGAAGGTGGCGGCCATCGCCACCATCGCGGCCACGGCCAGTCCGCCGAGCAATCTTGCGGTGTTCTTGATTACCAGGGCGCCGGAGTTGCCGATATTCATCTGTATGTTAGTGTTCGCGTTTTTCATTTCTATCGCCTCATCTATTACTGATTTCGTTCCCTGGGTTGCCGTGCCGTTGATGTTGTTCGCCTGGCTGTTAAGTGAGAATTTCATGTCGTCCACCTCATCGATTCGTTGTAGCCCAATAATAATTTCGGCAAGACGGCACGCCATCGTAAAAATTGCGGATTTTTTAAAAAGGGGGAAAAACAAAAAAGGCGAAGGACTACGTAGTCCTACGTAGTCTCTCGCCGTTTCAGGCGTGAGGGGGCCAAAACATTGCTGGGAAAGACTGTTTCTAAGGCGGACAACCTACCGGGGAACGGCTCTAAAAAGTCCTAAATCGCTATTCCAATCCATGGCGGGTGGCATAACTCGCCGCTTCGGCCCGGTTGGCGGCGCCGGTCTTGTTGAGGATGTTGCCGACGTGGGTGGTGACGGTACGGACGGCGATGACCAGTACATCGGCGATCTCCCGGTCGGTGCGGCCTGCTGCGATCAACCGAATGACATCAACCTCCCGCTGGGTGAGGCCGCCGGGATGGGCCGGGGCACGCGTTGGCGTCGACTGCGTCTTGTCTTGAAGGGCTACAACGTGCTCCATGAGCGGTCGCATGGCCAGCTCGCTAGAGATGGACAGCGACTCTTCCACCAGCGATCCGGCTCTCTGGTGATCGCCAGGTCCGTTTCTTTGGAGGAGCGCTTCTGCGTAGTCATAGCAAGACCAGGCGAGCTCGGGCCGATACCTCCCGTTTCGGCAGAAGGCCAAGGCGTCCTCGAAATGTTCTACTGCCAGATCTAGGTTGTCCATATTGCGGGCCAGGAGTCCAAGAAGGCGGTCAAAAACAAATGATATCCCTGCCATTGCTGTTCCCCGGCAGGCCGTGAGAGAAGCGTAGTGGTTTGAGGCGGCGGCGGAATCCCCGCGTTGCACCGCTAAGAAACCCAGCCCGGCCCTGGTGCCGAGCATTACAAATCGGGAGGATTTAGGAGCGGTGAGAACTGGTTCCGCAGCGGCATCGGCAGCCTCGAATCTGCGGTTGTCGCCGCTGATCCGTCCACCGAGTGAAATCCCAAGCACTGCGAGCATATATTCTACCGTTGGGCCGGGAGCGGTGAGCCGCATGGATTCCAGAAGGCGCTCCAGGTATACATCAGCCTGGTCGGATTCGCCGAGTTCTAACTCCAATTGCATGCGCGTCGCCAGGCTCCGGGAGTCCATGGACAGATTCATTAAGCTCTGGTCGGAATATCGGCGAGCCGCCTCCCAATCGCCTTCGTAAATGGACGCCTGCGCACTCAAGAAATAGGCGCTGGACAACCAGAAGCGGTCACGGAGTCTGTCCGCCACATCCCGCATGGCCTCTAAGTGTTGTTTCGCTTCTTGAAGGTCCCCGGTTAGCATTCGACTACTGGCGGCCCTGTATTGGACACCCAACTCGGCCCGAGGATTATCCAGCAGGCGTGCCAACTCCAGCCCCCGCAAACTTTTCTCCAGCGCTGCTTGATATTGGCATTCGAAGGTGTCGACGCTGGCAGCATTGGCCAAGGTGCGTAACTCGAGGTCCGCATCATCCTCCCCTTGGGCGATAACCAGGGCCCGCGTGAATGCATCCTGCGCGGCCTCAACGTCGCTTTCCTCAAAGTACACGTGTATGGCGTACTGGGCCAAAAGACGTCCTTCCTCATGAGAACCGCGCTGGACCAGTTCCAGGGCCCGGAGTGCGAGTTGGGTCGCACCTGCGAGCATGCCTTGTGCCATCGGCAGAGGTTGTTGTGCGACCGCCACCGCGCGGTCGACGTCACCTGCTTCCGCGTAGTAGTCAAAAGCGCGGCGTAGGCAAGACACCGCCTCTGATAGTCTGTGCCGTTCCACTGTGGCCAGTTGGGCGCAACCCTTCCCAAACAAAAGGGCGGCCGCCTCCTCATCAGGTGCGGGCTGGGTGCCGGTCAACGCAATGCCAATAGACACCAGTCCCCGGTCAAAGTGGTCCAGCCCTCCTTCAAAGGCATAAGATTCAAGTGCCCTCTCCCCGGCCAGAATGGTGTATTTCACCAGCTTCTCTATTCCGGCCACCGGCTCGGCCTCAGCGAAATGGTAGGCCAACTCCGCGGCGCGGTCGCCCGGTTGGTCTCCGTACAGGGTCTCTAGCGTTTCCCCGATCTTGGCATGGAGCCTGACCCTCCTGCTGGTGGAAAGCCGCTCCCGCAGCGTTTGCTGGACCAGGGCGTGGCTAAACTCGTAAACGTCCCCTTGCCCTGGGACCTCTTGAATCAGGAAGGCATCCAGCCCCTCATCCATCGACGCCAGCAACTGGGCCTCGGTAGATTCTTCGCTCAGTGATCCCAGCAACTTAAAGTCGAACTGACGGCCGATAACGGCTGCTGTCGTAAGGACTCCCTCGCACTCTGGGGATAGCCGGTTCAACCGCTGTCCAATCACCTCCAGCACCCCTTGGGGTATCTCCAGATCGCCGAGACCGACTTCACCCGGCTCGCCGGTGGTCAGGCGTCTCTCCACCAGCAGCCTTATGATCTCGGTCATGAAAAAGGGGTTGCCTTCAGTGTGGCTGTAGATGGCTTGGACCAGTTCCGGAGACGGCTCAGCGCCGCTGATGTCCCGAATCAACTGGCCGACGTGTTCGCTCTCGAGTCCTCCAAGTTCTTCCCTATGATAGGAGTCGCTGCGGGCCAATGGGCCAGGGTATTGGACAGAGGGTGGGTGCGAGTCACCTCAGTATCCCGGTAGGTCCCGACGACCAGGATCTTGCTATTTGGCAACTGGCCGGCCAGGAATTCCAGCAACAACAAAGAAGGCTGGTCTGCCCAATGCAGATCATCCAGCACCAACATCAATGGCTGGGACTGGGCAAGGCTCGCGAGAAAATTAGAAATCGAGTCAAACAATCGGAAGCGCGCCTGTTCCGGCTCAAGGGGCGACGGCGGCTCAAGGCCGGTCAGTTTGTCACGTACCTGGGGAATGATCTCGCAGATGTCGGCTGCTCCGGGGCCCATCTGGGCGCCAAGGGATGCGGGGTCGGTACGTTGGACATAGGTACGGATGGGCTGGACCCACGGCCAGTAGGGAGGTGCGCCTTTTTGCTCGTAACACCACCCCCACCACACCTGTGCGCCCAACGATTCGGCGTAGGAGGCCAGTTCTTGGGCCGTGCGTGTCTTCCCGATGCCCGGTTCGCCGGCCAGCATCACCATCCGGCCGTGGCCCGCCATGGCATCGTCCATGGCAGCCCTGAGACCGGTCATCTCCCGGTCGCGGCCGACGAATATCCGTCCTGTCCGACCTGATTGGGTCACGCCCTAACCGTCCCCATGTTTGGAGGCATTCTACACCGGAACCGAGATATCCCGAAGAAGAGAATACAGGGAGCCCAAACAAAATCTCAGTTCGAATCCATGATCCAATCAGGCAGTGGATATAGGTGGCTAAGGTGCGGTATTTGGGCCTGATTCACGCAAAAAAGGGCGCCCCGGTTAACCGGGGCGCCCCTACAGTGCTGACGCCAATTTATTTGTGCAGGACCACTTGCCCTGGTTTCAAGCCTGCGTGGCCTAATCAGTGCGATCGGGCGCGCCCTCTACCTCGTCGTAGAGGTGTTCTTCGGAGATCACGTTGTTCTTCTTGAATTCCTCGATCTCCTCTGGTGAGTAGCCCAGGATCTCGGATAGAATCTCGTCGTTGTGCTCTCCGACCTTGGGCGTGACGCCGATGGTCACCGGAGTCCGGGAGAAATGCCAGTAGTCTCCGGAGACAGCGATGGTGCCGGCCAAGAAGTCGTCCACCTCCACCATGGTGCGCCGTTCCCAGGGATGGGGGTCTGCCTCGGCCATGGGGATGTCGTTGACGGGAGCCGCGACGACGTCGTGCTTGGTGAAATGGGCGATGGCCTGATCCATGGTCATGGTGGCAAGGAGCTCGTTGAGGGCCTCGTTCACGATGTCCGCGTTTTTGGCGCGGTCGGGCCGGTTGTTGAATCGCGGGTCCTCCAGCCACTCCGGCTTGCCCAGGGCGTTGCAGACCCGGTCCCAATGGTGCTGGTCCCCGGCGGACAGCAGGACCCAGCCCTCTTTGCAGGGGTAGATGCCAGAGGGAGGGGCGGTGGAGTTGGAGTCTCCCCGCTTGGGCTTGATGCCGGAGCCGTGGTAGGCGGTGATGGGGATCTCGGTCATGGAATAGCCGGTGTCGGCCAGGCAGACGTCCATGGACTGGCCCAGGCCGGAAACCTCGCGTTCGTGGAGGGCGGCCAGACAACCGATGGCGGCGTGCAGCGAGGTGATGCGGTCGATGATGGGAACTCCGGTCCTGATGGGCGGCATGCCCTCTTCCCCGGTGAGCATGGTGATGCCGGACATGGTCTGGCCGATGGGGTCGTAGCCGATCTGATCTTTGTAGGGACCGAACTGGCCGTAGGCGGAGACGTTGACCATGATGATTCTGGGGTTGAGCTTCTTTAATTCTTCGTAGCCGAAGCCCATCTTCTCAATGGTGCCGGGCCTGAAATTCTGGACCAATATATCTGAGACTTTGATCAGCTTTCTGAGGGCCTCTTTGCCTTCCTCTTTGCGGAGGTCCATGGCCAGGGACTTTTTGCCAGAGTTGTACTGGACCCAGTATGAGGACTGCTTCTTCACCCAGGGGCCGTGGTAGCGGGTCTCCTCGCCGCCCAGACGCTCGATCTTGATGACCTCAGCGCCCATGCGGGCCAATACCTGGGCGCAGCGGGGACCGGCCTGATGACGGCCCAGGTCTATGACGCGGATATTTTCCAAAGGGTGTTTGAGAGCGGGCATGGGCGAAAGTCCCCCTATCTTGCGGATGTGGCCAGATGGGGGCAATTGTAAGACCGGCCCTTGGAAAGAGCAAGATGCGAGGCGGGTCCGGCTGACGTGGAGGTGGGAGCGAGCCGTGGGGAAATGCAGGCTAAACAGCGGGGATGCGGCCTTGCCCGGTCCGCCGGGCCTCCGGGACCTTAGGCCGCGGTCTCAGAAAGGACCAGTTCGGGCCGGCTTAGCGGCAGGGTAAAGGTCTTGCCGGGGGGGTTACCGGACCTCACGTAGGCTTCTTCATCGGCTGTCAGGTAATGGCCGCACTGGAAGCAATCGATATAATCGCCGTAATTGTCATTCTTATCGCACAGATCGCCGTGACACCGGGGACAGCTCTTGAGCCAGAACATCGTCTCACCTCCCTGCACGTTTCTCACGGTTGTTTCAAACCTGAGACTGGGCCAAGTTATCGTTAACTCTTATGGTTAACTGCTCTGCGTCGGCACCACACTACAAGAGAAACAATTACCGGTGCGTTACTTTGGGGTGTCAGTCTTGTATTTATTTCGTATGAGTTAAGACTTAGTGGCCGTGGCCTTCGTCCTCTTCGTGCTCCTCCTCATGGGCCGCTCCGACCAATTCTTCCAGTTCGTGGGCCGCGTCGGCGAGGTCTCCCGATGCCAGCAATTCTCTGATCTCCGCCACCTGGCCCGCCACGGCTGGGTCGCCGCTCAGGGCTTCGAATATGTGGTCCAGATGGTGCAACGCCCCATCGGCGTCATCGATGAGAGCCGATGAGCGGGCCAGGCTGGCGTGCATCTCCGAAGGCGTTAAATCAGCCACTTGGACGCCGGCCAGCATGTTTTCTATGATGTGTAGCCCATCGTGGAGCTTTCCTGCCTCAATCTCCGCTTTAGCCTGATTCATCTGGGAAAGGTGCTGGCCCGTTACCAGACCGATTATGTGGTCGATATGGTGGACCGCTTCATCGGGGGAATCGTCCTCCAATGCGAATAGGGTCATCCAATGGTGTTGGGCCGAGGCTTGCGCTAGGTCGTTCGCTCTCATGTGGCCATGGTCGCCTGTCAGCGATTCGACGTATTCGGCGATCTGGCTGAGTTCCGCGTTGGAGATCTGCGAAGGCGGAAATACCGGCATCTGTCCCAGCGGCGCCCGGGCCTGCCGCAACACCTGAGCACCGGTGTGACCGGCCAATCCCGGCGCAATGGCGCTGCCCTGCGCTTCCGATCCGTGGCAAGCGCTGCAGCCGTTGGCCGTGAATAGCCGTTGTCCCTCTGATACGGGGCCTGATGCCGGTGTGGGGCCTGATGCCGGCGTGGGGCTTGATGCTGGAGTCGTCGGCGGCTGGGCGGTGTCTGGTGTGTCCCCTCCGTATATGTCGCCGCAGGCTGCGATCATAAACAGCACACTGGCTATCAGGCCCATAAATCCAAATAACTTCATATTGTTCACGTGATCCTTTCACGACCGATATACGTCCGCTCGCCAAATATGTATATGTACTCTGGCGAATCTTCATCCGAAAGTGGAATAAGCGCATAGAGCCCACGAGTCTGAATGCCCGAAACCCGGTTCCCCTGAGGAATGGATTTTATGGTCCCCAAGAGGTCTCCCAGATGCCTGCGGCCAGGTACGCGCAATTGGATTCCAGCGGAGGTCTAAAGACAGGGCGCAGAGGCGTTACAAAGCCTCCTCGCCGGTTTCTCCCGTTCTGACCTTTATGGCATTGCTCACTGGGTAGATGAATATCTTGCCGTCGCCGATGTTTCCGGTGCGGGCATGCTCGACGATGGTATCGACGGCTTTCTGAGTAGATTCGTCGTGGACCACCAGCTCTAGCTTCACCTTTGGCAGCATGTCTATCTCATACCGGCCAACGCCCCGCGAGCCGCCTGCGGTGACGCCGCGCTGAGCGCCCCGGCCGGTGACGTTCACCACGTTGAGACCGATGAGGCCGACCGCGGCCAATGCCTCCTTAACGTCGTTCAATTTCTCCGGCCGGATGATTGCCTCCACTTTATTCATGGACTCCTCCAATCGGTGCAGAATGTCCGCGCCCACATCCCCGTCGGTTATTGACGGCTCAGGGGGCGGCCCGGACCCATGTGTCCAGCGGCACGTGTCACCCTAACCAGCTTGACGATTTGAGGCGCGTATATCAAGGGCCGTTTGGGCGGATAGTTCCGGCCGGTTGGATTATTTTCAGGTCCTGAACGGCGGCTCAATCTTTGGGGTCATCTATTCCTTTATTCGCCGGCCGGGCCGGTGCAAATCCATCAAATGGCCCCGAAACTTAGGGCCATCTTGCCAGGTAATAACAGGCCATCTGAACGTTATCCGAGAAAGTGGGATTGTGTGATGATTTTCACAGAAGGGATACACGAATAAGGAGGACATCATGAAAACTTGGAGACGGTACCTGATCTTTATGGCATTGTTTACGGCATTCGCCTTATTGGCCGCTGCCTGCGGCAATGGTGATTCGGCTGATAACACACGTGTGGATGGGGCGGCCCGGGTTCACGCCAGCGACGTTGCCGGCGATGCGGCGGACGGGCAACCGAGCAATCCTGGTCCGGCGCAAGTTACCTTAGGTGACGGGCCCGCGGGGATAGCCGGCAGCCGGTTCACAGATCCAGACGTGGAAATCAACTTGACTGCTGAAGTGGTCTCTTGGGAGGTGTTGGGGGGAGAATTTGTTGAAATCTGGGGTTACAACGGTCAGTACCCAGGTCCCGAAATCCGGGTAACAGAGGGGGATAAAGTCAGAGTCAACCTCACCAACAACTTACCGGAAGCCACGACCATTCACTGGCACGGGTTGGAAGTCCCCAACGATCAGGATGGAGTCCCTGGCATCACCCAACCAGACATCGAACCCGGCGCTTCGTGGACCTATGAGTTCGTGGCGCCTAAACCGGGAACCGCGATGTATCACACCCACTCTAATACGTTGCTGCAACTATCTAAGGGGCTATTCGGGGCGTTTATCGTGGAGCCTCGCGGCGGTCTTCCCCAATATGACCGGGAGTATGTGTTGCTGCTGCATGAAACCGCAGGGTTTTATACCATCAACGGCCACTCCTTTCCCAAGACGCTGGAGGATTCGCTTCTGAAGATTAAAACAGGGGAACGCATCCTGATCAGGATGATTAACGCCGGACAGGCTCACCACCCGATGCACCTTCACGGGCACCAGTTCAAAGTGGTGCAGCTCGACGGTAATCCGCTGCTCAATCCGATCGTGGTGAATACACAAGACATCGCTCCGGGACAAACGGTGGATGTGGAAGTGATCGGCACCAATCCAGGGACTTGGGTGTTCCACTGCCACGTGATCTCCCATGTCACAAATAGGGGAGTATATCCAGGAGGGATGCTCATCGCCCTTGACTACGAGGACCATACGTCCTACTTCGATGAGCAGGCAGCGGCCAATTAGACCGAACACCAAAGCATCGGCAACCCTGTATCACCTAGCGGGCGCGCCCGAAAGGGAGAGGCGCCCGCTAGGTTTTACCAACCCTGGACCAAGGGCTCTGCAAGTCAAAAAACCGCCCGGAGACCGTCTCTAGGCGGTTTTTCATTGGCCGGTTGACCGGTTGAATGGCGTTTTCAAGAGTTGGGGTGGCCCAGGCGGGGTTAACTTTCTCAGTCGTCCGGGTCATCTGGGCCGCGGTCGACGGCCAGCTTGATCCAATTGACCAGGTTGCCGGTGTCCACGTTCTTTAAGAGATAGCCGTTCACCCCGGCCTGGAAGGCTAACCGGCGCTCATTTGGGTCCAGATAAGAGGTGAGGATGGCGACCGTGGCCTGCCCACTGGCAGCCAGGGCCCGCCGGCAGATGTCGATGCCGTCCGCCTGTTTCATCTTGCTGTCTATGAGGACCACATCGGGGCTCAGTCCGGCGATCTTGCGGATCGCTTCTTCGCCGTCGCAAGTGGAACCAACTACATCCAGGCCGGGCATGGACGCCAGACGCCGGGCGAGCATCTGCCTGGCGGTGCGGTGTTCATCGATCAAAAAAATTCGAATGGGCATGATAAATTAACGCCACTGGAAATTGGAAATACGCCGTGCGGCTAATTTCACGATACGGTGGATGGAGACGGGAACGGGAGTGCCGAAGGTAAGCATTCCGGTAGGCCGGTTGGGCCAAGAACAGGGCCGAATGGTGAGTGCACCAACCGGCCCTTTGAGTGTGGGGCTAAGCGAACACGGCGCTGAGCAGGCCGGCGACCAACCTACCTGTTGTAGTCCCGGCGCGCCCGGCGTTCGGCCAGGAAAGCCGCCGCCTGAGACCGCCGGGACACCTCAAGCTTGCCCAGGATGTTGCTCACGTAGTTCTTGACCGTCTTGTCGCTGAGGTTGATCTGGCCCGCGATCTCCCGGTTGGTCTGGCCTTCGGCGATCAACTCCAGAATCTTCTTTTCTTGATCGGTCAGTTGGGCCAGGGGGTCTTCTTCCTTGCCCCGGCGCACGCGTTCCAAGACGCTGGCGGTGACCGACGGGTCCAGAAGTGACTGGCCGGCGCCCACACGGCGGATGGCGTCAACTATCTCTTGGGAACGAATCTCCTTCAGCAGATACCCGGAGGCCCCGGCCATGATGGAGCCCATCACGGCTTCCTCGTCGCTATATGAGGTCAGCATAAGGACTTTGACTTCGGCGTTCTCGTCGCGTATGTCGCGGCAGGCCTCGATCCCGGAGCCGTCGGGCAGCCGGATGTCCATCACCACCACATCGGGGACCGACTCGCGGGCTTTTTCCACGGCTTCGGCGACGGTGCCGGCCTCGGCAACAACAGACAGGTCCTCCTGGCGAGAGATCAGCATGGCCAGTCCCTTGCGGACGATATCGTGGTCGTCGACGATCAGGATCTTCAGTTTGTTGCTGGATGCCATCTAGCTTACCTCGGTATGGCGCTGGCTTCCGTATGTAGTTGCCTGGCTGGCGGCTATAGGTTACACCACTGGCGGCCACGTTGTTGGAACGGGCACTGGGACCTTTATGTCCAGCTTGGCGCCGTTGCCGGGAGAGCTGTCGATGTACAGCACCCCACCCAGGCGCTCCGCCCGGTCTTTGATGTTGGGCAGGCCGTAACCACGGCCCAACTCCGCAGTCTCCAGATCGAAACCGACTCCATCGTCGGTGATCGTCAAACAGATATCGCCGTCGCGGACGGCCAAGGACACCGACACTTGCTTGGCGTGGGCGTATTTCTCGATGTTGGAGAAGGATTCCTGGAGGATATGCCAGATGTTCACGAAATAACGCTCGGGTAAAAGAGACGGGTCCAGGTCCAGATTAACTGTGACGGTGACGCCGGCGCGGTCCTCAAGGTAGCCGACCAGGGAGGCCAGGGCCTCCTCCAAGCGCCTCCCCTGTAGTTCTGTTGGGCGCAGGTCCATGATGTAACGGCGGATGTCTCCAATGGCTTGGTTCAAGTCGTTGACGACTTCCTCGATCCGAGGCTTGACGCTCTCCGGCTCTTCCGCGGCCCGGCTGGAGATGTCCTCTAGGTTCAGGCCCACGGCGTACATGGACTGGATCACGCCGTCGTGGAGGTCCCGGCCGATGCGGTCGCGCTCGTCGGCCACCGCCAGCCGCTGGGACTGGTCTTGCTGCTGGAGATGGAGGTTGATGTTCTCGATCGCCACCGCCAATTGGCCGGCCAGGGTTTCCAGGGTTTTGACGTCGCTGTCATCGAAGATGTTGGGCTCCGTGCCGTCGACATTGATCACGGCCACCGTTTCGTCTTTGACCATCACGGGGACCGCCAATTCGGCGGCGGTCTCAAACCCGGTTACGGCATGGTAGCGGGAATCCTCGCGCACATCGTTGCAGAGGGCGGTCTGGCCGGTGCGGGCGACCCAGGCGGCGATTCCCCGGTCGAGGGGCCGGTGGGCGCCCAGGGGAATCTTGCCTTGGACCGATCCGGCCAGGGCACGGAGTCGGATGGCGTTGTTCTCCCGGTCCACCCAGAAGATCTGCACATTCTGGTATTGGAACCCCTCGCGCAGCAGGTCCGCCACCTTTTCCAGCAGCCGGTCCAGATCGAATATGCGGGTCAATTCCCGGCCCATTAGGTTGAGCACATCAAGCTGGGCGGAGCGGCGGGTCTCGGCCTCGAAGAGACGGGCGTTCTCGATGGCCACCGCGGCCTGGGCGGCAAAGAGGGTGACCATATTCTCGTCGTCGTCGGAGAATTCTTCAGCGCCAATCTTGTCGGTTAGGTACAGATTGCCCAGGACCGTCCCCTTGAAGGTGATGGGAACGCCCAGGAAGCTGCGCATGGCGGGGTGGTGGGCGGGGAAGCCGGCCGACTCAGGGTGACGGTTCAGGTCGTGTAGGCGAAGGGATTGTCCCTCCCGAAGCACCACTCCCAGGACGCCCTTACCTTCCGGTGGAGCGCCGATACGGTCCCGGGCGGCTTGGGAGATTCCCGAGGTTATGAACTGGACCAAAGACCCGTCTTCGCCCAGGATGCCCAACGCGCTGTAGGTGGCCGAGACCAATTCCCGGCTGAGATCGGCCACCTGCTGCAGCACCGGGTCCAAGGACAGGTTGGCGGTCAGAGTGCGGATGGCCTCGTGAAGCGCGCTGCCCTTTGCGTCACCCGGGGTGAATGACGGTTCCTGGCTGGGTTCCTGGCCCGATGAACCGTGGCCGTCTTTGGGCGGGTTTGTCATGATCTTGTCAAAACTCTGTGTGAAAAACCTTTACACGGGACATTATAATCAGCGGCCACTTTCATGAAAACCCACGCGGAGGGTGCGGGCTAAAAAATCGCAATATGACCATTGGCCGGGTGGAATTCAGTCCGTTTGGCCCTATGGCGGCTTGGTCCACCAAGATAAAGTCGATGTACGGAGAGGACGACACCCGCGGACCGGTCAGGGCCTGAAGGCCTTGGGGGACGTAACCGTACTCTCCGCCACTCTCGGGCGCCGGGGACGCCCCGGCCGGGCAGAGATTTTGTCCAGGAGGTGAGCATGGTTCTTAAGTTTATCCGAGACCATGCCTGGAAGTTCCCTAGTAGGCCCCCGCTGACCTTGAAATGTGGGGTTGAGCAAGTTTCGGACACCCCTCCGGGGTTTTTCCAGGGGTCAGCGGGGGCATCGGGGTCCACAGCCCCCACCTGAGTAACTGATCAAGAGCCAGATACCTTCATCACCGCTCCGCCAGCCGTTGTTAGGCAGGCGCGGCAGGCGGCACGGCGGGCGCGAAGGTGGGCCTATTCGGTCAGATAGACCGAGATGTGCGAGGGTATGGGGGACGGGCAATGTACGTCAAGAGGCCAGGCGGCAGAGATGCTTAGCCTGGCCTCTTTTACGTTTTGGCCTGGTTCCTGTGCTGTCGTTCCTGGCGTTACCGGTGGCGTCTGGACCCAAGTTGACCGGCAAGTGTCTGGTGGAGATGGCCCGGTTGTTGGAGCCTGCTCCGTTCTAATTAACCAGACGCCCCCAGATACCTTTTTACCCCAATTGGACTCTCCCAATTGGACTCTCAGCTCCCGGTCCCTAGGCCATACGGCCTTGGAAGTGTGGGCCAAACCGCACTTATCCCTGCCTATGCCCGTGGGGAAAATGGGGTGGTTAGAGCGGCGGCAACCTGTAGCTGGGTTGTAGGCGGACCGGGTAAGGAGACTGCGTTGCGAAAGGATTTCCTGCTGGCTGGGCTTCTGTGGCTTGTATTGACGGCTATCGGCGAAGTGGTGGCGGTCAACTGGGATTTTCAGCCATTGGCGGCAGCCGAAGAAGCGAACATCGTTGACGAAGCCTTCAGAGTCTTGGTGTACATGGGGATACCGGTGTGCGCCTTCGTGTTCGCCACCTTGATCTACAGCTTCATCCGGTTCCGTAGAAACGGTGAAGATTTCGAAGACGGCCCCCCGATACGGGGCCACAAAGGGGTCATTGGGGGTTGGCTGGCAATATCCACTGCTTTGACGGTGCTGGTCATCATTTACCCCGGCACCATCGGCTGGTTGGACCTCCGCGCCAGTGCCGACACGCCCGATGACCTGGTGATCCAGATTGAAGGAAGCCGGTGGGTCTGGAAGATGACCTATCCGGACCAACAGGTGGTCTCATTCACCGATTTAGTGCTGCCGGTGGACCAGAAGGTCCTGTTTGAGGTTACCGCCACCGACGTCTTGCACTCCTTCTGGGTCCCCGCCTTCCGGATAAAGATCGACGCTGTGCCCGGACGGACCACCACGATCAGGGTCACTCCGAATCGAACGGGCAGCGAGGAGGTCGATTCCGGTTTCCGGCTGCAATGCGCCGAACTTTGCGGTCTGGGCCACTACGTGATGAAGGTTCCGGTCCGTGTGGTCGAGATGGACGAATTCGAGGCTTGGGTTGCCGAAAATACCACCAAGCGAGCACCCGTTAGATGAGTAATGTATTGCAGCTTTCCCCTCTTTTCAAGGCATTGATATTCGGCATCGCCGGCTTTCTTGCCGGCGTCGGATTGGCGGTCTTTTTTAGGAATTTGATGGGCCTGGAGCTTTGGGTCGCTGAGCCCCTGATCGTGGTCGGCTATGTATTCGGGTTGTTCGGTTGGCTCCTGGGGATCGGTGTTTGGGGCTCTTGGGCCAAAGAGTGGCTTGGTCTGAACCATAAAGCCTCGCATGCGGAGGGCTGGAGCCGGTATTTCCGGTTCAGCACCGACCACAAGGTGATTGGGATCCAATATCTGGTCACCATGTTTGTGCTGCTGCTGCTGGGCGGCCTCTTGGCGGTATTGATCCGTATCGAGTTGCTGGCCCCCTCAGAGATCATGATGGGAGTCAACGACTACAACACCGCCATGAGCCTCCACGGCATCATCATGATCGCCGTGGCGGTGGCCATAATCATGGGTGGGTTCGCCAATTTTTTGGTGCCGTTGATGATTGGCGCCGACGACGTGGCCTTCCCCCGGCTAAACGCCCTCAGCTTTTGGATCGTGCCACCGGTGGTTGTGCTGCTGCTGGCCACGCCATTCATGGGCGGATTCGACACGGGCTGGACGGCCTACCCTCCGCTCAGCGTGGTCAACTCTTCCGGTCAACTGCTGTTCTTGTTGGCGTTCTTGACCTTTGGGCTTTCTTCCATCTTGGGCGGACTCAACTTCTTGGCCACCATAATCGCTCTGCGCGCTCCGGGCATGACCTGGTCCCGGCTGCCGATCTTCGTTTGGTCGATATTCGCGGCCGCCCTCATCAGCCTCACCGCCACCCAGTTCGTGGCCTTTGGGATGGTGATGGTGATCATGGACCGGGTGGCCGGCACCAGCTTCTTCAACCCTGGAGAGGGTGGGGACCCGATCCTCTTCGAGCACATTTTCTGGTTCTATTCACACCCGGCCGTCTACATCATGATCCTGCCGGCCTTCGGAGTGACTTTGGAGGTTATCACCCACCTCAGCCGGAAACCTTTGTTCGCCTACAAATGGGTGGTGGCGTCTTTCCTCTTCTTGGTTGCCCTCAGTTTTATGGTCTGGGCGCACCACTTGTACACCAGCGGGATGGCCGATTATCTGCATCTGCCCTTCATGGTGATCACCGAGCTGATATCGATCCCCACGGGAATGGTCTTCCTGGCGGGACTGGGAACAATCTGGATGGGCCGCATGTGGCTGAACACGCCCATGTTGTTTGCCCTGGGATTCCTCTCCAACTTCGTCATCGCGGGAGTGACCGGAATCTTCTTGGCGGATGTCCCCACGGACATCGAACTTCAGGATACCTATTTCGTGGTGGCCCACTTCCACTACACAATCATGGGCGCGGAGATATTCGCCGTCTTGGGCGCGATCTATTACTGGTTCCCCAAGATAACGGGCCGGATGTACAACGAAACTCTGGGCAAGATCCATTTCTGGTGGCTCTTCGTGGCCTACAACACAACGTTCATACCCATGTTCTATGCCGGGACCCACGGCATGAACCGGAGGAACCCGTCGTATCCGACGGACCTGACCGATATCAACATCTTCATCAGCGTGGCAGCCTTCGTGCTCGCTGGGAGTTTCGCACTCTTCGCCATCCACCTGGTCTATGCCTGGGTGCGGGGGCCAAAGGCGGCGTCCAATCCTTGGCAGGCTCGAACACTGGAGTGGCAGACAACATCGCCTCCTCCGGAGAAAAACTTCCTGGAGGAACCGGAAGTGGTGGGCGAGCCCTACGACTATGGAGTGCCCGGCTCGATACACTCGGCGCCGAAGTCAGGCGGGTCGCCGCAGCCTCAAGTGGGAGATTAACCCAGCGGCCTCCAGCGGTCTCCAGTCGTGCATTTGGCGGACTAGCTGGATGGCAAGTAATTCTAGGTGCATATTGGCCGTTTTAGGAGCAGATGCGTGGAACAAGAAAAGCTTAGGTCCGCCCAAAGACTGGGAGCGATGGTGGCTTTGGCCCTCTTCGTTTTGACCGCCCTCGAATTTCTTTTGTTCAAAGTTATCGACAGCGGAAATCTACCATGGATGGTGATCATGAACGTGATGGACGCTGCTCTCATACTCTATTACTTCATGCACATAGCGCACCTGTGGCGTGGAGGGGCTGAGTAGATGCCAGCAGAATCGGCAGCAATACACGGAGCACAGCCAGAAGTGACGATGAACGCGCCGTCAATGTCTGAATTGGCGCTCCAACGCCGGCGCACCCTGAACAGTATCGGCCTGTGGCTGTTCCTAGCCTCGGAGACATTCCTGTTCTCGGCCTTGATCTCCAGCAGGTTCTTTCTGGAGGGCTTGGGCCGGCCGGAATCGCTGGACCAGAACTTGGGATTGGTCATCACCTTTGTGCTCATCTTGAGCAGTTTCACCGCCTACCGGGCTGAGACTTATGCTTTTCACGGCCGGCAGAAGGAGTTCTCCCGGTATCTTGTGTTCACGCTGATCCTGGGATCCATATTCCTGGCCGGGGTGGGATACGAATGGAAGCAGGCGTTCGAACACTTCCCGCCGAATACAGGATTTGGAACTTTATTCTTCACCATGACCGGCATCCATGCGTTCCACGTTGTGACGGGACTCATCGTTCTCGCTTCGGTGCTCTGGCTGGGGCGTACGGGCCGGTTCACTGAGGGAAACACCTGGCCGGTGGAGGGCACGGTCAAATATTGGCACTTTGTCGATGTGGCCTGGGTGTTCATCTATCCGGTCCTGTACTTGGTGAATTAACGAAGGAGCGGTGATGGGATAGCCGGGCGCTCGGACCGAGGGGGCGATATGACAAACAAGACGGTGGTGGTCTTGGGCGGAGGTGTGGGCGGCTTGTCCGTGGCCAACGATCTGCGCCGGCGGTTGGGCCGGAAGCATGACGTGTTGGTGGTGGATAAGACGGGCGGCCACGTCTTTTGGCCGTCCCTGCTCTGGCTTCAGGTGGGCCTGCGGGAGCCCAACGTGATAACCAAAAAGCTGGAGAGGCTGTTGAAGAAGGGAATCGACGTTGTGCGCGGTGAGGTGGAATCCATCGACCCCGCGACGAAGCGTGTGGGAGTCGGCGGGAAGATAATCGACTCCGATTATCTGGTTGTCTCCCTGGGCGCGCAGTTGGCCCCCGGAAAAGTGCCTGGGCTGGAGGAGGCGGGCCACAACCTGTATTCCCTGGAAGGCTCCATCGCCGTGAGGGATTTCTGCCGCGGGATGGGCCAGGAACCCAAAGGGACAAAGTTGGCGGTCCTGGTGGCCGGCATGCCCTTCAAATGCCCGGCGGCGCCCTACGAAGCGGCCATGCTCCTGGCCCACCATGCCCAGAATAAACACCCCGAGACCCAGGCCTCCATCAGCCTTTATTCCCCCGAGCCGGGGCCCATGGGAGTGGCCGGGCCGGTGGTGTCGGCGGGCGTCAAGGGAATGCTCGCCCAGCGTGGCATCGATTACTACCCGAAGCACCAGATCGAGAAGGTTGACCCCGGCGCCCGCATCCTCACGTTCGAGAACGGCGTTGAGGTGTCCTACGACTTCCTGGCCTACGTGCCGCCCCACGTAGTGCCCAAGGTTGTGTGTGCGGCGGGGCTGGCGGAGAGTGGGGGCTGGATAAGTGTGGACCGCGAGTCCATGGAGACCAGGTTCCCGGGGGTGTTCGCCATCGGCGATAACACGTCGATTCCCCTGGAGATGGGCCTTCCGCTGCCCAAAGCCGGCGTTTTCGCCCACCGCCAAGCCCAGGCCGTGGCCAAAACGATCGCGGCACGGATCAATGGGAGGGGCCGGGAGGGGACCTTTGACGGGCACGGGCTATGCTTCGTCGAAACCGGGGGCGGCCGGGCCGGATTCGGTGGAGGCGATTTTTACGCCCTTCCACTGCCCCAGGTGAAGTTTCACGAGCCCAGCCGAAGGTGGCATTTAGCCAAGGTGCTATTTGAGAAACGGTGGATGAAGCGGTGGTTCTAGCATGGGGACACGCTAAAGAAAAACGATCTGAGGGAAAACGATCTTGGCAGTAGATCATACCGGCGGTTCGGGCCGGAAAATCGATTACCGGGAAGTTGATTATGGAAACGCTTCAGATTTTAGAAAGCATCTCTAATACGGCGGACGGGGTATTTGCCGTCGATGAGGACCAGCGGATCGTCCACTGGAACGAGGGCGCTGAAAGAATCCTGGGATATTCCTCCCAGGATGTTCTGGGACGTTTCTGTTACGACGTTATCAATGGCGTCGACCAATGGTCCGGACAGGTCTGTTATCTGGGCTGCCCAGTCATGGATTGCGCCAAAGGCGGCCGCCCCACTCCCGGCCAGGATGTGAAAGTCAGAGCCAAAGACGGCACGGGCCGGTGGTTGAGCGTGGTCCATACCTACATAGACAACCAGCAAGGCAACGACCGGCGCTTGGCCGTGGTGGTGCACATCTTCCGGGATGTCACCGAAGGCATGGACGCCAGGCATACGTTGGAGCGCATCTCACGGGAGGTCTCGGCCTACGGCAGCCCCGCCGCGGCCAGGGAGCCGGAGGTCCACCACCACGAAGACCTGACCAGCCGGGAGCAACAGGTAGTGACCATGCTGGCCAAAGGTGAGGGCACCAGCGGAATCGCCAAGAAATTGATGATCAGCAACGCCACCGCGAGGAACCACATCCAGAATATCTTGGGCAAATTGAACGTGCATACCCGCCTGGAGGCGGTCGCCTACGTGCTGGGTAACCGGATGATCGATAGGGAATAGGGTCCCAATAGGGCCATTTGATGCAACGGCACTACGAGGAATGACGAATCTGCATCTGTCGGCCCGCGCACCCCCGTTCATAGAATGGTCTAAGCACGGGGAACGAGCCGCGTGACACTGTGGGTCGTCTTTTCCCAAAGGAGGCCAGGTCTATGAGATACGCGATCTTTGGACGGGATGAGAACGGCCGGCGTTGGGGAGGAAAGCTGAAATTCACCCTCGCCGAATTGGTGGCATCCACTGGACTCTTGTTGATCGCCATCGGGGTGACGATCGCGGTTACGACCTCCACGCCGTTGGCCCTGTTGCCCGGCGTCACTTACGCCGCTGCGGTGGGAATGGCATACATGGTCTACCGGCATTATCTAAAGGTCCGTCCAGAAGGCGCCGCGACAGTTGTGGCGGCCAAGGGGGAAGCGGCGCCCCTCTCGGATCTCCACCCGCTCTCGGAAGCGGGATGGGAAGACGAGTTGACGTTGGATCCGCCGGAGTGGGTCGATCTGCCAGCCACTATATTCAAGGTGGTCGGAGCCCGAGGAATCTGCCCCATGGGCGTCATCCAGGGTGATTACCTGAAAGTGACGACAAATGGTCCGGTTACACCCGGCCTCTGTCCCCAGGCCGAGGCTGTCTTGCACATGGCGTCCAGGGACAACTCTGAGGTCAGGGAATGGTGCTGCCCGGTCTACGACCATCTGCTGGTATTCAAGAAGCTGGACAAGGTTTCTTGATGACCAGCCTCTCCCCCGCTGCCCGTCTCCTGAGACGGCGGGCCGCGCCCCCCCTTCCCGGTCACCGGAATCCCAATACAAGGGTTTCCGGTGATGCATATGCACTACCAAAAATGGTATTCGTGCATCTTCCAGACGCAGGCTTCATTTTTTATAGTTGCCCTATTAGGCACACCCAGGAGGTAAGACGTGAAATTTGGACTGTTCTACCTGTTTAGCGACTTTGGCGACATTCCCCAAGACCAGATATTCAACGAAGTTTTGGAGGAGATCGAGTACGGCGAGGAACTGGGCTTCGACTCGGTGTGGCTGCCCGAGCACCATTTCGCGGTTTACGGGATGTTGGGCAACCCACTGACCATGGCGGCGGCCATTTCCCAGCGGACCCACCAGATGAAGATCGGCACCGCGATAATGGTGCTCCCCTTCCAGCACCCGTTGCGGGTTGCCGAAGACGCAGCCCTAGTGGATGCCCTGAGCGGAGGAAGGTTGATGTTGGGCGTGGGCCGTGGGTATCAGCCTCCCGAGTTCAAGGGGTTCGGCGTGACCCAGGAAGACTCCCGTTCCATGTTCATTGAGTCCTTCGAGATTCTCCGGCGGGCCCTGAGCGGCGAAAAATTCACCTACGAGGGCGCCTACTGGCAGATAAAAGAGCCCACTGAGATATTTCCCAAGCCCGTCCAGAAGCCGTATCCACCGTTCTACATGGCCGCGATAAGCCCGGCCAGCTACGAGCTTGCGGCAAAGTTCGGCATCTCATTGCTCCGGTCGCCCCAGTTCACCGACCTGGGCACGGTGTCGGAGGCTTTCGCCGGGTACCGCAAATTGATGACGGACCAGGGCTTCGACGCCGACGCCATCGACCAGCCCTTCTCCGTCAGAACCTTCGTGGCCCCCACCGATGAAGAGGCAAAGGCCGAGACCAAGCACGTGGTGTGGTTCTATCACCTACTGGCCACGCTTCTGCCCGGCGCGCCTGGCCGGCCGGCCCCGGCAACCGGCTACGAAAACTACCCACGAGACCCCAGTGTGCTGTCCAAGATTACCGTCGAGGACGTGTGGGAGAGGGGCACGGCCTTCGGGTCGCCGGAGCGGGTAATAACGCAGATGAAGCGCTACATGCACGAGGCGGGGGCGACCAGCTTCATGCACCAGATGCGCATCGGAGGCCTGGAACATAAGAAGGTGATGCGCTCCATGGAGCTGTACGCGAAACATGTGATGCCTGCCCTTAGGGAAGAGGAGCCCAAGTTGAAGCCGGCCATTGCGGCCGCTTGATCGCCAGGTCTCCCGAAAATTAGGCGAGCCAGACCGGCAGCAGTCGCTGCCGGTCTGTTTTTGTCGTGACTCGATCAGGTTGCCACGCCTATAATTTGGTTATAGTATTAAAATTGATTCAAAATAGTTTTAAATTCCATTGACATAAAGGCCGCTTGGTAAGTAACGTCAGAGGACGTGAAGTGGTGGAAAAGGTTTCGGTTCACCGGCCCTTTCAAACACAGCACCGCTTGCAATATCAGGGTCGCGTCTGACCCGTTGCGCTGGCGTGGGGTTGCACCCCGCCCTGGAGGTTGATCATGGTGATCGAGAAAGACTTGGTGGAGAACGTGGCGGTTAAGGCGGTGGCTGAAGAACCGGCCGAGCCTGTCTGCCGGCACCATTGGGTCATCGAGACGGCCAATGGACCGATCAGCTGGGGAGAATGCCAGATCTGCCATGAAGGCAGGGAGTTTAAAAACTCTATCACCGACGCTGACCGCGATTACTGAACCCGGGTTTATGGAAAGTCTACCGGCGGGCTTCGGTCCGTGAACGGCGATTTTGGGAACAGAACAATGGTTAAGAAGCAGCCAGGCTCACATGCCGGCCTGGCGCGGTGGGAATCCGCCAAAAGAATTCGGAGGGAGATGTGCGGTCCGGCCGGCCTCGGCTGGCGTTGGGCCGACACTGGAGGTAGGGAGACATGAGAGTACTTTGGATCGGTTTTGGACAGGCGGGGGGCAAGATAGCCAATTCCCTGATGGGAATGAACCGCCGTCTCTACAGCGCCATCGCCGTCAACACGGAAGAGGCCGACCTTTCCGGCTTGCGGTACATCCGTGACAAGGTCCTGATCGGGAAATACGCCCTCCGGGGACGCGGCGTGGGCTCTGACATCGACCTGGGAGCCAGCATCGCCGAAAAATCGTTGGCCCAGATGATGGACACCATCGACGCCAAGGTCCGGAAACGGGACCCTGAAGTTATCTGGATCGTGGCCGGCCTGAGCGGCGGAACGGGCGCTGGAGGCGGATTCGTCCTGGCCAACGAACTGAAGAAGGTCTACAAACAAATCCCGGTTTACGGCATTGGCGTTATTCCATCTGTATCTGGAATGCCCAATGAAAAAGAGGCGCTCAACCTTTCCAACACGGTCAAGAGTTTCGAGCTCTGGAACCATTATTTCAACAACATCCTGTTGGTGGACAATCAGCAGTACGAGCAGCCCCACGTGACCCGGGAGTCGGTGGAGAGGATGTACCAACGGGTCAACGAGCATCTGGCCCAGACCCTCACCACTATCCTCACCGCGGGTGAGATTCGCCCTCCGCCCCAGGAGGTGTTCAGTTCTTCAGAGATAAAAGCCACGTTGGGTCTGATCGGCGATGTATCGACCATCGGCTATTGCTCTGAGGAGATCAAGATAAAATCCCATTTCTGGCGTGATGGAATGGACCCCGGTACCCACGAGTTGGAGAACATCATTGAAAGGAGCGTGGAGAAGAGTTCCCTCACCTTCCCGGCTGATGTGTCGGGTGCCCGGGCGGCGTCGCTCATCGTTCACGGCAGGCCGGAGCACCTGTTCTCCCAGGCGATATCAGTGGGCAGGTCCAGGCTGGAGGCGTTGACCACCGTGGGGAAGGTCCGCTACGGCGACTATCCGGACCGCCGGACCAAGTATCTGTCGGCGATCACGATAATCTCCGGCATCACCGATTTCTCGCGTATGGACCAGATGCGGAAGCGTGTGCAGGAGCTGAACGGTTCCGTGCCGTCGAACCACCACACAGTCACGGATGGCGTGGTGGAGCCTTCGGTCATCTAGGCGCGAACATCCCAAAGGGCAGTGAACGAAAGACCGGCAGGTTTAAGATCCTGCCGGTCTTTTTTTTGTTAGGTTGTAGTTGAGCCACCGCCTAAAGGATCGTAATCCTTCAATGACGTCAAGGGATAATTGCCCCTTCATCAGTTAATCTCGTAGACCGCTGATTAATGACGCTAGGGGATCATCACTAAAGAATGGCCACGGGGTTGACGGGGGAGCCGGTGCCGCCCACCACCCGCAGGGGGTTGACGGTGAGCAGGAACTCGTAGCGGCCCTCTTCGGCGCAGGCCTCGGCCAGGGGCTGCAACAGGGCGTTGTCCAGCAGGCCGATGCCGTAGGCGAAGATGGAACCGTGGACCGACCAGGCCAGGTCGTAGCCGTTGGGAGTGAAGTCCATCATGTCCCAGACCAGGAGGCAGCAATCGGACTGGCGGATGAACTTTAGGCAGGAAGCGTGCAGTCCGGGCCGCTCGGCCGGGTCCCCGCCCCAGATCGTGTTGCCGTCCTCGTTCCACTTCTCCCGGCCGCTGTAGACCACCAGCGCGTCGCCGGGCGCCATCTCAACGCCCTGGGCCTTGGCGATGTCCTCCAACTCCCAGCCGTGGACCGGGGTGTCCATGGTCACGTAGGGCACGCCCCGGAACTTGGGAACATCCAGCAGCACGCCCCGGGTGATGATGCCCTCTTTCCAGTGTTCCACCGAGCCCCAGACCGCGCCGTCCATGGTGATGGCGTCTTCGTGCTTGCGGCCGTTCCACATGCCGTTCTCGTCCCACACGTGGCAGAGGGCGTCCAGGTGCGTGGTGGCGGTGCCGTGGTAGGAGATGCCGTAGAAGTCGGCCGAGAAGCCGGAGGTCTCGCTGCGGGAGACTTTTTTCATGTAGTGCAGGGCTGGGGTTGGGTTGTTGGGCGCCGGTGTTTTGGGAAATTCCCGGCTGAGAGAGACCGCCCGGCCAGACTTGACCGTGGCCGCGGCGGCGAGCCGCTTTTCCGGGGTGACCATGTTCACCGCGCCGACCTGATCGTCGTTGCCCCAACGGCCCCAGTTCCGGTCTTCCTTCAGGTATGCCAGGACTTCCTCTTTGGTTGGTATGCGGCGCTCCATGTTCCCCTCCGTTAACGGGCGTTCTGGTCAGATCCCGGTTCGCGGACACAATAGCAGAGCCCACACGGCGGCGCAATCGCCCGGGCCAGTTGCCGGGCCAGTTGCCGGGCTATTTAACGGATTGCTGGAGGCAGGTGAAGAAGCGGTCCATCATGGATTTGGCGAAGCTCTCCATCATGCGCTGACCGACCCTGGCCAGCAGGCCCCCCGAAGAGGAGTCGGATACCACGCTCACGATGGTCTTCCCGTTGTCCGAGGCCAAGGTCACCTGAGACTCCCCCCGGACGAAACCAGAGGGGCCTTTGCCCTCGATGATCAAGCCGTAGGACTCGTAAGGTTTCATGTCGATCATCTTGACCGTGGCGTCGAACTTGCTACGGATGGGCCCCATCGATATGGTCACCGTGGCCTTGTACTCGTCCTCGCCCACCGACTCCAGCTTTTCGCAGCCGGGGATGCAGGCGGAGAGGGACTGGGGGTCGGTCAGGGTCTGCCACACCTTCTCGGGGCTGGCGTTGAACTCATAGGAGCCGGATAATTTCATCCAAGGGCCTCGTTACGCAGGATTCTCGTGATGCGGACGCTATGTTAGATGCATATCTGTATCGCGGGAGCGGGCTAGAACCGGTCGTCGGCCAGCAGCAGAAGCTCCAACAAAACCTGGGCCCCGTTGGCGCAGTCTTCGGGCGTGGAGTATTCCTCGGGTGAGTGGCTGATGCCATCCACGCTGGGCACGAAGATCATGGCGACCGGGGTGATGGAGGCCATGGCCTGGGCGTCGTGTCCGGCGCCGCTGGGCAGGGGCTCCCAGGTCAGGCCGCAATTCTCCGCGGCCCCGGCCACCAGGGCCTGCATCTCGGGCGTGATCGGGACCGAGGTGGTGAAACGGTGGCGGTTGACCTCCATGTCCACGCCGTCATCGGCCGCGGCCTGGCCGGTGATCCGGCGCAGCTCCTGCTCGGCGGCGGCCAGGGCCTCCATGTCCGTGTCGCGGAACTCCAGGCCGATGCTGGCGCTGCCGGGGATGACGTTCACGGCGTTGGGAACGGCCTTGATGGAGCCCACGGTCGATACCCGGCAGATCTCCTGCTCGGCGGACATCTTCTGGATGGCCAAGACCAGTTTGGAGGCGCTGACCAGGGCGTCGCGGCGGTTGGACATGGGTGTGGTGCCGGCGTGATTGGCCTTGCCCTCGATCTCGATCTCGAATACCGCCCGGCCGGTGATGCCCGTGACCACGCCGATGGGCGTGCCGGACTGGTAGAGGTTGGGACCCTGCTCGATGTGCAGTTCAAAGTAGGCGGCCAGTTCGCCGGCGCCGCGGACGGCTTCGCCGATGCGGGAGAGGTCACCGCCGATATCGGCCAGGCACGGGCCCAGGCCGAGGCCGTCGTCGTCCAGGGCGTCGAGGTCTTCCTGCTCCAGCAGGCCGGCCATGGAGCGGCTGCCCACCAGCCAGCGGTGGAACCGGGTGCCCTCTTCGTTGGTGAAATCGATCACCTCCACCGGATGGCGGGTCCGGTGGCCCTGCTCCGCCAGCGTCCGCACCGCCTCGATGGCGGCCATTACTCCCAGGGCGCCGTCATATTTGCCGCCCTTGGGAACGGTGTCGGTGTGAGAGCCCAGGGCGATGGCCGGCAGATCGCCGTCGGAACCGGGCCTGCGTCCGATGATGTTGCCCGCCGTGTCGATGTGGGTCTCCAGGCCGGCTTGGCGCATCAACTCGATGGTGTACTCCCGTCCGGCGATGTCTGCCGGGGAATAGGCGACGCGGTCCATGCCATTGGGGCTTTCACCCAGGCGGCCCAGGTCCTCCAATGTCTGGTTCAATCGCGGCGCGTTGATCGCATACCGGGGCATGTTGGCAGCCTCGTTATTGAGAATAAGGGGTCTTCGGGAAAGGGTTTTTGAGATGGAGAGCCGCCGTCACTGCGCGCGCTCTTTGAACTCTTCCAATTTTTCTTCCAGCAGGGCCCGGTCAACGCCCAGTTTTACCGCCGATTCAACGTCCTTGATGGCTTCGGCGTCGTCCTTCAGCAGTGTGCGGGCGAAGGCCCGGTTGGCGTAGGCCACGGCGAACCAGGGGTCCAGCTTGATGGCCTCGTCCAGGTCGGGCATGGCGCGCTCGGGCTCGCCCATCTCGATGTAGACATCGGCCCGGTTGTTGTAGGCCACCGAGAATTTCCCGTCGATGCGGATGGCCTGGTCGAAATCGTTGATGGCCCGGTGCAGGCGGCCCGCGGCCCGGTGGGCGAACCCACGGCTGCTGTAGGCGTCGGCGAAATTGGGGTTAAGGCGGACGGCCTGGTTCAGGTCTTTCACGGCCTGTCCGAAATCGGCCAGGTTGGTATGGGCCAATCCCCGGATGCTGTAGGCAACCGCCAGGGTCGGACTCAGCCTGATGGCCTCGTCCAGGTCGGGGATGGCCATCTTGGGGTTGCCCATGTTGAGGTGGGCCGAGCCGCGGTTGCTGTAGGCCTGGGCCAGCGAGGGGTCCATCCGGATGGCCTCGGTGTAGCGATCCACCGCCTCTTGCAGCTTGCCTCGGCGCTGCAGCCGCACTCCGGAATCGTAAACCCGTTCGGCGCCGGACATGGCAACGGAGCCGGGTAGCATCCGGCCGAAAAATTTGAAGAGCGCCTGAACGATTATGAAGATTCGCATGGCTGATCGGGGGTGTTAACCGGTCTGTTCCCGCAACGCGGCGATCTGGCTTTCCAAGCTGGGCCGGTCCGCGCCCAGGGCCACGGCGCTGTCAACGTCTTTCTGGGCTTCCTCGTGACTGCCGTTCATGGCGTGCATCATGCTCCGGTTGAGATAGGCGTCAAGGTACTGGGGATTGGAGCTGATGGCGGTGTCGAAGTCTCTGATGGCCGCCGCGGGCTGCCCCATGGCAATGAACAACATCCCGCGCTGGTAATAGATCTGGGCGCCGGTGGTGTTGAGCTGGGCCGCCCGGTTGAGGTAATACATGGCTTTGGCGGGTTGCCCCCACCGGGCGTAGGTCAGGCCCCAGTTATAGTAAAAACCGCTGGAGAGTGACTTCATCCCGCTGTAGAGGGCTGAAAGGAAGCGGAGCAACATCTGGATTGACCCCTAGGCCGGCAGGGCCGGTGTGGCTTTGGCGCTTCTCCGAGTATAGCCGGGTATAACCGGGATTATACGCCTAAGGGGAAGGGGCCAGGCCCGTGGTGTTTATCTCCGCGCTTATCTCCGCCTTGACGCGGTCGACGCCAAGGGCCACGGCCCGGTTTATATCGGCCTGGGACTGAGCTTCCCGGCCCAGTTTGACGTAGGCGCGGGCCCTGACCACATACGCCTTGGCGTAGGTGGGGTCGATCTCGACGACACGGTCCAAGTCAGCTACGGCGCGGCCGTATTTCTCCAAGGCGGAATAAACGAGGGCGCGGTTGATGAGGGCGTCGATATTCTCCGGCGCGATGGCGATGGCCTGTTCGTAATCGACGACCGCCTTATCAAGCTCTCCCAGGTCTTCGTGGGTCACTCCCAGGTTGTACCAGGCCGGCACCAGGGTGGGGTCGAGGGAAATGGCTGTTTCGAAGTCGGCCAACGCTCTTTGCAGGTCGCCCTGGGCGTGGTAGCTGGCGCCACGGTTGGAGTATAGAGCAGGAGAGTTGGGCGACAGAAGCAGGGCGCTCGCGTAGTCGGCGATCGCCTCTTCGAACCTGCCCAGACCGTCGTAGGCAGAGCCCCGGTTTATGTAGGCCAGGCCATAGTCGGGGTTGAGGCTGATGGCCCTACCGAAGTCCGCCAAGGCCAACTGGGTCTTCCCAAGCCTGGAATGGGCGATGCCTCGGTTGCCGTAGGCCGGGGAAAACTCCGGGTCCAACTCGATGGCCCGGTCCAGGCTGGCCAGCGCCTCTTTAAATCTGCCCAGATTCAGAAGGGCCAGGCCACGCCGGGTATGGGCCGATGCGGACTTGCCGTCCAACCGCAGCGATTGGTTGAAGTCGTTGAGCGCCATTTGGAAATTGCCCGATTTGTTATGGGCGCCGCCGCGGTTGGCGTAGGCGATGGCCAGGTCCGGGTCAAGCTTGATCGATCGGTCATAATCTTCGATCGCCTCGGGCAATCTGCCGGTGTTCTCTTTAGCCAAAGCGCGGTTGTGG